>JAWOFN010000140.1:0-2529 GCA_046497505.1 bacterium | reverse complement strand
GCGATCGTGATCCCCCGCGCCTTCTCCTCCGGCGCCTTGTCGATCTGGTCGAACGACACGAAGTCCGATAGCCCACGCTTGTTCTGGATCTCCGTGATCGCGGCGGTCAGCGTCGTCTTGCCATGGTCCACGTGACCGATGGTCCCCACGTTCACGTGGGGCTTCGTACGCTCGAATTTCTCCTTCGCCATGACTCGCTCTCTTCTCTTTGGGTCCGTTCGAGCCTGACCGCGTCAGCTCCTCGTCAGCTGCTGACGCCGGCGGTCTGGTTGACGATCTCTTCCTGGATGCTCTTCGGTACTCGGGCGTAGTGATCGAACTGCATGGTGAACACGGCCCTGCCCTGGGTCGTGGAACGCAGTGAGGTGGCATACCCGAACATCTCGGCCAGCGGCACCTGCGCCTCGATCACCTGGGCCTCCTGCCGCATGTGGTAGTCCTTCACCTTGCCGCGGCGCCCGGATATGTCCCCCATCACGTCCCCCATGTACTCCTCGGGGGTGACGACCTCGACGGCCATGACCGGCTCCATCAGGACCGGGCCCGCCTGCCGGCACGCCTCCCTCAGACAGCGGGAGCCGGCGATCTTGAAGGTCATCTCGCTGGAGTCCACCTCGTGGTACGACCCGTCCATGAGGGTGGTCTCGATGTCCTCGAGCGGGTAGCCGGCCAGCACACCGTTGCGCATGGCCTCCTCCACACCCCGGTGCACCGAGGGGATGAACTCCCTTGGGATGTTCCCCCCGGTGACCTTGCTCTCGAAGGTCAGGCCGGAGCCGGGCCTGCCCGGCTTGAACTCCATGATCACGTGGGCGTACTGCCCACGGCCGCCGGTCTGGCGGACGTGACGCAGCTCGTATTCCACGTGCTTGGTGATCGACTCCCGGTAAGCCACCTGGGGGCGGCCCACGTTCGCCTCCACCTTGAACTCCCGGAGGAGGCGGTCCACCAGCACCTCCAGGTGGAGCTCCCCCATACCCGAGATGATGGTCTGCCCCGTCTCCTCGTCCGTGTGGACGTTGAATGTGGGGTCCTCCTCGGCCAGCTTGGCCAGGCTCATGGTCAGCTTCTCTTCGTCCGCCCGGCTCCTCGGCTCGATGGTCACGTTGATGACCGGCTTGGGGAAGTTCATGCTCTCCAGCAGGATGGGGGCGTCCTTGTCGCAGAGCGTGTCCCCGGTATTCGTGTTCTTCAGCCCCACCACCGCCGCGATGTCCCCGGCGTAGACCGCGTCCAGTTCCTCACGCTTGTTGGCGTGCATCTGCAGGATGCGCCCGATCCGCTCCGACCGGTTGGAACGGGGGTTCAGGACATGGTCACCGGCGTTCACCACACCGCTGTAGACCCGGAAGAAGGTGAGCCGTCCCACGTAGGGGTCGGTCATCACCTTGAAAGCCAGGGCGCTGAACGGCTCGTCGTCCGATGCCTTCCGCTCGATGTGCTCGTTCTCATGCTCCGGCACCACCCCGTCCATGGGGGGTACGTCGATGGGCGCCGGAAGGTAATCCACCACGCCGTCAAGCATCTTCTGGACGCCCTTGTTCTTGTAGGAGGAGCCGCAGAAGACCGGTACCAGCTTGTTGTCCAGCGTGGCCAGCCGGATCGCCGCCTTGATCTCGTACTCCTCGATGTCCTCCTCCTCGAGGAACTTCTCCAGCAGCGTGTCGTTGTACTCCGCCACCGACTCCAGGATCCGCTGCCGGTAGTCGTGGGCCTTCTCTTTGTGACTGTCGGGGATCTCGGCCTCTTCGACCGTGACACCCTGGCTGGCCTCGTCGTAGAAGTAGGCCTTGCCGTTGATCAGGTCGATGATCCCGGTGAACAGATCGCCGGAACCCACCGGGAGCTGGACGGGGAGCACGTTCGCCTTCAGGCGCTCCCTCATCATCTCGAGCACGTTCTCGAAGTCCGCGCCCATGCGGTCCATCTTGTTCACGTACGCGATACGGGGCACCCGGTACTTGTCCGCCTGCCGCCATACCGTCTCCGACTGCGGCTCCACCCCGCCCACGGCACAGAACACCGCCACCGCGCCGTCGAGGACACGGAGCGAACGCTCCACTTCGACGGTGAAGTCCACGTGTCCGGGCGTATCGATGATGTTGATCCGGTGGTCCCGCCAGAACGTGGTGGTGGCAGCCGAGGTGATCGTGATACCCCGCTCCTTCTCCTGCTCCATCCAGTCCATGGTGGCGGCACCTTCGTCCACCTCACCGATCCGGTGGACCCGCCCGGTATAGAAGAGGATGCGCTCCGTCGTTGTGGTCTTGCCGGCATCGATGTGCGCCATGATGCCGATGTTCCGGACGCGCTCCAGTGGGACCCTGCGTGACAAGTAGACTACCTCCGTATCCTGCCGTGTTTTCGACAGACAGCCCCGCTCGGGGCGGGGCGGCCCGTACCTCAGACGATGACTGGCTGGTTCTGGACTCTCTCGGAAGGGCGAACTCAGGAAGGCATGCAGAGGAAGGAGGGGACTACCACCTGTAATGAGCGAACGCCTTGTTGGCCTCCGCCATCCGGTGGGTG
>JAWOFN010000131.1:0-22113 GCA_046497505.1 bacterium | reverse complement strand
CTTCCTGGAGGGGGGCGGCCTCCAACCCCTCTTCGCCGTCTACACCCCCGCCTCCCTCCCCCTCATAGGGCACCTGATGGCCGGGGGGATGCGCTCCCTTCATGCCCTCGTCTCCGCCGGCCGCTTCCGGCTCACCCGCATCCCGAACCGGTATGCCGGGGCGGTCCGAGGGATCAACACGTCCGAAGAGGCCGAGGAACTCGCCCGGGAGCTGGGTGGGGGCGAGCGGCGCAGACAGGCATGAAGGTGCGGATCCACAGCGGTGAGCTCCGGCTCCGGCTGCTCCCGGAGGAACTGGACCTCGTGGCCGAAGGCGGGACGGTGGAAGAGCGCATCCGCCTCGCCGAGGGTCCCGGCGGGAGCGTCGCCTTCGCCGTCCGGGGTGCGGCCCCCGACCCTTCGGCCGGACGCTCCGCTCCCCTGGGTCTGGTGTGGGAGGAAGGCCGCGCCCTGGTGCGGGTCGATCCGGATCACCTCCAGCCCGTACGCGACGAGGAGGATGTGGAACGCGCCGCCGTCCTCTCGTACGATGGGGAGGAACTGACCCTGGTCATCGAACGCGACCTCAAACCCGGAAGGAGCCGGCGGCCGCCCGGAGCCGACGGATAAGGGACCTCATGCGACCTCTTCCCCCCCGCCTCGCGTCAACGGCACTGCTCACCGCGCTCCTTATCTCCGCGTGCGCCCCGGGACCGCCCACGCTGGAACAGGGGAGGGTGAAGGGCAAGCTCGACCTGGCCCTGAAGCAGGCCTTCTTCGGTGAGGAGCAGACGGTCGAGCTGGGAGAGTACGTCCGGGTGGTGGTCCGTACCCGGGAGGTCATCACCCCGGAGGATATCGAGCGGATCTCGGCCTACGGCCAGCTCCAGCAGGCCCTGGACCGTTTCGTGACCGTGACCACGGCCCCGGACCGGATCCCCTGGATCGCGGCCCTGAAGCAGGTCGAGGCCATCGAACTCGATCTCGCCGATGCCCCGCCTCCCCGGGAACCGCTCCCCCCCCTCCCGAAGGACGACCCGGAGGGGAACATCCCGCCCCGCTGACATCCGACCCGAACTCGAGCCCCTGGAGAGAACGCATGCCCACGGCCCGACGCTCGCCGTTCATCCTCCGTCTCGCCGCGGTCCTCCTCCTGGGCGGCCTCCCCGCCCTGGCAGGGGATCCGCCCGAGGCGGCGGCGCAGGAGAAGCAGGCATTCACCCCCCGGGACGCCCTCCGGCTGGAGTCCCTCTCGGTCCGGGACATCACCCCCGATGGGCGCTGGCTGGTCTGCACCGCCGGCCGCCGGATCGACCGGATGGGCCGGGACAACACCCGCTACGGCGACCCCACCTACGACCCTCCCTCCCCCGTCCGCGTCTTCCTCCTGGACGGTGAGAGCGGAGAAGAGATCCCCATCTTCCCCGAGCGTGTCACGGCCCGGGGGTTCACCTGGTCCCCCGACGGCGGACAGCTGGCGTTCTTCCTGCAGGAGGAGGGGGGTGAGTGGGGCCTCCGGGTCTGGGAGCGGGAACGGGCCCGGCTCCGTCGGGTACCGATCCGCGGGGGCGGCCCCATCGCATCGCGCTCGACCCTCCAGTGGTACCCGGACCGATCCGCCCTCCTCATCGAGCAGCGGGGAGAGGACTGGGAGGAGCATGCCTCTCTCTTCTTCGACTCCATCACCGAGGCCCCGGTGGTGGTGCACGATTCCAGTGAGGACTTCCTCCACTGGGACGCCATGCGCAACCTGGGGAGCCTGACGGTCCCCACCCGGGTGGATCTGGGCTCCGGGGCCGTCGAGGCCCTCCTCCCCGAAGGCAGCTACCGACGCCTCGACCTGAGCGAGGACGGCCGATGGTTCATCTGGGAGCACGCCGCCCCCATCGAGACCGTGTACGCCCGCCGGGGAGGGACCGAGTACGAGGTGAAGGCCATGGACCTGCGATCCGGGCCCGAACCGACGGTGACCGTCCTGCGGAAGCGGGAGAAGACCCGGCCCGACCTCACCTGGGACGATGACGGCACACGCTATGCATGGGAGGAGGAGGGGGAGGTGTTCCTCTCCGTACCGGATGCGGGGGGCGAGGGCCCCCTCGACCTCACCAGCGGGGGACGTCCCTACGGTGAGGAGTCCGACACCAGCAGGGTGCGCTTCTCTCCCGCCCGCTTCAGCCCGGACGGGACCCAGCTCCTGCTGACGGGCGGTGACGCCTGGTGGCTGGTGCCTTCAGACGGCGGAGAGGTCCGGAAGGTCCGGGATCTTCCTGACGACGAGGACGAGGACGCCCCGCGGACCCGGCTGATGGACTGGAGCCCGGACGGGCGCTGGCTCTACCTGAGCTGGTCCTCGCGGACCCGCTGGGAGCGGGGCATCGTCCGGTATGACCTCCGGCGGCAGGAGATGGAGGAGCTGGTGAAGGAGACCGGGCTCTTCCGGTCGGTGCGTCTCACCGAGGACGGTGAGACCTTCTACTTCGAGTACAGCGACGGCGACCATCCCGAGGACCTCTACCGGGCACCGGCCGACCTCAGCCGCCGGACACGCCTCACCCGGATGAACCCGTGGATCGCCGACCGGACCCTCACCCGGAGCGAGCTGGTGAGCTGGCTGGACGTCGACGGCGAGGAGCTGTACGGGATCCTCTACTACCCGGTGGGCTACGAGGAGGGAGAACGCTACCCGCTGGTGTGCGAGATCTACGAGACCTTCTTCGACAACGGTTTCAACACGAACATGAACATGTTCGCGAACGCCGGGTACTTCGGGTTCCGTCCCAGCGTCGACCTCGAGGTGGGATACCCCGGGGAGGCGTGGGTGAAAGGAGTGACCACCGGCGTGAACATGCTCATCGAGCGCGGTCTGGTGGACCCCGGGAAGATGGGGGTACAGGGAGGGAGTTACGGCGGGTACGCCACCGCCCTGCTCATCACCCAGACCCCCCGCTTCGCCGCGGCCATCAACATCTCCGGCAAGGTGAACATGGTGAGCTTCTATCCGGACAGCCCGCGCCTGGGGATCCGGAACATCCAGGCCCCCGAGTGGGGGCAGGACCGTATCGGCGGCTCCCTCTGGGAGTACCCGGAGCGCTACCTGGACCACTCGGCCATCATGTCCGCCGACCGGATCGAGACCCCCCTGATGCTCATCACCGGCGATCTGGACCCCAACGTCCCCGCCCGCCAGTCGATGGAGATGTACTACGCCATGCGGCGTCTGGGTAAGGAGGTCGTCTGGGTCCGCTACACCCAGGGGGCCCACAGCCCCCCCAACACCCCCGAGCAGTACCTGGACTACTGGGACCGGATCCTCGGCTGGTACGAGCAGCATTTCGCCGACCCTGAAGAGGGGGGGCCGGACCGGTAGGGAAGGCCGGACGGGCCGGAGGTGAGCCGGCGCCTCTACCTCCCGTCGGCTGCGTCCGCTGCCGAAGCGATCCTCTCCCGGAAGACCCGGCGGGGGTTCTCCCCACCCGGACTCTGGGTGAAGACGATCCCGAAGAGGTCCCGCGAGGGGTCCACCCACGCATAGGTACCGTCCGATCCGCCGTGGCTGAACACCCCGTCGGCACCCACGTTCCACCCGAACCCGTAATAGCTCTCCCGCTCGGCCCGCTCCTCCTCCGAGTAGACCCGTTCGGTGTACGGCCGGGCGGCGAGGCGGACACTCTCCTCGCTCAGGATCCGCGTATCCCCCAGGGTCCCCCCGTCCAGCCACATCTGGAGGAACCGGGCGTAGTCCCCGGCGGTGGAGATCATCCCCCCGCTGGCCCGCACGAAGGGGACGTCGGGGTCATCCCCCGGAGACCACCCCTCCCGCCACCTCCCGTCACGCATCCGGTAGACCACGGACATGCGGCTGTGGTCCGCCCGTGACTCATGGTTGCCGGAATCGTGCATCCCGAGCGGCTCGTAGATGTGCACCCGGAGGAAGTCCTCCAGCATCATCCCCCCCGCTGCCTCCACCAGGGCACCCAGGGTGTTGTAGCCCGGGTTGCTGTAGGCATACGAGGTACCCGGTTCCACCTCCGGGCCCACCGACGCGAAGCGGTCCGCCTCCTCCCGGAGGTTCGGCCGGTCCGGGTGGTCGGGCCCGGGTTCCAGGAGCGGCTGCAGGAAGAGGCTGTCGATGCGGAACCCGGCCGTGTGCGAGAGCAGGTGCTCGATGCGGATGGTCGAGGAGGGGCCGCGGGCGAAGGCGGACAGGTAGTCCCCCACCGGGTCGGAGAGTGCGATGCGTCCCTCCTCCGCCAGCATGAGGACCGCGGTGGCCACCACCGGCTTGGTGTTGGAGGCCATCCGGAAGAGGGTGTCCCGCTCCATGGGGAGCCCCCGATCCACGTCCCGCCATCCCATGGCCTCGTGGAGGGCGATCACACCGTGCCGGGCCACCAGCAGCACCGCACCGCGGACCTGGTCGTCGGCCACCGCGGTGTGGAAGAGGGCCCGGGCCTCGGCCAGCCGTCCCGGCTCCAGGCCCGCCTCCGCGGCGGTGCCGTAGTGCAGAGCCGGCTGCGGCTCGGAACCGCAGGCGGCCAGCAGCAGGACCAGGAGCAGGAGCAGAGACAGAGAGCTCCGGCGGGGGCGGGAGGTGACCATCATCGGCGGCCTCCAGGCGAAGGGTCGGAAGGAATGGGAAAAGGGCGCTCGGTCCGGCATCCACACAGAGGCTATCATATGGGACGTTCCCTGGAGAAGTCGAAGAGTGAGAGGAGCGTCATGCGGCCCCCCGACATGCAGACCATCCGGACCGCACACGAGCGGATCCGGCCCTACATCCACCGCACCCCGGTGTTCACCTCCGCCACCCTCGACCGGATGAGCGGGGGCTCCCTCTTCTTCAAGTGCGAGAACCTCCAGAAGGTGGGGGCCTTCAAGGCCCGGGGAGCGAGCAACGCGGTGTTCGGCCTGGATGAGGAGACCGCTTCGAAGGGGGTGGTCACCCACTCCTCGGGCAACCACGCGGCGGCCCTGGCCTACGCAGCCGGGATCCGGGGCATCCCCGCCTACATCGTGATGCCCTCCAGCGCCCCGCCGGTGAAGAAGGCGGCGGTGGAGGGGTACGGGGGCCGGATCACCGAGTGCGAACCCACCCTCACCAGCCGGGAGGAGACCGCGGCCCGCATCATCGAGGAGACGGGGGCGACCCTCATCCATCCCTTCGACGACTACCGGATCATCGCCGGCCAGGCCACCGCTTCCCTGGAACTCCTCGACCAGGCGGGCCCCCTGGACCTGCTGCTGGCCCCGGTCGGAGGGGGCGGCCTGGTCTCGGGCGCGGCCCTGACCGTCCATCACCTGGGGCTGCCCACCCGCGTCATCGCCTGCGAGCCCCGTGAGGCGGACGACGCCTACCGGGGGTTCCGCTCCGGGGAGATGGTCCGCAACGACTCCTCCGACACCCTCGCCGACGGCCTGCGCACGAGCCTGAGCGCGAAGACCTTCGACATCATCCGGCACCACGTACATGACATCGTGCTGGTCTCCGAGGAGGAGATCGTCTCCGCCATGCGGACCGTCTGGGAGCGGATGAAGATCATCATCGAACCCTCCTCGGCCGTGCCGGTGGCGGCGGCCCTCTACGAGAAGGTCCCCGCCGAGGGGGCCCGGATCGGGATCATCCTGAGCGGGGGGAACCTGGACCTGACCCGACTCCCCTTCCGTTCCTGATGTCCGGCTGATAGAGTGACATCCGGCATCCTGCTCCCCGCTGGTCTGAGAGGAACGGTCCATGGACCGCATCCGAACCCGCTGCCGACGCCTTCTCCCCCTGCTGCTCCTCACCCTGGTATCGGCCTGCGCTTCCTCCACCGGGGGAGGGCCGGATGAGGAGGCACCCGCGCCTGAATACGTGGCCGGAGAGACCTACTACGGCACCTACGAGTACATCGAGTACCTGCCGGGCGACCTGCCCCTGATCATCACCGCCCCTCACGGGGGGTATCTCCAACCCCCTGAGATCCCCGACCGGAGCGGTGCTGGGATCGTCACGGTGCCGGACTCCCGGACCCAGGAACTGGCCCGGCAGCTCCGGGATACCTTCCAGACCCAAATCGGCGGCATCCCCTACATCGTCATCTGCCGTCTCGCCCGGACGAAGCTGGATGCCAACCGGAACCTCGCCGAAGGGGCGCTGGGGGACCCCCGGGCCGCGACGGCCTGGAACGAGTGGCACACCTTCATCAACGCGGCCAAACAGCGGGTGGAGGAGGACTTCGGCCAGGGACTCTACATCGACCTCCACGGTCACGGGCACGAGATCCCGCGCCTGGAATTGGGCTACCTCCTCTCCTCCTCCGACCTCGCCCAAGACGACTCCGCCCTGAACGACTCCGCCTACATCATCAAGAGCAGCATGCGGACCCTGACGAACGTGAGCGATTCCACCTTCGCCTCCATCATCAGGGGGGACGCCAGCTTCGGTACGCTCATCGAGACCCTCGGCTACCCCGCCGTACCCAGCAGCCTCCAGCCCTCACCCGGTTCCGATCCCTACTTCTCCGGGGGATACAACACGCGGGTGCACGGCTCCCGGACCGGGAACACCTACATCAGCGGGCTGCAGATCGAGTGCAACTACCGCGGGGTGAGGGACAGCGAGGCGAACCGGGCCGCCTTCAGCCAGGCGGTCGCCGGAGCACTGGAGTCCTTCTTCGCCGCCCACTTCGACATCCCCCTGGCTCCCGCCGCGGCGGCGGAGCAGCGCAGCATGTCGGGGGCCTTCTCCCTGGTGGGCCCGACCGGGGGTCCATGAAGCCGCGGGTCCTGCTCCTCCTCCTGTCGGACCCCGGGAGGGGGGCTACGCCCGGTCCAGCACCTCCCGGACCTTCCACGCCAGCTGCCCCGAGGTGAAGGGCTTGGTGAGGAGGTCCACCCCCTCCTCCAGGACCCCATGGCGGGCGATGGCGTCATCGGTGTAGCCGCTCATGTAGAGGACCTTCAGTCCGGGCAGCCCCTCCTTCAGTCCCCGGGCCAGGTCGGGGCCGCTGGTCCCCGGCATCACCACGTCGGTGAGGAGCAGGTCGGGGGGGCTCTCCAGGGAGTCGAAGAAGGCCCGGGCCTCATCCGACCCCTGGAAATCATGTACGCGATAGCCCAGATCGGAGAGGATCTCGGCGGTGAGTTCCCGGACCGCCTCCTCGTCCTCCACCACGACGACCGTCTCCCTGCCCAGGGGCAGGCGGTCGGTCCGATCCGGTCTGCCGGCGGGGGGTGAGTCCTCCAGGTCGGTGACGGGGACGAGGATCCGGAAGGTCGTGCCCTCCCCGACCTCCGATTCCACCTCGATGGAACTGCCGCTCTGCTTCACGATCCCGTAGACGGTGGAGAGGCCCAGGCCGCTCCCCCCGCCCTTCGTGGTGAAGAAAGGTTCGAAGATCTGAGACTTGATCTCCTCCGACATGCCCGTCCCCGTGTCCCTGACCGCCAGCTCCACGTACCTGCCCGGTTCCACGTAGGGATGGGTGCGGTGATACTCCTCGCCCAGTTCGAGGCTGCGGGTCTCGATGCTGAGCTCACCCCCCCGGGGCATGGCGTCCCGGGAGTTCACGACCAGGTTCACCAGGATCTGTTCGATCTGGGAGGGGTCCATGTGGATTGGAGGCAGGTCGGGCTCGAACCGCGTCTCCAGGCGGATGTCCTCACCGATGAGACGGGCCAGCAGCGATCCCAGACCGTGCAGTACCCGGTTGAGGTCCAGTACCTGGGGTTCGCTCACCTGCTTCCTGCTGAAGGCCAGCAGGCGGCTCGTGAGTTCCTGGGCATGCCGGGAGGCCTTCTGGACCGTCTGAAGGCGTTCTTCCAGCCTGCGGTCCCCCCGGGCGGCCAGGAGACTGAGTTCGACGTTCCCGGAGATGACGGTGAGGATGTTGTTGAAGTCGTGGGCGATCCCCCCGGCGAGCCGCCCGATGGCCTCCATCTTCTGCGCCTGACGGAGCTGGGCCTCCAGCTTCGCGTTCTCCGAGATGTCCGCGCTCACCCCGATGGCCCCGATGATCCCCCCCGCCTCACTCTTGAGGGGGGAGACGTAGGTCTCGAACAGGGTGCCGCCGATCTCCACGGTGAAGATGCGGGACTCACCGCCCAGGGCCTTCCGGATGCTGCTCTCGATGATGGGATGGTCCCCGTATACCTCGTAGGCCGACCTGCCCACCACCTCGCCGGGTTCCAGGCCCAGGATCTCCAGGCCCTGCCCCTCCGAGAGGGTGAAGACACCCTCGGTGTCCACCGCCCAGAGTACCAGGGGGATGCTGGTGATGACCGCACGCAGGCGCTCGTCCGACTGGCGCAGGCGCTGTTCCGCTTCCTTGCGGACCGTGATGTCCCTGACGATCCCCAGCGTGGCGGGGGCTCCGAGGTAGTCGATACGGGTCGTGCTCGCCTCGACGTGGACCTCCTCCCCCTCGCTGGTGACCGCGGTGAACTCGTAGCGTCCCGGGACCTCTTCTCCGGTCTCGATCCGCCGGGCGCGCTCACGGATGAGCGGGAGGCTCGAGGGGGCGACCAGGTCGAGGAAGCTGAAGTCCGGGGCGTCCACCTCCTCGGGCCCCACCTTGAAGAGCTCCTGGAACTTGCGGTTGATGACCGGGAACTTCCCCTCCTGCAGGATGTAGATGGCGTCGGTCGAGTGCTCCAGGAGGAGCTGCAGGATCTCCTCCGCCTCCGGACCGAGCGGCCCGTTGGAGGCCGCATCCTCGGAGGGGGGGACGATGGGGTGCGGGTCTTCCATGTATCGGCGGACCTTGCCTGCCGGGGTTCGGACTACGGGACTCCTACATTATCCCCCTGCGTCCGGTGCCGCAACGCTGATGGACAGCCCCTGGCGTGGGTACCCCGGCGGAGGGTAGGCTGGTGAGGTCCGCGGCACGGGCCCAGGCCCTCACACCCTGCAGTCCACGGAGTGTATGGATCCCATGGTGAAGCGAACCCGGCGTGGCACCCCCCGCTCCCTCCCCTCTCCCGCTCTCCTCTGTACCCTCACCGCCCTCCTCCTCGGCACCGGCTGTGCCGGGTCGGCTCCGGAGACCGGGCCCTCGACCCCCTCGGTCCTTCCCTCCCACCGGGCGGCCTTCGCCCGGGCACTGGGGCGGGCATCGACCCACCGGGCAGAGGTCCTCCGAAGGCGCGATCTCACACACCGCGAACTGTGGGAAGCCCTCGAGGGTCCCCTGGCTTCCGACGCGCTCCGGGTGACCGAGCCGGGAGTATCGGTCCAGGGACGGCCCATCCGCTCGATCACCTTCGGACGGGGACCGGTCCGTGTCCTGCTCTGGTCGCAGATGCACGGCGACGAGTCCACGGCGACCATGGCGCTGGCGGACATCATGCACTGGATGGCCGGGGGGGGGCCCGACCCCCTCCGGGACCGTCTCGCCGCCTCCCTCACCGTGGTGATGGTCCCCATGCTCAACCCGGACGGCGCGCAGCGTTTCCAGCGGCGCAACGCCCTGGCGGTGGACATCAACCGGGACGCGCGGCAACTGGCCACCCCGGAAGGTCGTATCCTCAAGGCCCTTCGGGACCGCCTGGAACCCGATTTCGGCTTCAACCTCCACGACCAGAACCCCCACACGCTCGCCGGACCGGGGGGCCGACGGGCCGCCTTCGCCCTCCTGGCTCCGGCGTACGACCAGTCACGCTCCTACGATGAGGTCCGGAGCCGGGCCCGGAAGGTCGCGGCGGTCATCGCGGGGGTCCTGCAGGAGGAGGTTCCGGGAAGGGTGGCCCGCTACAGCGACGCCTTCAACGAACGGGCCTTCGGGGACCTGATGCAGCGCTGGGGCACCAGCACGGTGCTCATCGAGAGCGGCGTGCTGCCCGGCGATCCCGATAAGCAGCGGCTGCGGGGATTGAACGCCGCCGCGATCCTCACCGCCCTGGGAGCCCTCGCCGACGGTTCCTTCGAGGAGGCGGACATCCGCCACTACGAGGGACTCCCACCCAACCGGGGCTACACCCACGATCTCATCATCCGGGGGGCCCGGGTGGTACTGGCTCCTGACCGGGTCTATCGGCTGGACCTCGCTTTCTCCTATCAGGACGGGGTGAAGGAGGAGGGACTCGTCCTGAGTGAGTCGGGGGACCTGGAGGGATACTTCGGCTACCGGGAGGTGGACGCCGAGGGGCGCTACATCCACCCCGGTCCGAAGATGGTCCATGAGGACGGGGAGGGCCGCCTCTGGCTCCTGCTGGACGCCCCCGCCGACCTGACCGTCCGGGAAGGTCCGACTCCCGAGAGCCCCCTCCTGCGTACCGTGCGGCCCGATACGCCGCTCAGCGGCATCTCGGGTCCGGGCTGAGTCCTCCCGGGGCACGCGGGGTCTCGTGAGGTGTCCCGGGGCCGCGCGGGGCGGGGCCGCTACCGGAAGTGCCTCCCTCCGCCCTGGTCCAGGCGCGGGTTCACGATGGGGTTGAAGATCGACCCGAACGTGAAGCTCAGCCCGACCCGGAACTCGAAATCGTAGTTGGTCTGGAGTCTCCGGATCCGCAGCAGCACTTCCTCGTCGCTGGCCTCACGGCTGGGGATGTAGAGCTGGTCGTGGATCCGGGATCCCCGGCCGAAGAGGTTCAGGGAGAAGCCCCGGAGGAGCCGGATGTCCCAGCTGCTGAAGAGGGTCAGACGGTACTTGTTGAGGTCGGAGAAGTAGTGGGAGGCCTCCAGCGAGGTCCGGGCCGTCCCCCACGGCTGGGTGAAGTCCAGGGAGATCTCGAGGGCCTGCTCCATCTGCCGCTCCCCGGTATGCCCGAAGATGGTCTCCTCGTAGTAATCGAAGTAGTCGGAACCTATCGTGTACTGGAAGGTGATCTGCCGCCGCGTGAACTCGCTGTAGGGATAGAGGCTCCACTCCAGGGCGGGAGCACCCCGTATGTTCAGCCGCTGGTTGGTTCGGGTATCCGAACTCACCTTCCAGCGCACACCGGCAGAGAAGTGGGGGCCCAGGCTCTTGACGATGAGCCCATCGAACTCCAGGTCGTGGGTGAAGTTGGTGATCACCTCGCCGCCGCTCAGTTCGCGACGGTCCTCCCCGTAGTCCCCCTGGACCTCGAACTCGCTCTTCCAGTCCCTGGTGATGCGCCGGGCCGAGAAGGAACCATCCACCGATCGTTCGCTCGAGGAGGCCTCCTCCTCGATATCCCCGCTGAGCCGGGCCCGGAAGATCCAGTAGTCCCAGGGGTCCTCCTGGGGGGTGATCGCCTCCTCCTCGGTCGCTCTCATCTCGAGGTCCAGGTCGATGCGGCCTGCCATCGGGGTCCGCATCAGGTAGGGGACCAGACCCATCCGGAGCACCCGGGCGATCTCCTGCCGGACCTCGTCCTGGGTATCGGTCTGGGATGAGGTGTAGGTGAGGGTGTCCTCGAGGCTCTCGAACCGGCCGCGTCCCATGAAATCGAAGGTATAGGCCCGCCCCCCGCTGCCGGCACTCTGGGTGGTGATGAGTATGTGGACATCCGCGTCCCGCCGGTCCCGCACCCAATCCACCCAGTCCAGCTCGGTCCGGATGTAGTCCCGGTCGAGACCGCGCGCCTGGACGTCCAGGAACACATGCAGGCGCTGGTTCCCCTCCCCGGACGCATCCGGTTCTCCCGCCTGGAAGGCCCCGGCGGGCGTCCCCGACCCGATGAGCAGAACGGCGGCCAGAAGTACCTTTCGCATGATTCTCACTCCTTCTCCGTGCACCCGTCGTACGGTCTCAGGTTGGGCGGTGCGGCAGGCCCAATCCACTTACATCTGCCTGAAATCGCTGTAAGAGGGGACGCGGGGACCTTACGGGTTTGTCATGCGGCTTTGATTGCGGCCCGGGAGGGGGACTCCATAAGGTAGGGAAAGAACGGAGTCGGGTCAGGGGAACTCTCCAGGAGCGGGACCGGCGTGAAGATCCTCGTTGTGGAAGATGAGCAGAAGGTGGCCGAGGCCCTCACCAGCGGCCTCCAGACCGAGGGCTACGAGGTGGTCCATGCCTCCACCGGCGAGGAGGGCTTCTACCTGGCGAGTTCCCGGAGCTTCGACGTGGTGCTCCTCGACCTCATGCTCCCGGGGCGTGACGGGCTGGAGATCCTGCGGACCCTGCGCGAGAAGGACCGGGAGGTCCCGGTGCTCATCCTCACGGCCCGGGACAGCATCTCCGACCGGGTCGAGGGTCTCGACCTGGGTGCGGACGATTACCTGGTCAAACCCTTCGCCTTCCCCGAACTGCTGGCCCGGATCCGTGCCCTCCTCCGAAGGGGACGCACCGACCAGGTCCTTCGCCTGAAGCTGGGCGACCTGGAGATGGACCTGCTCACACGGCGGGTGAGCAGGGGAGAGGAGGAGATCGATCTCACCGAACGGGAGTTCGAACTGCTGGAGTACCTGCTCCGGAACGCGGGGCACACGGTCAGCCGGGAGATGCTGGCACGGGACATCTGGGAGGAGCCGGACCGCCTCACCCCCATCGACAACGTCATCGACGTGCATATCGCCCGACTCCGCAAGAAGGTGGACCGTCCCTTCGGGGAACCGATGATCCAGACCGTGCGGGGCGTGGGATACGTACTCAGGGAGGAGGGAGGATGAGCCGGCGGCCAGGGAGCATCCGGACCTTCCTGACCCTGTGGTTCGCGGGCACGGTGGCGGGCATCCTCCTGGTCTTCGCCCTGGGTACCTACGCCCTGGTCCGACTCAACCTGGACCACCGTCTGGACGAGCGGCTGGCCGACCAGGCCGCCGGCCTGGTCAACATCATCCAGGGCAGCCGGCGGAGCAGTTCCATCAAGCGGGACATCGACGATGTGGAGGAGAGCAGGATCCTCCCCCTCTTCCAGATCCATCAGGACGGTGAGGAGTTCTTCACCTCACGGGACTGGAGGCATGTAGGACTGGACGAGGCCCTCGGCCCTGCCTCGGCGGACTCCTCGTGGGTCTGGACCTCCGGGGAGGGCCGCAGGTTCCGGGTCCACGCCCTTACCGACATCCACAACCGCACCAGGAGTTCCTACACGGTGACCGTGGCGGAGGACGTCGAGGCCGCCATGGGCACGCTCCGGAGCCTGGAGGCGTTCATGGTCGGAGGTCTCATCGTCGGTCTCCTGCTGGCCCTGGGAGGCGGCTACTTCCTGGCCGGGCGGGTCCTCAAACCGGTGGACGAGATGGCCGGCGCCGCCGAGGCCATCACCGCACGGAACCTCTCCGACCGCCTCCCGGTGCGGAACCCCGAGGACGAGTTCGGCCGCCTGGCCACCGTCTTCAACGAGGTACTGGAACGCCTGGAGGGCTCCTTCCAGCAGCTCCGCCGGTTCAACACCGATGTCTCCCACGCCCTCCGGACCCCCCTCACCGCCCTCCGCTCCACCGGGGAGGTCCGTCTCCAGGAGAGGGGCGGGGTCGAAGAGCACCGGGAGACCATCGGCAGCATGCTCGAGGAGGCGGACCGGCTCCGGGGTCTGGTGAGCAACCTCCTGGCCCTGGCCCGGGCCGAGTCGGGCGAGATGGTGCAGAAGACCGAGGAACTCGACCTCTCCACACTCGCCTCCGAGGTTACCGGATCCCTGGCCGTGCTGGCCGAGGAGAAGGACCAGGTCCTGGAGACCGAGAGCCTCGCGGAGGGACCGCTGCAGGTCCGGGTGGACCGGGACGGTCTGCGCCACGCCCTCATCAACCTGGTGGACAACGCCATCCGGCACACCCCCGAGGGAACCCGGATCGCGGTCCGTACCTCCCGTGACCGGCGGGGACATGCGGTCATCGAGGTCGCCGACGACGGTCCGGGGATCCCGGCCGCCGACCAGGAGCGGGTCTTCGAGCGCTTCCACCGGGTCGAGACCGACCAGCACCAGCACCCCGGCGCCGGCCTCGGCCTGGCCATCACCCGCTGGCTGGTGAGTCTCAACGGCGGCCACGTGGAGATGGAGAGTGTCCCCGGCGAGGGGAGCACCTTCCGGATCGTGCTGCCCTGATCCCCGAGACCCCCACGGAGTTGCTTGGACGTTTTGAGCTCTTGTCCCTTAGGATGAACATAACAGGTTTTGTCACGTGCGAAGCAGGATCCCCGTCGATCCGAGCCCGGAGGATGCGGGGTTGGAAGGACCCGCGGGGCGGAAGCCGCGTCCCCTCAATACACACCTTCACACCTTGAAGCGTGTCCTCAGCGGAGGCAAGCGATGGATCCGGGCAGGAAGAGGAAGGCCCGACTCATCCTCCGAGGGCCGGAACTGGCGGCCCTGCTGGCCGCCCTCCTGGGCCTGACGGTCCTCACCGGGTGGTATGCGGGACTGGAGTGGCTCACCACCCTCGTGCGCGTCAGGGTCCCCATGGCCCCGAGCACGGCCTTCCTGTTCCTCCTGCTCGGAACGACCGCCCTGCTCCTCTCGCGTGCGTCTCCCTCCGATCGGACACAGAGAGGCTGGGCCGTTCTGCTCAGCGCAGCCGCCGGCCTCGCCCTCGCGCTGCTGGTACTCTCACTGCTCGGCATCGAACTCGACCTGGAGCATCCCGGGCTCACGCCCCCCGGGCCGCTCGGAGGGGTCCCGATCGATCATATGTCCCCCCTCACAGCCTTCGGGTTCCTGCTCGCAGGGACCGCCCTCCTGCTGCTGCTCCTCTCCCGGCAGCGCAGGGTCCGGACCCTGCGGGCCGCCTCGCTCACAGCTTCGGTCCTGGTGGGGATGGGTGCCGTCCTCCTCCTCGCCTACCTCCTGGGAGGCTCCCTGCTCTACGACTCAGGCATCATCCCGCCCCCCTTGCCCACGGTCCTCGGGTTCCTCCTCCTCGGAGGCGGGATCCTGACATGGACCGGTGAACGACTCGTGGTGGGGACCGAAGGGGAGGAGGGCGGCGGGGTGCGGATCCCCCCCCTGTTGATCCTGGTGTTCGGCCTCATCGCGGCAGGGATCATCTCCATCGCCCTCATCAGCTTCCGGATCCAGGAGCGGGACTACCGGACCATCGCCGAGAACCAGCTGGCCGGGATGGCGTACGTCAAGGCCGTTGAGATCGGTGAGTGGCGGCGGGAGCGGCTGGGGGACGCGGAGGTGTTCTTCAGGAACGAGCTGTTCGCCGAGACGCTGGGACTCCTGGCCGCACGACCGGAAGACCCGGCCGTACGCGGCCGGATCATGCGGTGGATGCAGCGGGTGCAGGAGGTCTTCCGGTACGACCGCATCAGCCTCTGGTCGGAGGAGGGGGACGAACTCATCGCCGTGCCCGACACCTCGTCTCCGCCGGGGAGGATCCTGCGTGCTGCGGTCCGCGACCCCGCGCACAGGACGGAGACCCACTTCCTGGATCTCTACCGGGAGGAGGGAACGGTCCGACCCTACCTCGCCATCCTGGCGCCGGTCCAGGTGCCCGGCAGCGACCCGGGGGGACCGGGAATGATCTCCCTCCGCCTCGACCCCGGCATCCACCTCTACCCCATGCTCCACCGGTGGCGGAACTTCACCGAGACCGGCGAGACACTCCTGGTCCGCCGCGAGGGGGAGGACGTGCTCTTCCTCAACGACCTGCGTTTCGATTCCGACGCGGCCCTCCAGCGGAGGATCCCCCTGGAGCGCAGCGAGCTCCCCGCCGCCATGGCGGTCCGGGGGGCCGAGGGGATCGTGACGGGTACGGACTACCGCGGGGTGAGGGTCGCCGCGGCGGTCCGGAGCATTCCCGACTCGCCGTGGCACCTCGTGACCCGCATGGACACCCGGGAGATCTACGCCCCGCTGAGGGATCGCCTGTGGAACGTGGTGCTCATGGTCGCGGTCATGCTGATCGGGGTGGGGACCGTCCTGTGGGCGGTATGGCAGCGGCGGGGGAAGCTATACTACCGGGAACTCTATCAGGCCGAGCGGAGTCTGCAGGAGAGCGAGAGCCGGTACCGTGCTCTCTTCCACAGCATACGCGACGCCATCCTGGTGACCGACACCGACCGGAGGATCATCGACTGCAACACCGCCTTCACCGAGCTCTTCGGATACGAGCTCGAGGAGATCCGAGGGAGACCTACGGCCGACCTCTATGACGACGAGGAGGTCTTCCGGGAGATGGGTGCGAAGCTCCGGGAGAACATCGGCAGGCCCGGGTTCCTCTACACGATCGATTACCGAACCAGGTCCGGTCGGGTCTTCCCCGGTGAGACCAGCACGTTCTACCTCACAGACGAGCAGGGCGAGGTCATCGGGTTCATCGGGGTGATCCGGGATGTGAGCGGAGAACAGGAGGCCGCCAGGGCCCTCACCGAGAGCGAACGGCGCTATCGCGAGATCTTCGAGAAGGCCCCTGTGGGCATCTTCGTGACCGACTCCACGGGCCGTGTCCACACGGTGAACCCGGCGATGGCGCGGATCCTGGGGGTGGATTCGGCAGAGGAGGCCCGCGAGCACTTCACCGACGTGGCCCGGCAGCTCTACACCGACCCGGAGCGGCGCGCGGAGTTCCTGCAGCGGCTGGAGACCGAGGGACACGTGAGCCGGTTCGAGTACGAGGCCCGCAGGGCGGACGGAGAGTGCATCTGGCTCGAGATGAGCGCCCGCATCACGGGGCAGGTCCCTTCGGGCGGGTTCCTCATCGAGGGCTTCGTCACCGAGGTCACCGATCGCAGGCGGGCCGAGGAGGAGCGGAAGCGTCTGCAGCAGCAGCTCCTCCAGGTCCAGAGGATGGAATCGGTGGGCCGGCTGGCCGGCGGGGTGGCCCACGACTTCAACAACATGCTCTCGGTGATCCTGGGGCATGTGGAGATGGCCCTGGCGGGAGAGGTGGGCGAACACGATCCGCTGCATCGGCGGCTGGACGAGATCCGGAACGCCACCGAACGGTCCATGGCCCTGACCGGGCAGCTCCTGGCCTTCGCGAGGAAGCAGACGATCCGGCCCCAGGTCCTCGATCTGAACGACACGGTAGAGGGCATGCTGAAGATGCTCCGCCGCCTCATCGGCGAGGACATCGAGCTCGCCTGGATGCCGGACGAGGACCTCTGGCAGGTCAAGCTCGACCCGGCACAGATCGATCAGATGCTCGCCAACCTCCTGGTCAATGCCCGGGACGCCATCGCGGGCGTGGGAAAGGTCACCATCGGGACCGAGAACGTCACCATCGATGAAGACTATGCCCGGGAACATCCGGGCTTCCTGCCGGGTGAGTACGTGATGCTCGCGGTGAGCGACGACGGCAGCGGGATGGAACCGGAGGTAGTGGAACAGATCTTCGACCCGTTCTTCACTACGAAGAGCTTGGGGGAAGGCACCGGGCTGGGGATGGCGACGGTCTTCGGGGTCGTCAAGCAGAACGAGGGGTTCATCAACGTCTACAGCGAACCGGGCGAAGGAACGACCTTCAGGATCTACCTCCCCCGCTTCACCGGCACCGTCCCGGAGAAGAAGGACGACCCGGTCGAGGCCCCCCTGCCCGGAGGGGACGAGACCATCCTGGTCGTCGAGGACAACGCGTCGGTACTCGACCTGAGCCGGGAGATCCTGCAGAAGAAGGGATACACCGTCCTGGCCGTGAACGAGGCACCGGCCGCCCTGGAACGAGCGAGGGAGTACCAGGGCGCGATCGACCTCCTGCTCACCGATGTGGTGATGCCCCAGATGAACGGCCGCAAACTCTCCGAACATATCCGTGCCCTGCACCCCGACATCAAGGTCCTCTTCATGTCGGGTTACACGGCCGATGTCATCGCCCACCGCGGCATCCTGGACAAGGGGGTCCACTACATCCAGAAACCCTTCTCCTCCTGGGCGCTGGCAGAGAAGGTGCGCTCGGTCCTGGATCTCCAGCAGTCTGCAGGTCCGCACCGCCCGTGATGCAGCGCGGATCGGGACGCCGCTCCCTGCTGCTGCTGCTGTCCCTCCTCGCGGCCTGCAGCACGGTGGAGGTCGTGGACGTGGTGGACGGCGACACGATCAAGGTGCGGCTGGGAGGTGAGGTCGAGACGGTCCGCTACATCGGGATGGACACCCCGGAGACGGTCCATCCCACCCGGGGCGTGGAGCCCTACGGGAAGGAAGCCTGCGAGCAGAACCGGCGGCTCGTGGAGGGGGAGCGTGTCCGGCTGGAGTTCGACGTGGAGAAGCGGGACCGCTACGGACGCCTGCTGGCCTACGTATTCGTCGACACGCTCTTCGTGAACGCCGAACTGCTCCGCAGGGGATACGCCCAGCTCATGACCGTACCCCCAAACGTGAAGTACGTGGACCTCTTCCGCCGGCTCCAGACCGAGGCCCGGGAGGCGGACCGGGGACTGTGGGCGGATCCCCCCCCTGCTGCTGAAACGACGCCGGCCGAGAGCTTGCCCGACCGGCGTCGTAGGTAAGATTGGTAGTGGGGGCCCGCTCCGTGGAATACCTACGGCCGAAGGAAAGGGGCCCAGCCTATCCTCGAACCTGGGTCAACTCCAGCCGGGGCGTTCAGTACCTACGATCCCAATGATTGTGTCACAGTCCACCCACTAATCCTGGGCGATTGAACTCACGGGGCCGCTTGAAAGAACAAGACGTACCCGCAGGTCTCACATCTGAAAGCATGGAGAGCTACCCCACGGGAAGGAATGAGGTGTTGGGTACCCACTTGAAAGGAAAGCCTGATTGGATTCTCTTCTTCGCCTACAAGCGGCAGGATTCTCTCGCCATTACAATGCGGACACCTGAGATCACCTTTCACCCCTTCTTGGCTAGACAATTCTGATTCCCCTCATTTCCCGTAGGGTCGTTGATTTCTCCAAGCGCTCCGGATGCGATTGGACTCTAAAAGATGCTTAGAAATGCTCCCACAACGAATCCCACCGCCCCACCCACAAGTGCACCAGGAACACCCAGGCCGATCCCACCACCAGCTGCACCGTAGGCGGCTCCCTTCAAGCCTTCCCTGAAAGCTCTCCGGCCCATGTAGCCGAGAGTGGCAACTACATCAGGGGAAGCCTCTGGTGGAAGTTCCCAGTCTGGCGGACCAGACACATTGTCTTCGGCCCATCTCCTTAGTGCTGCCTCGGTCCAGTAGGAACTGGGCGGATCTTGCGGGCCAAGCCCCGTCGGATCAACCCACCTCAGCGGGTTGTTGTTGGCAAACGGATACGGGCTCCATCCTATCCTGAGCGGATCCGGACTCACGAACCGCCCGATCTCCGGGCTGTAGAACCTCGCCTCGAAGTAGTACAGATCCAGCGAGAGTTCGGTGTCAAGTTCCTTGCTCCCGAAGAGGAACCGGCAGCTCGCCCCAGCGTTTACCGAACTCCGCAGATCCAGCCCGTACGGGTAGTAATCGTAGCCGGCTACTGCAGTCCCTCCGGTGTTCACGACCGTCCGTACCGCTCCCAGGTGGTCCTTGATGGTGTAGTAGGTGGTAGGACTGGAGTTGTTGCCCTTCACGATGGCCACGATGCCCAGCGGGCCCCAGACGTACCGCTCGGAGATCGTCGTGCTGTTGAACACCGCCAGCACCAAGCCCCGGATGTCCCGCATGTAGTTGGTGGTGGTACCGCCCGCCACCTTCTTCTGCACGCGCTGGTTGTTCTTATCGTAGCGCATCTCGAGCGTACCGCCCGACATCGTGATGTCGTGGAACGCAGCTCCGGGGAACCAGAAGGTGGCGCTTGAGAAGCTGCCATTGGTGTCCTTGGTCTGGTGCCCATTGAGGTTGTAGTCCCAGTTGTCGTGGGAAGTGAGGTTTGTGATGTCATCTACTCGATTCGTGTTCGCCTCATCGCCGTCGTAGTTGTAGGTCCAGGCGGTCCCACGGTCCAGGCTCGAGAGGTTGCCGTTGTCATCGAACCCGTAGGTGACATCGTAGTTGTCGTCGGAGTTGTCCGCTGCGGTGAGAAAGTCCCGGCTGTTGTAGTCGAAGGTGTAGTAGAGCGGATTGTCATCGAACTTCCGGTTGATCCACTTGATCTGGGAGATGTTCCCATTCTCCTCCGCAGACCATCCCGTGGAGGGTCCATTCGCTACCTTGTCGTCGTAGCCGATCTGCATGGCGAACCGGTCCGATCCCAGTGAACCCGGGTCGTTGATCTTGGTCAGGAATCCTCTCGTGTTGTAGGTGAAGTCCACCGTCTGGACCGTCCCGCCCAGCTTCTCCTGGGTGATCTGGCCGCGGGCGTTGTAGGCGTACTCCGCGCTGGCCGTGCCCGGCTTGGAGTTGGTCGTGTTGTGGTAGATCTTGTGGAGCCTGCCGGCCGAGTCGTAGTCGTACCAGAGGTAGAAGGCGTAGTTGTCCCCGCTGGCGTAGGTGACCTTCCGCAGACGCCCTCCGGTGTCGTAGTCGTAGACGGTGTCCTTGGTCACTCCGCCCGCCACGCTCGTGCGGGTCTTGGTGATCCACCCTTCCCGCGCGTACTGGTACCACTCGTAGTACTCGGCGGTGGAATCGGTATCGTAGTTGCCCTCGACCTTGGTCAGCCGCCCCTTGCTGTAGGTGGTCCCTGAGCCGAACGGGTCGGAGTCGTAGGTGTACTTCAGCCGCCACTCGTCAGCATCCGCACCGTGGGTGCTGGTCGGAGCAGACGGCAGGCGTGTGTACCAGGAACTGCTCTGGTCCTTCTCCAGCCCCTTGCGGGTCTCTCTCCCGAAGTTGTCGTAGGTCGTAGCCCAAAAGTCGTCCCCCGAAGCGTCGGCAGCTTCCTGGACCCAGATAGGCTTGAGGGAGCGGTCGTAGACCGTCTTGGTCGTGCCCTGGTCGGGCTCGCCCCGTTCGATCTCTACACCCACCGGACTCTGGGTGATATCAGTGCGCAGAGAACTCCCCGTGGATTCACCCGTCCTCGGAGGCAGCACCATCACCGGCAACCCGCGTACATCCATCCAGGTCCGGGCATCGTAGCTGCCGCCGATCTCCGACTCGAAGATCTGACCGTCGGCATACAGCCAGTCCTTGTGGGCCACGTTGTTCTCATCGGTGGTGGTACGGGTGAGGAAGTTGTGTCCGTTGATGCTGTCGAGCCCGTAGGAGATGGTCTTCGTGCCCCGGTTGTCACCTTCCAGCGGCGGGAAGGTGGTCCGGTAGGGCCGCCGGCGTGGATCGTCCTCGTACTCGAACTTGGTGCTGTCTCGACTGGCATACGATTCCGGGTTGTGGTAGTCGTGCGAAGCATTGGAGATCTCATACGGCACAAACTCCCGCCTAACCTGTCCGGTAAGGTGGTATTCTCGAGCCGTGATGATATCGTTCGACCCGTTGCGCTGATGCTCCTGGATCTTCCGTCCGAAGCCGTCCGTGAAGACCGTGGTGTGGGTCGAGTCGGTGGAACCGCTGTAGGTGAAGTACTTCACCGTAAGCGTGTGGTTGGGTTCCGAGGAATCGAAGTGCCCGTCTCCGCTCTCATCGCGCGAGAAGGTGTAGGCCCGGCGCTCCAGGGTATCGCTCTCACCGTGGTTCTTGATGTGGGTCAGACGCCAGTAGTCGTCGTAGACGTAGTGCGTGTCGCTGTCGTTGGCGTCGGTCTCCTTCGTCTTGTAGCCCCTGAACTCATCCCAGTCGGTCTCGGTGATCAGATCGTTGCTGTTGTCATCGCTCGAGCCGGCAAGGCGGCGCACCGCGGTCAGAAAGCGGTGGTCGAGCCCGGTGGCGGCGTTGCTCACGTTCGTGGAGTTATCGCCGTAGTAGTACTTGGTGATCCGCCCCTCCCCGTCCTTCTCCACCAGGATATGCCCGTAGGCATCCATCGAGGTGACTTCCTTGACCACCACCTTCTCGGAGGTGTTTGTCGGGGGATCCGAGGGCAGGGTCGTATCCGCCGCGGCATCCGCTCCCGTCCAGAGCCACGTCTTGTGCGGGTGGTAGTAGGCCGAGCCGTACTGGCTGAAGGTGGTCCAGGTGGTCTGAATCGGTGCGGTCTTATCCCCGTTGGCGGTCGAGTGGGTCTCTTCGCGAACGATCTCCTCCCACACAGGGGCCAGCTGGTGGGTCCCGGTCGTGTTCATCCCGGTCTGGTGACTTTCGAAGGCGTATTCGATCTGGCGACTGCGCCAGTAGGAGTCCACCTGACTTGGCGTGGCACTGTACCCCCGGGTATCGAACGGCCGGACCTGCTCCTTGATGAGCCGGGGCAGACCGTTGGAGGTGTTGTACCAGGTGCGGGTCTCGGTCTTGAGCGAATCGCTCCCCTGGTAGACCGTCTGGCGCATGAGTGCGTACTTGCGGAACACTTCCGTGGTATCGGCGGGGTTGTACTCCATCCG
>JAWOFN010000136.1:0-27520 GCA_046497505.1 bacterium | reverse complement strand
CATCCCACAAGCTGCCGATCAAGACCTCCTTCGTGACCAGGGAGGAACTGTAAGATGAGGCCTTCCGAGATCCGGGAGATGACCCCCGAAGAGCGCCGAACGCGGCTGGAAGACCTGAAGGAAGAATACCGGGGCCTGCGTTTCGGCCACGTCATGCAGCAGGTCTCCAACCCGCTCGAGCTGCGCCAGGTCCGGCGCGATATCGCGCGGCTGAAGACGATCATACACGAAGACGAGATGAAGGCGCAGGCGCAGCCGGAGGCCGGCGAGACCGCCGAAGCCGCTGAAGGAGAAAAGGCATGAGCGAGCGGGGTCTACGGAAGACGCGTACCGGCCGCGTGACGAGCAACAAGATGGATAAGACCGTCGTGGTGACGGTGGACCGGCTGATGCAGCATCCGCTCTACGGCAAGACCATCAAGCGGAGCTCGAAGCTGTATGCCCACGACGAGGAGAACACCTGCCGTGAGGGTGACATCGTCCGGATCATGGAGACCCGGCCGAAGAGCAAGTCCAAGCGGTGGCGTATTGTCGAGATCGTTCAGAAGGCGGCCGAGTAACGTACCGGGTACGGACGGGAACGAACCATGATCCAGGTAGAGAGCAAGCTCAAGGTCGCCGACAACACCGGCGCCAAGGAGATCCAGTGCATCAAGGTGCTGGGCGGGACCGGGCGGAGATACGCCCGGGTGGGTGACGTCATCGTCATCAGCGTCAAGGACGCCATCCCCGGCGGTACCGTGAAGAAGGGCGAGGTGAAGAGGGCCGTGGTCGTGAGGACCCGCAAGGAGGTGCGCCGCAAGGACGGCACCTACATCCGCTTCGACGAGAACGCGGGGGTCCTGATCAACGAGGCCGGTGAGCCCATCGGGACGCGGATCTTCGGCCCCGTGGCCCGAGAGCTGCGGGAGAAGCGCTTCATGAAGATCGTCTCCCTCGCCCCGGAGGTTCTGTAGACATGCATATCAAGAAGGGTGACCAGGTCCTCGTGATCGCAGGGAACGAGAAGGGGAAGACGGGCAAGGTGCTCAAGGTCTTCCCGAAGCAGAACCGCGCGATCATCGAAGGCATCAACTTCAGGAAGAAGGCCCTCCGTCCCACCCAGGAGAACCCGCAGGGCGGCATCGTCGAGCGTGAGATGCCCATCCATGCCTCCAACGTGATGGTCATCGACCCCACCACCGGTGAGGGCGTGAGGACCCGCACGAAGGAAGTACAGGGTCAGGACGGCAAGACCCGCCGGGTCCGGGTGAGCGTCAAGAGCGGCGAGATGGTCAGGGGTGAGTCGTGATGGAGAAGCCCAGGCTCCAGGACAGGTACGAAGAGCAGGTGATGGACGAGCTGAAGGAGCGCTTCGGCTACACGAACGACCTCCGGGTCCCGCGGATAGCCAAGATCGTGGTGAACCGGGGCGTGGGTGAGGCGGTCCAGGACCCGAAGCTGCTTGAGACGGCGGTGGAGGAGCTGGCCCTGATCACCGGACAGAAGCCGAAGATCACCCGGGCGCGCAAGTCCGTGAGCAACTTCAAGCTCCGTGAGGGGGTGCCGGTGGGGACCACCGTGACCCTCCGGCGGAAGCGTATGTACGAGTTCCTCGACCGTCTGATCTCGGTGGCGCTGCCCCGGGTCAGGGACTTCCGGGGTGTGAACCCGAACTCCTTCGACGGTCGCGGCAACTACAACATGGGACTCAAGGAACAGATCATCTTCCCTGAGATCGACTACGACAAGGTACCCCGGATCGACGGCATGGACGTGACCATCGTCACGACCGCCGATACGGACGAGGAGGCCCATGCGCTCCTCGCCGGCATCGGCCTGCCGTTCCGGAAGTAGGGAGGCCAGAGCAACCGTGGCACGAAAAGCACAGATGGAGAAGCAGAAGAGGAAGCCGAAGTTCAGTACCCGGAAGGTGAACCGGTGCCGGCGGTGCGGCCGGGCCCGGGGGTACATGCGGAAGTTCGGGCTCTGCCGTATCTGTTTCCGGGAACTTGCCCTCGAGGGCAAGATCCCAGGGGTCCGGAAGGCATCCTGGTAGACGACGAGGCACCGACAAGGGAGCGGCCGACGGGCCGCCCCGGCACGAGGAGTCAGGAACGACTATGAGCATGACCGACCCGATAGCGGACATGCTGACCCGCATCCGTAACGGAGTTCGAGCGGGTCACAAGAGCGTGGATATCCCGGCGTCGAAGGTGAAGATGGAGATCGCCCGGATCCTTCAGGAGAACTTCTACATCCGGGGCTTCCGGCTGGCCGACGACGGCAAGCAGGGGGTCCTCCGGGTGTACCTGAAGTACACCGAGGAGGAGGAACCGGTCTTCAAACGCCTGGAACGGGTGAGCAAGCCCGGCCGCCGGCGCTACGTGAACTCGACCGAGGTCCCGCGAGTCATGAACGGGCTCGGGATCGCTATCATCTCAACCTCCTCCGGCGTCATGAGCGATCGTGAGGCCCGCCGGCAGAAGGTGGGCGGCGAAGTGCTCTGCACGGTCTGGTAGGCGAAGGGGCGAGTGAACCATGTCGCGAGTAGGTAAAGAACCCATCCCCATCCCGGACGGGGTGAAGGTGGACATCAAAGGGCGGAGCGTCTCCGTGACAGGGCCGAAGGGGGACCTCACGGACAAGATCCCCGAGCCGATCACGGTCCGCGAGGAAGACGGCAGCCTCTGGGTCGAGCGTCCAACGGATCAGCCCAGGGACCGCAGCCTCCACGGTCTGAGCCGTACCCTGGTGGCCAACCTGGTCACCGGTGTCACCGAAGGGTACACGAAGGAACTGGAACTGGTGGGCGTGGGATACCGCGCCGAACTCAAGGGAAGGGACCTGCTCCTGAACGTGGGCTTCAGTCACTCCATCCTGGTGAAGGCCCCGGAAGGGATCGAGTTCAAGATCCTCGATGACGGCGGCATCAACGTCCACGGCATCAACAAGTACCTGGTGGGGCAGGTGGCCGCCAACGTCCGGGCGCTCCGGCCGCCGGAACCGTACAAAGGCAAGGGCATCCGTTACCGCGGTGAGTACGTGCGGCGCAAGGCCGGCAAGACCGGCGTCGGCGCCATGTAAGGGGGAAGCAGAGTATGCCCGTAGGACATGCAGAGATCGACAGGAGAGCACAGCGCAGCCGGCGTCGCGGCCGTATCCGCAAGAAGGTCCGCGGGACGGCCGAACGCCCGCGGCTGGCCGTGTTCCGGAGCAACAAGCACATCTACGCCCAGCTCATCGACGACGTCCGGGGATACACCCTCGCAGCGGCCTCGAGCCGGGAGCTCGACAGGAAGGGCTCCACCAAGAGCGTCGAGGCCTCCAAGGAGGTCGGCACGTTCCTGGCTGAGAAGGCCCAGGAGGCGGGCATCGAAGTGGTCGCGTTCGACCGGGGCGGGTACATCTACCATGGTCGCGTGAAGGCTCTCGCCGAGGGAGCCCGCGAAGGCGGCCTGAAGTTCTAGCCAGGATCCACAGGGGAGTTTGAAGCGTGGCCAGGATTAATCCCGAGAGTCTGGAACTGGAAGACAAGGTCATCCACATCAACCGCACGGCCAAGGTCGTGAAGGGTGGCCGCCGGTTCCATTTCAGTGCCATCGTAGCGGCAGGCAACGGTGAGGGTATCGTAGGTGTGGGCGTGGGGAAGGCCAACGAGGTGGCGAGTGCCATCCGGAAAGCCAATGACGACGCCCGCAAGAACCTCTTCCGGGTGCCGCTGGTGAACGGGACCATCCCGCACCAGATCATCGGCGCCGTCGGAGCGGGCCGTGTACTCCTCAAGCCCGCGGGTCCGGGTACCGGTGTGATCGCCGGCGGGCCGGTCCGTGCGGTGCTCGAGGCGGCCGGCGTCCACAACATCCTCACCAAGTCGATGCGGAGCAACAACCCGCACAACGTGGTCCAGGCCACGGCAGACGGTCTGAGGCGGCTGGAGTCCCCGGCGGCGGTGGCACAGCGCCGCGGCATTCAGGTCTGGGACGTCCTGGGCATGTCCGAGGAGGACTACAACAAGCGCCTCGAGAAAGAAGAGTCGAAGAAGCTGGCCGAGGTCGAGGAAGCCGCCCAGCGGGACGAGGCCGAGGACGAGAAGACGAAGACCGAGGCCCGCGCGAAGGTGGAGAAGCGCCGCAAGGACGCGAAGAAGACGGACAAGAAGGAGGAAGCCGGGGAGCGGGAAGAAGAGAAGGCCGAGGAGAAGACCGAGGAGAAGGCCGAGGAGAAGGCCGAAGAGAAGGCCGAGGAGAAGGCCGAAGAGAAGACCGAGGAGAAGACCGAAGAGAAGACCGAAGAGAAGACCGAGGAGACCGACGAGCCGGAAGCCGAGAAGGCCGAGGCTGAGGCCTCCGAGGAAGAGACGGCCGAAAAGGCCGCTGACAAGAAGGCTGAGTAGTCATGGCGGAGAAGAAGACGGACGAGAAACAGGACGAGAAGCAGGAGAAGAAGACCTCGTCTGCCAAGAAGAGAACGTCGAAGAAGTCGACGGCCAAGAAGAAGTCCGAGAAGAAGGACACCGAGGCCCGTGTCGCCCGCGAGGGTGAGGCCACGGGCACGCTGGAGAAGCCCGAAGAGGCGAAGGAAGAGCCGAAGGGCCAGACCGAGGTCGAGCTCGAGGAGGACAGGGGCAAGGGTACGAAGGGGGGCACCTCCCGACCGGTCCGGAAGTCGAAGTCGGAGGCCAAGAAGGAGAAGCAGAAGGCCCGCAAGGCGGCCAGGGTGGCTGTTTCAGGGAAGAAGACCCTGCGTATCACGCAGGTGAAGAGCCCCATCGGGAGTCCCCAGAGGCAGAAGCAGACCCTGAAGGCCCTGGGACTGCACAGGATGCACCAGACGGTGGAACTGAAGGACACGGCCCCGATCCGGGGCATGCTCGCCAGCATCCCCCATCTGGTCCACGTCGAGGAAGCCTGAGGGCCCGATCCAGGAAGGGAACGAGAAGAACGATGGCACGCTATAAGATCGAGCCGGCCGAGGGGAGCCGCGGCTCCCGCAAGCGGGTGGGGCGGGGCCCCGGGTCCGGCAAGGGTAAGACGGCAGGCAAGGGGACCAAGGGGCAGAAATCACGGGCCGGCTACACATACCGTCCGTGGTTCGAAGGGGGGCAGATGCCCCTGCAGCGCCGTGTGCCGAAGCGCGGGTTCAAGAACCCCTTCCGCACCCCCTACCAGGTGGTCAACCTGGGTGACCTCGAGAAGGTCGACAGCGGAGAAGTGGACAAGCAGGTCCTCAAGGACGCGGGTCTGATCCGTCACGCGGACAAGCCGGTCAAGGTCCTCGGCGAGGGGGAGCTCACGGGCAAGGTGAACGTGACCGCGGATGCTTTCAGCGGATCCGCCCGCCGGGCCATCGAGGAGGCCGGAGGCAGCGTGACCATCCTGGAAGGCCCGAAGAAGTTCAAGCGCACAGATGGTCCTCCGGAGCCGGCCGCCGCCGAGGTGGAGGAAGCTGCTGCAGCGACAGAGGAGGCCGCTCCCGCCGAGGGAGAGAAGGCGGAGGGGGCCGGGACCGAAGAGGCGGCAGAGGTGCCGGAGGACGAAGAGGCGGAGGCTCCGGCCGAAGGTGCCGCCGAGGCGACCGAAGAGGACAAGGACTCCGAGTAGGCCCCTAGAGGCCCAGGACGGGAAGCGAGCCTGATAGATGCTCGATAGGTTCCAGAACGTATTCAAGATCCCGGAGCTGAAGAACCGGGTCCTCTTCACGCTGGGGATCATCATCGTTTACCGGATCGGGGGGCACATCCCCTCGCCCGGCATCGACCCGGTGGCACTGGGCGAGTACATCAACCAGCAATCCGGCACCATCCTCGCCCTCTATGACATGTTCACGGGGGGCGCGCTGGGTCGGGCGACGGTGTTCTCGCTGGGCATCATGCCCTACATCTCCGCCTCCATCATCCTGCAGCTGCTCGGGGCGACCATGCCCTATTTCCAGCGGCTGCAGAAGGAGGGGGAGGAAGGGCGGAAGAAGATCACCCAGTACACCCGGTACGGGACGGTGGCCATCTGTGTGATGCAGTCGTGGGGTGTGAGCGTCTGGCTCATGAACCTGCAGACCGCCAGCGGCCTCTCGGTCGTCCCGAGCCCCGGGATCGGGTTCCAGATGCTCACGATCCTCTCCTTCACCACGGGCACGATCTTCATCATGTGGCTGGGTGAGCAGATCACGGACCGGGGGATCGGGAACGGCATCAGCCTCATCATCTACATCGGGATCATCGCCATCTTCCCGCAGGCGCTCATCGACGAGATCCGCCAGGTGGCGGCGGGGAACAAGACCCTCATCGGTCTCGCCCTGACCTTCATCCTGATGTGGCTCGTCACCGCCGCGGCTGTCCTGCTCACCCAGGGCGTCCGGAAGATCCCCGTGCAGTACGCGAAGAGAGTGGTGGGGCGGAAGGTGTACGGCGGGCAGAGCACGCACGTCCCGCTGCGGATCAACACGGCGGGCGTGATCCCCATCATCTTCGCCCAGTCCCTGATGTTCATCCCGCAGACGGCGCTCTCCCTCTTCCCCGACAGCTCCCTGGCCATCACGCTGTCCGCCTGGTTCAACTTCGACAGCCCGATCTACTGGTTCTTCTACAGCATCATGATCATCTTCTTCGCCTTCTTCTATACGGCGGTGGTGTTCAACCCCGTCGAACTGGCGGAGAACATGAAGAAGTACGGCGGGTTCATCCCGGGCATCCGGCCCGGGAAGCGCACCGCGGAGTACGTGGAGCGGGTCCTGGCCCGGGTGACGCTTCCCGGGGCCATCGGACTGGCCGCTCTCTCGGTGCTCCCCTACATGCTGGTCCGCTACATCGGGCTGAGCATGTCCATGGTGGATTTCTTCGGCGGCACGGGGCTGCTCATCATCGTGGGTGTGGCCCTGGACACCCTGCAGCAGATGGAATCACACTTGATGATGCGGCATTACGAAGGGTTCACGAAGGCGGGTCGGATCAAGGGCCGGGTCGGACGTGGATAACATTTCTAAGCTTGCCACGGACACGATGGTCGCCATCTTACTAGGCCCTCCTGGAGCCGGTAAGGGAACGCAGGCGAAGCGCCTGGAAGAGGATATGGACGTTCCCCAGATCTCCACGGGGGATATCCTGAGGGACCATGTGGCCCGCGAGACGGACCTGGGTACGCAGGCGAAGCAGTACATGGACCGGGGTGACCTGGTCCCGGACCAGCTCATCATCGATCTCATCGCGGACCGTATCGACCAGGACGACGCGGCCGGCGGGTTCCTGCTCGACGGGTTCCCGAGGACGATCCCCCAGGCCGTGGCCCTGGACGGGCTGCTCCGGGTGCGGGAGATACCCCTGAGGGCCGTGGTGCTGCTGGATGTGGACGACGAGGTCCTGGTCCGGCGGATCAGCGGCCGCTATCTATGCAGGGCGTGCGGGCAGGATGTGAACGTCGGGGGCGAGGAGCCGCCCGAGTCCTGTCCCGAATGCGGGGGGGAGCTCTACCAGCGGGACGACGATCGTCCCGAGACGGTGCGCAAGCGGCTGGAGGTCTACCGCGAGCAGACCGCGCCCCTGGTGGATTACTACGAAGGGGAGAGCCTGCTGCGCCGTGTGGACGGCACCGGCGGGGTGGACGAGGTGACCGGGCGGATCAAGGCCGCCCTCCGGGGCTGAGGGAGCAGGATGCGATGATCAACATCCGCTCCCGTGAGGAGATCGCCCTGATGCGGGAAGCGGGCCGACTGGTGGGACAGTCGCACCGGCTGGCAGAGGAACTGCTGGTCCCGGGGCAGAAGGCCGGGGAGGTCGACCACCAGGTCGAGACTTTCATCCGGGACAACGACGCCAGGCCGGCGTTCAAGGGGTACCAGGGCTTCCCCGCAAGCGTCTGCCTGAGCCTGAACAACGAGGTGGTCCACGGCATACCGGGCAAGCGCGTCCTCAAGGAGGGCGATGTCGTGAGTCTGGACATCGGGGTCGAGAAGGCGGGCTACTTCGGTGATTCCGCGTGGACCTACATCGTGGGGGATGACCGGCAGGATGCCCGGGAGCTCCTCGAAGTGACCGAGGAGAGTCTGATGCAGGGCATCGCGAAGGCGGTGCCCGGCAACCGGCTCTTCGATATCAGTCATGCGGTCCAGACCTGGGTCGAAGCCCGGGGATTCAGTGTGGTGCGGGAGATGGTAGGGCACGGCATCGGGACCCAGATGCACGAGGAGCCTCAGATCCCGAACTATGGACCGCCCGGGAAGGGCCCGCTGCTCAAGGCGGGCATGGTATTCGCGATCGAGCCGATGGTGAACCAGGGCTCGCATGAGATCGTCACCCTTCGGGACGGGTGGACGGCTGTGACCCGCGACGGCGGTCTCTCGGCCCACTTCGAACACACGGTCGCGATAACCGAAGATGAGCCGGAACTGCTGACCGTACCCTGACGAACTCGGAGGCGAGTTTGGCTAAAGAGGAACCGATCGTCGTTGAAGGAACCGTTGTGGAGCCCCTCCCGAACGCTTCGTTCAAGGTGGAGCTGGAGAACGGTCACGAAGTACTGGCACACGTCTCGGGGAAGATGCGGATGCACTACATCCGGATCCTCCCCGGGGACAGGGTCCAGGTGGAACTATCACCCTACGACCTGTCCCGCGGGCGCATCACGTACCGCTACAAGTAGGTCAGGAGCCGATGGCGGCCTGCAGGGCGCCGTCCGGACGGAGGAAAGAACGATGAAGGTCAACAGCTCGGTCAGGAAGATCTGCGAGCATTGTAAGATCATCAAGCGCAAGGGCGTGGTGCGGGTCATCTGCAAGAACCCGCGGCACAAGCAGAGGCAGGGTTAGGTAATCTATGGCACGTATCGCCGGCGTCGACATACCGCGCAGCAAGCACATCAGCATCGCGCTCACCTACATCTACGGTATCGGCCGCTCCACAGCGCTGGACATCTGTGAGGCGGCCGGGGTGCAGCCGGATAAGAAGGTCGAGGAGCTCTCCCCCGAGGAGATCGCCTCCATCCGGGACGACATCCAGAACAACCGCAAGGTGGAGGGGTCGCTGCGCGCGGAAGTGAACATGAACATCAAACGGCTGATGGACATCGGCTGTTACCGGGGGCTTCGGCACAGGCGGGGCCTCCCCGTGCGGGGGCAGCGCACCCGCACGAACGCTCGGTCCCGGAAGGGCCCGGGCAAGCGGATGGGGAGACGATAGCACGACAGCAGGTGCCGGGACCTATCGTCCGGGCGAGCATCTTTCAGGAGGAGCAGCAGGTGGCCAAGCAGCAGAAGGGAAAAGGTAAGGGCAAGAGCCGCAAGAAGGTCAAGAAGACGGCTCCGGCCAACGGGGTCGCCCATATCAAGGCGACCTTCAACAACACGAACATCACCTTCACGGACACCGAGGGGAACGTCGTGGCCTGGGCCACACCCGGTTCCGCCGGGTTCAAGGGGAGCAGGAAGAGCACCCCCTTCGCCGCCCAGACGGCGGCGGACCGTGCGGCCAGGGAAGCCATGGCCGCCGGCATGAAGTCCGTGGAATGCTGGGTCAAGGGGCCCGGGTCCGGCCGTGAGTCGGCCATCCGGTCCATCCAGGCCGCCGGGATGGACATCTCGGCCATCAAGGACGTGACACCGATCCCTCACAACGGATGCCGCCCTCCGAAGCGGCGCCGGGTCTGAGCAGCAGGAGGAAGTAGAGATACATGGCACGTTACACCGGTTCTGTCTGCAAGCTGTGCCGTCGGGAGAGCATGAAGCTCTTCCTCAAGGGCGAGCGCTGTCTCAGTGACAAGTGCGCCATAGAGCGTCGGAACTACCCGCCGGGGCAGCACGGCCCGAATCCGCGCCGCCGCAAGCCCAGCGACTATGCCAACCAGCTCCGTGAGAAGCAGAAGGTGAAGCGGATCTACGGTGTGCTGGAGGCCCAGTTCCGGAACTATTACAAGAAGGCCAGCCAGAAGACGGGGAACACGGGGGAGCTCCTGCTCACCTCGCTGGAGAGCCGTCTGGACAACGCGATCTACCGTCTCGGTTTCGCGTCATCCCGGCCCCAGGCCCGTCAGCTGGTGCGTCACCGTCACATCATGGTGAACGGGCGGATCGTGGACGTGCCCTCCTACCAGGTGAAGGCGGGTGACGTCATCGAGGTCAAGGAACGCTCCCGCAACCTGGAGACCATCCAGGACGCCATGAAGCGCTTCGGACGCCGGGGGGAGCCGGGTTGGCTCACCCTGGACAAGGCGAAGATGGCCGGTCAGGTCGTACAGGACCCGTCCCGTTCGGACGTGGATCTCGAGATCAACGAGCAGCTCATCGTGGAGCTGTACTCGAAGTAGGTCAGGACCCCATAACCTCCACGACGGAGGGAATCCGCTAGATGAAGTGGAAGAACCTTACCATGCCCGAAGGCATCGAGTGGGACAACAAGTCCTACTCGCGCAACTATGGGAAGTTCACCGCGGGTCCCGTGGAGCGGGGCTTCGGTGTGACCCTGGGCAACTCGCTGCGCCGCGTGCTCCTGAGCAGCATCCAGGGCGCCGCCATCACCAACGTGAAGGTGGACGGGGCGCTCCATGAGTTCACGAGCATCCCCGGCATGCTGGAGGACCTCACGGACCTGCTCCTGAACCTCAAGGGCGTGCGGGTCGAACTGATCGACGACGACCCGGTCACCGTGACCCTCGAGCACGAGGGGGAGGGGGTGATCACCGCCAAGGACCTGCAGCTCTCCCAATCGTACAAGATCCACAACCCGGACCACTACATCGCGACGCTGGACGAGGACGCGGACCTCAAGATGGACGTCACCATCAGCCCCGGGCGGGGATACACGCCGGCCGAGGAACTGGAGGATCCGGAGAGTCCCATCGGTGTGGTGCCCCTGGACGCCGTATTCTCGCCCATCCTCAAGGTGAATTACGAGGTGGAGAACATGCGGGTGGGACGGCGGACCGACTTCGAGCGCCTCACCATGGAGGTGTGGACGGACGGGTCCATCGAGCCGGACATGGCGGTGAGCCACGCGGCCAAGATCCTGAAGGACCACTACCTGATCTTCATGGCCTTCGAGGAGGAGCCGCAGGAAGTGGAGGTCCAGGAGGTCGACGAGGAGACCCTCCGCATCCGCGAGCTCCTCAAGATGCCCGTGGACGAGCTGGAACTCAGCGTGCGCAGCGCGAACTGCCTGCGGGCGGCCAACATCAAGACCATCGGGGACCTGGTCCAGAAGACCGAGTCCGAGATGCTCAAGTACCGGAACTTCGGACGCAAGTCTCTCTCCGAGCTGGGCGACATCCTGCACGAGATGGGTCTCCATTTCGGCATGGACATCGAACCGTTCGAGTCCGACGAGGAAGAAGAGACCGTTGCGGTAGAGGAGTAGCAGCATGCGGCATCGAACCAAGGGCCGGGGTCTGTCCCGGTCAGTATCCCATCGCCGGGCGACCCTGTCGCAGCTGGCCCAGGCCCTCTTCACCGAGGACCATATCGTCACCACCCTCGCCAAGGCGAAGGAGCTCCGTCCCTATGCGGAGAAGCTCATCACCAAGGCGAAGAAGGGTGATGTGGCGGCACGCCGGAACGTGATGCGCTACCTGAAGCGCAAGGAAGCGGTGGACCGCCTCTTCGACGAGGTGGCTCCCACCTACACCGACCGCGATGGGGGCTACACACGGATCGTGAAGCTGGGCTGGCGGAAGTCGGATGCCGCCGAGATCGCCCAGATCGAGCTGGTGGGGCGGGGTATGCAGGAGGAGAGCTCGGGGGAGTAGCCCCGGATCGGCAGGCAGCGTCATGCGAGCATGGTGAGACGGGCGTTCTCCCCGCGGGGAGGGCGCCTTTTCTCTTGAAGGGGGTGGGATGGACGGGCAGCACACCTTCGCCGGGCGGATGCGGCGACTGGGCGTCAACAAGCAGGTCCTTGCCCTCTCCGGGGCCCGTATGGCCGATGCCTTCTGCAACAGCCTCCTCATCGTCCTGCTCCCGCTCTACGTGGTCCGGATCCCCCGCCGCGGCATCTTCTCCGACCTGCCCGACGAACTCCTCATCGGGATGCTCATCAGCCTGGCAGGGGGGATGTTCGCCCTCATGCAGCCGGTGGCCGCCACGGTCAGCGACAGGGTGGGGCGGCGCAAACCCTTCATCATCGGCGGGCTGGCCATCCTGGGAGCCGCCACCCTGGGCTACATCCCCGCCGACTCCTACCGCGCCCTCATCGCCCTGAGGGGCCTTCAGGGGGTGGGCATCGCCTTCACCATCCCCACTGCCCTTGCCCTCATCTCCGACTATGCCGACCAGCGCACGGTGGGAGGTTCCATGGGTGTCTTCACCACCATGCGCATGATCGGGTTCGCCATCGGCCCCCTGGCGGGGGGTCTGATCATGGAACTGGTCTCCTTCGAAACGGCCTTCGTCACGGGTGCGGTGGGGGCCGCCCTAAGTATCGTGATGGTGGTGCTTTTCGTGCCTGAGGTCCGGGTGGACGAGGAGGCCGAGATGGACGCCGCTCGCAGGCGTATGGCGGCGGCCCGGGCCGGGGAGGAGGGGGGCAGGCAGCACGGTCTCCCCGAAGCGGACTGCACCGGCCGGGGAGGGGAGACCGACCGCTGGGGGAACGACCGGTGTGAGGTGCGGTGGGTGATGCGTCAGCTCTACCTGATGGGTGGAGCGGTCTTCGTCATGGCGGTAGGGATCAGCCTCATCGCGGCGGTGGAGCCGGAACTGAACCGGCGGCTGGGACAGACCGCCGTGGGCTTCGGCGTGGCCTTCGCCATGCTCACCGTGGCCCGCTTCCTGACCCAGATCCCCATCGGACGCCTCTCGGACGAGATCGGCCGCAAGCCGCTCATCGTAGGGGGGACGATCGCCATGATCCCCCTCACCGTGCTCCAGGGTTATGCCCCCACCACCTTTTTGCTCAGTATCGACCGCTTCCTGCTGGGGGCGGCCACCGCCGCCATAGTGGCTCCCGGCTATGCCATGGTAGCCGACCGGGCCCTGCCGGGGCTGAAGGTCCGCCAGATGAGCGTGATGACCATGGCCTTCGGCCTGGGGGTGGCGGCGGGGCCCCTCTTCAGCGGAGCCACTGCAGGCATCATCGATTTCCACGTGCCCTTCCTGCTGGGAGGCGCGGCCAGCGCTGCGGCGGCCGTGATGATCCATCTCTTCATACGGGAATCGAACCCCCGCACCCCCGCCTACACCGACAGCGCCGAGGCAGCTCCCGGCTGACCCTGCCCTCCTCCTGCCGTGGAACTCAGATGCCGGTCGGCCCCTCCGGCTGACGGTGAGGAGGGCCCGGCTCCATGTGCCGCTCCATCACCATGGCCAGGGCGACCCCCATGAGCAGGTAGACGATGAGGTTGAGGAACTGACCGAAGAAGAAGGCGGTCAGGCTGTCGGGCTGGAATGCCTGCATCATCAGGCCCATCCCGAGGGACGCCACCGCCCACATCACGATGCCGAACCGTGCCCCCTCGCCGACCGCTCCTCTCCCCTCGAAACCCAGGGGGTAGACGTACGCGAACACCCATCCGAGCACCGCGTAGCCCAGTATGAGCCACAGCATGTCCGGATCGGCGGCCATCGGGGCCGAGGACATGCGCTCCCATGTACTGTTGAAGACGAGGCCCCAGAGCAGCCAGTTGCCGATGAAGAGGACGAGGAAGGCGACGAGCCCCCCGATGAGAGTACGCTTCGAGAACATCCTGGCACCTCCAGAGATGGTGGGGATCCCGGGGAGGCGGACGCGAACGGGATCGGCGGGATGCGGTCCGGACCTCCCAACAGTGGGATTCAAGCAGGGAGGTCCGACACACTCGAGCGCCCCGCTTCCGCCCGCTCTCTTCAGACCCTCCGCGTGCGTTCCCGCAGGGCGAGCCTCCGCACGAGCGGGTTGAGGAGCCAGACCCAGAGGGCGGCGGCCAGGAAGGAGAGGAGGGTGCCCGCCGCCACGCCCAGCCTCGGATAGGCGGCGATCACCGCCAGGGAGAAGACGATGATGTTGGTGCTGGCCAGGAGCATGACCTTGCCCGTGGCCCGGGCCAGACGCGGTCCCCCCGCCAGGGTGAGGATGGTCATGGTGGTGAGCATGACCGCAGGGAAGGTGGAGAAGAGTCCGGTCCAGTAGGTCCCCACGAACGCGGAGATGAAGACGGTGGCCGCCACCACGGTCCCGGCGAAGAGCCCCCGGTAGAGGAAGGAGAGGGGACCGTATCGCCTCCGCGTGCCCTCCACGGCAGGGATATGCAGGGTGAACTCGAGCAGCCCCCATGTCAGGGCGGTTGCCGCCAGGTACAGGAGGATGGAGGGGCCGAGGGCCTCCAGGTGGATCCGCTCCGCCGCGACCGCCATGCCCGCCCAGAAGCCGGTGGTGAGCAGCAGGGTCAGCGGCAGTCCCAGGGGGAGGAGGAGCACGAAGAGGAAGAGGTAGAAGGCGTTGATGGTCATACCCATGGGCACGGCCCGGGTCGTGTCGACGGCGAAGCCGGGGTCGTGGACCACGGCCAGGAACACGAGGGTGACCAGGAGCTTGGAGGGAAGGTTGGCTATGAGGCCGGCGATGCGGCTTCCCATGCGCTCTGCCAGCCACGTGGACCCGGTGATCCACACACCCGCCACAAGGAAGGAGAGGAGGACACGGACGAGGTACTGGGGGTCCAAGGGAGGAGCACTCCATCACGGGTGGTCGACCGCGGCTCCCCGGAAGGAAACACACAAGAAGGCTTTCGTCCACTGTCTCGTCCCGAGATAAACGCTCCTGACGAAATCCAGGCCGACCTCCCGCTCCGGGTCCGGCGAATCACTTCCCGCCTCACCGACTGGGTCACCGGTCGCTGAAAGAGAGCCTCCGCCCCCCCCCCCCCGCCGAGACCCGGTTGGAGCAGCTGAGGGTGCTGGAGGCGGAGTGGGGGATCAGCCGGAGATGAAGCGGTCGATCCCTCCCTCCTCACTCCCCTCATCCCCCTCGGGTCGGCGATAGGGGGGATCCAGCAGCCCGTCGATCCGGTCCATGACCACCCGGGTGATGGCTTCGTACCGGGCCCCGTACCGGCGGGTCGCCTCCCGGGTGAAGGGGGTGACCTTCTCGGTGACCCGGTAGGGAGCCAGCTCGGGGCCTCCCGGCGGCAGGGGGGATCCGATGCGATAGACGATCCGGCCGCCCCGGGCGAAGGGGAGATTGTCGGGATAGACCCGGTCGGAACCGCTGCAGCCCACCGGGAGGATGGTGCCCCCCAGGTACTGGCTCATCTGGGCCAGGCCGGTCCGTCCCTTCCCCAGGCGGGGATTCCGGGTCCCCTCCGGGAATACCAGCAGGTGGAGGTCCCGTTCCTCCAGTGCCAGGCGGTTCAGGCGCACCACCTCCTCCAGCAAGGCCTTCCACAGCCTGTCGGAATAGATCAGGAAATCCTCTTCAACATGCTGCTGCCCAATACTATCAGAGAAAGACCTGAGAAAGGACATGAGGTCCCTGCGGGGGGGCGGCTCGGCGTCCCCGGGTCCGATCTCGCGGTCCACCAGGTCCCGGAGATAGCGGTAGGCGTCCCGGCCGGGGAGGTGGCCGGTGCGTTTCCGGAACTCGGAGGTGATGAGGTAGCCCCGGCTGGGCAGGGGGATGTTGTTGGTGTGGTCCAGGAACCATGCCAGGAGCCGGCTCTCGTAGTACTTCCCCTTCACCCAGGTGGCGGTGAACCGGAGGCCGCGTCGATAGAGGGCGTACTGGAAAGGCCAGTAGTTGTATCGGTCGGTGTGGTTCATGGCCAGGAACACGGGCCGGTCGGGGAGGTGCTCGAGGCCTTCAAGGACGATCTCGGTCCTCTTCGGGAATGCGTAGTCGGGCCGCAGGAAGAAGTTCCCCACCAGGACCTGACCCAGGGGACGTTCATGGAGCCGTATCCGCTTCAGCCGCTGCAGGTCGAGCATAGAGAGAAGGTAGGGGAAGGAACGCTCCCTGCCCACCCGGATCCCGGGAGGATCCCGCGTCCGCCTCCGGAGTGGATCCAGGGGCCCGAGGAATCGGTCGTTGAAACCGATGCCGCTCCATGGGGATAATGCAAGCGTCCTTCACAGACCACCTCAGCGGACGGTACCATCCCATGCGCAGAAGAATCCTGTGGGCCCTGACCCTCCTGGCTCTCCACTCCCTCACCGGGAACGCCCTGGCCCAGAGCAGCGTCCCCACCCCGGAGTCGGTCCTGGGGTTCGAGGTCGGGGCCGATTTCCACCTGGCGTCTTTCGACCAGACCCTGGATTACTTCCAGGAGCTGGAGGCCGCCACCGACCGGCTGGAACTGGAGACGGCAGGCACGTCCTCCTTCGGGCTTCCCATGGTCGTGGCCTTCATCTCCAGCGAGGAGAACCTCCGGGAACTGGATCGCTACAAGGAGATCTCCCGTCGTCTGGCCCATCCCGAGGGGCTGGTCGAGGAGGAGGCCCGGCGGCTGGCCGATGAGGGGAAGGCCATCGTACACATCGACGGGGGACTCCACAGCACCGAGGTGGCCGGGGGGCAGCACACGATCGAACTGGCCTACCAGCTCCTCACCGGGGATGACGACCCGGAGATCCGGGCCATCCTGGACAACGTCATCTTCATGCTCTGGCCCTGCATCAACCCGGACGGCGGGAACATGGTGGCCGAATGGTATATGAACAATGTAGGCACCCCGTATGAGGTCGCCCCCATGCCGCGGCTCTACCAGAAGTACATCGGCCACGACAACAACCGGGACGGCTACATGATCAACGTCCCCGAGTCGCGGACCGTCACCCGGGTGGTCCGCGAGTGGGAGCCCCAGGTGCTCTACAACCACCACCAGACCGCTCCCTTCCCGGCGCGGATCTGGATCCCCCCCTTCGCCGAGCCCATCAGTCCCCACGTGCACCCGCTGATGTGGCGGACCGTCAACCTGATGGGGATGTCCATGGCCCAGGCCCTGGAGGAGCGGGGACAGGAGGGGGCCATGCACATGGGGACCTTCGACAACTGGTACCCGGGCTTCATCGACCATGCCCACAACTTCCACAACGTGGCCTCCTTCCTCACCGAGACCGGTCTCTACCGGTATGCCACACCGCATTTCTACACGGTGAACGACTTCCCGGACAGGGCCCGGGGACTGCGTCCCGAATCCCTCTATCCCAGCCCCTGGGAGGGGGGGTGGTGGCGCCTGGCTGACGCGGTGGACTATATGGTCACCGCCTCCTTCTCCGTCCTGGACTTCGCCGCGAAGTACAAGTGGGACCTGCTCTACAACCGTTACCAGGCGGGGCGGGACGTCATCGCCCGGTACAGCGAGGACCCTCCCTACGGGTTCTTCATCGAGCAGGACCAGAGGGACCCGGCGGCGGCCGCGGAGATGCTGCGGCGGCTGGCCTTCAACGGTATCGAGATACACCGCCTGGTCCGGGAGGTGGATCACTACGGGAGGCGACTGCCCGCCGGGACGTGGGTGATCCCCATGGACCAGCCCTTCGCGAACTTCGTGCGACAGCTCTTCGACATCCAGGAGTACCCCGACCTCAGGGAGTACCCGGACGGTCCCATCGACCAGCCGTACGACGTTTCGGGCTGGACCCTCTACCTGCAGATGGGTGTGGACGTGGTGGAGGCCCAGGGGCCCCTGGGGGATGCGGTCCGCGGGGCCATGGAACCCGTCTCGGGTGAAGCGGTGCCCTGGACGCAGGAGGGGGACGCGGCCTCTTTCGACGTGCCCCTGGATTCCGGGTTCGACGAAGTACCCGCAGCCGCAGGGATCCGGCCCCCGGATGGGAGGCTCCGCGGTTCCGGGCGCGGTCTGCTCCTGGACCCGGCCCAGAACAACACCTTCCGCGCCCTGAACCGGGCATGGGAGGCCGGGGGGAAGGTCCAGCTGGTGGGGGGCCAGCCGGGGACGCCGCTGCACTACCTGGTCACCGGCGTGGACGGGGACACCCAGGAGGAGTGGGTCGCCGAACTGGCCCTCCAGGCGGAGCGATCCAGCCAGGAGGGGATCGAGGTCCGACGTCCCCGGGTCGGTCTCTTCCGTCCCTGGTCACCCAGCATCGACGAGGGATGGGCCCGGTGGCTGCTGGAACGCTTCGAGTTCGACTTCCGCAGCATGAGGAACGAGGACGTGAAGGCGGGCGGGCTGAAGGAACGCTATGACGTGGTCATCCTGGCCGACTACGGTTCCAGGACCATCCTGGAGGGCTTCCGGAAGGGGTCCGTGCCCCCCCGGTACGCCGGGGGCATAGGCGAGATGGGGGTCCGTCACCTGGAGGAGTTCGTGGAGGAGGGGGGCACCCTGGTCACGGTGAACGGCAGCAGCCGCTTCGCCATGGAGCACCTCCACCTCCCGGTACGCGACGTGACCCGCGGACTCCCCTCGACCGAGTTCACGGTGGCGGGGTCCGTGCTGGCTGTTGAGACCGACCTTAGCCACCCCATCATGGCGGGGATGCGGGAGGAGGCCCGGATCATGATGGACCGGGGTCCGGTCTACGACACCGAGGAGGGCTTCGAGGGCTCGGTCCTGGCACGGTACCAGGAGCATGGGAACCCCCTCCTCTCAGGTTACCTCCTGGGTCCGGAGCACATGAGGGGCTACGCGGCCGCCCTCTCGGTGGAGAAGGGGCGGGGACGCGTGGTCCTGTTCGGCTACCGTCCCTACTGGCGGGGGCAGCCCTTCGACACCTTCCGCTCATTGTTCAACGCGGTCCTCTACCAGGGTCCATCCACCGCTCTGAGCGGGGACCCCTCTTTCGGCGTCACCGTCGGGGGGGGGACGGAGGATGAGGGGGGAGACCGGTAGATGGCAGATACCATCCTCGCCGCCCACAGGATCCTCGGCACGGCGGTCCCCCTCCTGGGGACCGCCGTGGTCATCAAGGGGCTCTACGGCTGGTTCGCCCGGGACTTCTTCACCCGGTCGGACCAGGTGCTCGGACGGGTGTTCACAGCACTGCTGGACCTGAACCTCCTGGCGGGCCTGGTCCTCCTGGTCCGGGGTGTCGTGCCCGGCGGGGCTCACCTGTTCATCATGCTGGGGGTGGTCTTCGCCGCCCACGGGTCCCGCCTGCTGGCCCGGAGGAAGGAGGCCGGGGAGCGCCACATCCATCAGGCGATGGAAGCGCTCGCCATCACCGTCCTGGTCCTTATCTTCGGGGTCCTGTACTACTGAAGGCGGTGTACCCGTCCCGGGGCCCGGACATATATTGCGGGTCCGCCGTTCCGCCCGCGTCCTGGGGAAGAACATGACCGACGAGAAGAACCGACCAGAGGATGCCGAAGGGTCCCCCCTCCGGGGAGAGGGCCCGGGACGCCTCTGGGCCCCGTGGCGCATCGCCTATTTCACCGATCCCCAGCCGGAGGAGTGCATCTTCTGCACCCTCCCCTCCCGGGGACCGGAGGCGGACGAGGAGACGCTGATCCTGGGGCGGTTCGACCACTGCTTCGTCATCATGAACCGCTATCCCTACAACAACGGTCACCTGATGGTGGTCCCCTTCCAGCACACCTCCGGTATCCTGGACCTGAGCAGGGAGGAGCGGGCCGAACTGCTGGAGGTGGCCGGGATATGCACCCGGGCCCTGGAGGAGGGACTGGACGCCCAGGGCTACAACATCGGGTTCAACCTGGGTCGGGCGGCGGGGGCGGGCATCGCCGCTCACATCCACCTGCACGTGGTGCCGCGGTGGAAGGGAGATACGAACTTCATGCCCGTGCTGGGCGACGTGAAGGTGCTCTCCGAGTCGCTGGAGGACACCTGGAAGCGGCTCCGTCCCGCTTTCGAAGCTGCGAGTGAGAACCGGGAGTGAGGAGCGGTCCCGCCCGGATGAGTCCCGGCAGCGGGACGCACCGTCAGAGGAACACGATCCGACGATTCGAGGAGTAACATGGCTTCTGTCGAAACCGACCGGCTCCAGGATCTGCGCACCCGCGTGGACGAACTCAGGAGGTATCTTTGAGGTCGACAGGCTGGAGGAGGAGCTGAAGGGCCTGGAGGGGGAGATGGCCGAGCCCGGTTTCTGGGACGACCAGGAGGCGGCGCAGAAGGTGATCGGGCGGGTGAAGAGCATCAAGGCCCGGGTGGAGCCGTGGCAGGAGGCAGACCAGCGGCTCGGCGACCTGGAGGCCATGGGTGAGCTGCTGGCCGAGGAGGAGGACCCCGGCCTGGAGAAGGAACTCCTGGAAGGTCTGGAGGGCCTGGAGCGGGAGATCGAACGGCTGGAGCTGGCCAGTCTGCTGAGCGATCCGGAAGACAAGCTGGGCGCACTGCTCACCATCCATCCCGGGGCCGGCGGCACCGAGTCGCAGGACTGGGCGGAGATGCTCTTCCGCATGTATTCCCGCTACCTGGACCAGTCGGACTACGAGTACGAGGTCATCGACTACCAGCCGGGTGAGGAGGCAGGCATCAAGGACGCGGTGCTGGAGGTGAAGACTCCGTATGCCTACGGTTACCTGAAGGCGGAATCGGGGGTGCACAGGCTGGTGAGGATCAGTCCATACGATGCCCAGAGCCGGCGTCATACCTCCTTCGCCAGCGTCTTCGTCACCCCCTCGGTGGACGAGGACATCGAGGTGGAGATCGACGAGGGCGACCTCCGCGTGGACACCTACCGCGCCAGCGGGGCGGGGGGGCAGCATGTCAACAAGACCTCCAGCGCCGTACGGATCACCCACACCCCCACGGGGATCGTCGTGCAGTCCCAGGCCGAACGGTCCCAGCACCGGAACAGGGAGAAGGCCATGAAGGTACTGCGCTCCCGCCTCTACCAGGTCGAGCTGGAGAAACGGCAGAAGGCGCAGTCGGAGCTGCAGAAGGATCAGAAGAAGATCGAATGGGGGAGCCAGATCCGTTCCTACGTCATGCATCCCTACACCATGGTGAAGGACCACCGCACCGGGGTGGAGACATCCAGCGTCGACGCGGTCCTGGACGGCGACCTGGACCCCTTCATCGAGGGCTTCCTGGCCTGGCTCAAGTCGGGAGAAGCGGGAGGGTGAGGGGGGAGGGGAACCCGTCGGGAGCCATCCGGAGGGTCTGGGTGGTCCGGCACGGCCAGGTGGCGGAGAACCTCCAGTCGAGGGACCGCCTCCTCACCGCCGTGGAGTACAACCGGCTCATACGCGGCTCCGACCCCACCCCGCTCACCCCGGAGGGCCGCCGGCAGATCGCCTTCCTGCAGGAGACCTTCCGCGACCGCCCGATACCCGCCATACACAGCAGCCCGCTTCCCAGGGCCCTGGAGACCGCCCGGATCCTGGCGGAGGCCATGAGGGTGCCGGTCCTGCCCATCGAGGGCCTCCGGGAACTCACCCCCGTGGAACTGGCCCCCCCGCTCAGCCGCCGGGGGCAGCGCAGGCTGCGCTACTGGTTCCTCTGGAGTATGTTCTGGCAGTTCATGCCCTTCTCCCGGAAGGGGGAGACGGTGTGGAGGGCCCGGAAGCGGGTCAGGGGGGCGTGGGAGGAACTGCTGGCCTGGGAACCCCCCGAACCCGCCCCGGAACGCCTGGTCACCGCCCACCGGGGTACCGTCATGCTGCTGGTGAGCGTGCTCCGTCGGGAGAGGGAGTGGGAGGTGGTCCGGTGGAGCGTGGAGAACGGGGGAATAACCGAGATTATCCGCAGGTGATGGGCTATATTCGATGCTTCCTCCGGGAGGGGGCCCGATCCCCCCCGGAGGAACGCAGGGAGATCCTGAACCACAACGACCGGGCTGGAACGACGTGAGCGAGAACGAGCAGCACGCCGGGGAGGTCCCCGGCACGGACAGCGATCAGTACATGGCGGCCCGAAGGGCGAACCGGGAGGCCCTCCGCGAGCTGGGTGTCGAACCCTACCCCTACCGCTACGAGAGGACCCATCACATCGCGGACGTCCTGGCGGACTGGGAACGATTCTGTCCTCCCGAAGAAGAGGAGGAGCGTCCGGCGGTCCGGCTGGCGGGACGGGTCATGGCCGTCCGCAGCCACGGCAAGTCCGCCTTCCTGGACCTGCTCGACTCAACGGGCCGGATCCAGATCTTCATCCGGAAGAACGTGGTGGGGGAGGAGGCCTTCGAGGTCTACCAGCACCTGGACCTCGGGGACTGGCTGGGCGTGGAGGGCACCCTCATGACCACCCGCATGGGTGAACGCTCCGTGCTGGCCGGCTCTTTCCAGGTCCTCTCCAAGGCGCTCCGCCCCATCCCCACCCCCAAGACGGTGGTGGACGAGGAGACGGGGGAGCAGACCACCTACCACGCCTTCTCGAACAAGGAGTCCCGCTATCGCCGGCGCTACCTGGACCTCTTCGTGAACACGGAGGTCCGGGATGTCTTCCGCACCCGGGCCCGGCTCATCACCGAGATGCGCACCTTCCTGGACGCCCGGGGCTTCCTCGAGGTGGAGACGCCGGTCCTCCAGACCCTTCACGGGGGAGCCAGCGCCCGGCCCTTCATCACCCACCACAACGCCCTCGACCTGGACATGTACCTTCGGGTCGCCCTGGAACTCTACCACAAGCGGCTCATCGTGGGAGGAGTGGAGCGGGTGTACGAGGTGGGGCGGATCTTCCGGAACGAGGGACTGGACCGCCGGCACAACCCCGAGTTCACGATGATGGAGCTCTACCAGGCCTACGCGGACTACCGCGACATCATGGGCCTGGTGGAAGACCTCTATGCCCACTGGTGCGAGACGGTCCTGCTGGGCGCCACGGCGGTCCCCTGGGAGGGGGAGACGATCGAGCTGAAGCCGCCCTTCCCCCGGCGTCCCTTCTACGGACTGCTGGCCGAGCACGGAGGTCCGGACGCGGCGGACCTGGACGAGGAGAGCCTGCGGGCCGCCCTGGACCGTGCGGGTGCGGACACCGAGGGCAAGGTGGGACGGGGGGGCCTGCTGGACGAAGCGTTCGGACACTTCGTGGAGCCGAACCTGGTCCAGCCCACCTTCGTGATCGACTATCCCGTGGAACTGAGCCCCCTGGCCAAGCGTCACCGGGACGACGAGACGCTGACCGAGCGGTTCGAGCTCATCATCGCCGGCATGGAGTTCGCCAACGCGTTCAGTGAGCTGAACGACCCGGAGGACCAGCGCCGGCGTTTCGAGGCCCAGCTCGAACTGCTGGAACTGGGTGATGAAGAAGCGCAGCGTCTGGACGAGGACTTCGTGCGGGCCCTGGAGTACGGCATGCCCCCCGCCGGGGGGCTGGGTATCGGCATGGACCGCGTGGCCATGCTCTTCACCGACCAGCAGTCGATACGGGAGGTCATCTTCTTCCCCACACTCCGTCCCGAAGAGGGACGAGAACTCTAGCAGCGGGAAACCAGACCCGGCCGGGGAGCATCCCTTTGCGTTATGAGACCTTCATCGCCCTCCGCTACCTCCGGAGCCGGAGGCGTACCCGCTTCATCTCCTTCATCACCTGGATCAGCGTGGGGGGGGTGGCCATAGGTGTGGCGGCCCTGGTCATCGTGCTCTCGGTCATGAACGGCCTGGAGACCGAGGTACGGGAGAAGATCCTCAGCATGGACGCCCACCTGAAGGTCACGGTCTTCCACGACGCCGGGATCCGGGGAGACCAGATCGGGGCGGTCACCGATTCGATCCGTTCGGTGCCCGAGGTGGTGGGGATCACGCCGTACATCGAGACCGAGGGGATGCTCCAGACCACCCATCCCACGCCCGCCCAGGCCACCGCGGTGATCCGGGGGATCGATCCTGAGACCGCGGACCGGGTCTACACCCTCTCGGAGACGGTGGAGTGGGGAGGTATGGACTTCAGCCCCCGTTCCGGGGACACCGAGGGTGTCCGCTATCTGGGACTGGTGGTGGGCTACTCCCTGAGCCAGCAGGTGGGGGCCACGGGGAGCAGGGGCTACCTGGCCGTCCTTCCCAGGCTGGGGGACGAGGAGGCGGCCTCGGTCATCTTCACCCGTCCCCGGATCCGGAACTTCTACGTGAGCGGGGTCTTCCGCTCCGACCTCTACGAGTACGATGCCTCCTACGCCTACATGGACATCGAGGCGGCCCAGGAACTCACCGGCATGGAGGACCGGGTCACCGGGCTGGCGGTGAAGCTGGACGACATGTGGAGCGCCGAGGCGGTGAAGGAGGAGCTGAACCGCCGTCTGCCCTATCCCTACTGGGTCTATACCTGGATCGACCAGAACAAGAACCTCTTCTCGTGGATGACCATCGAGAAGTGGGCGATGTTCATCGTGCTGGGGCTCATCATCCTGGTCGCCGCCTTCAACATCATCTCCACGCTGGTCATGGTGGTGCTGGAGAAGACCAAGGAGATCGGGGTGCTCAAGGCCATGGGGGCCAGCCGGAAGGCGGTGCAGCGGGTCTTCACCCGGCAGGGGATGTTCGTGGGGGTGCTGGGCACCGCGGCGGGTCTGGTCCTGGGCTACGGCTTCTGCTGGGCGCAGCAGACCTTTCGTCTCATCGCCCTCCCCCCCGACGTGTACTTCGTGAGCGCCGTGCCCATCGACATGAGGCTGCTCGATTTCGCGCTCATCACCGGTCTGAGCCTCCTCATCTGCCTGGTGGCCAGTCTCTACCCGGCCCGGCGGGCCGGAGGCCTCCACCCGGTGGAGGCGATCCGTGATGAGTGACACACTCCCGAGGGCCCGGTTTGCGCCGGTCGGAAGCAGGACGTATACTTATGATTGACGAGCGCATGCAGGGCCCCATCCTCGAGGCAAGGGGCATCAAGAAAGTCTATCCCAGTCCCGCGGGGGGGCTGGAAGTGCTCAGCGGGGTGGACCTGGAGCTGCCGCGGGGCGACATCACGGCCGTGGTGGGTGCCTCGGGAACCGGTAAGAGCACGCTCCTTCACATCCTGGGCGGACTCGATCGTCCCACCTCCGGTCACGTGGAACTGGCCGGCCGGGAGATCGGCCGCATGGGGGATGAGGCCCTCTCCGAGCTGAGGAACCGCCGGGTGGGCTTCGTCTTCCAGTTCCATCACCTCCTGCCCGAATTCTCAGCAGCAGAGAACGTGGCGCTTCCGGCCATGATGGCCGGAGTGTCGAAGGAGGAGGCCCTGAGACGTTCCCTGGACCTGCTGGTCCGTCTTGGGCTGGAGGGGCGCTCCGAGCACCGGCCGGCGAAACTCTCCGGCGGTGAGCAGCAGCGGGTAGCGGTGGCACGGGCCCTGGTGAACCGGCCGGACGTGGTCCTGGCGGACGAACCGTCCGGGAACCTGGACCAGGCGTCGAGCGACCACCTGCACGAGGTGCTCTGGGAACTGAACGAGACGGAGGACCAGACCCTGCTCCTCGTAACACACGATATCGACCTGGCGAAGCGCGCGCGGCGCGTATTCGAACTCTCCCGGGGACGTCTGAGACCCTGGGAGGGGTGACGGGCCTCGGAAGAAGGAGGTGACGACCATGCTGTGTGAGGACTGCAACGAGCGGGTCGCCACCGTGGTCTACACCGAGGTCCGGGAAGGCTCCAAGCACACCCTCCATCTCTGTCAGTCATGTGTGGCCGCCCGGGGGATCAAGACCCCGGTGATGAAGAGTCCTCTCCAGCCGGATGCCCTCTTCCAGGGGCTCCTGACCCACTACCAGGACGAGGAGGCGCTCCCCCTGGGGGAGCACCCCATGGACGCCCGCCGATGCCCTGCATGCGACGGGAGTTTCCAGGCGTTCCGGGAGACCGGCCGGCTGGGCTGCCCCGAGTGCTACGGCGCGTTCGAGGAGGAGCTGAAGACCCTCATGCGGCGGCTGCACGGCACCGTGGAGCACCTGGGAAGGATGTACGAGGCCCCGCAGCGGGGAGTCGAGGAGGAGACCGACCCGGTCCTGATCCGCCGAGCACTGGACCGGGCGGTGGCCAGCGAGGAGTTCGAGCGGGCCGCACGTCTCCGTGACCGTCTCCACCGTCTGGAAGAGGGGGGGAGATGACCACCCCATCCACAGACCGCCTCCAGGACATGGCGGTGCGTGCTCCTTCCTGGATGGAGGCCTCGGAGGGGGAGGAGGAGGACATCGTCCTCTCCACCCGGCTCCGCCTGGCCAGGAACCTGGCCGGGCACCCCTTCCCCCAGCACGCCGAGAGGCAGGAACAAGAGGCGGTCTACGACCATCTGGGGTCGGCTCTGGTGGGCAGCGGGCTCTTCGGAGAGGAGGAAGCGTTCCCCCTGATGGAACTCGACGGGGGGACCGGGCGTCTACTGGTGGAACGTCACCTCATCAGTCCGACCCTCGCCCGCAAGGAAGGCCCCCGCGGGGTCTTCACAGGCGAGGAGGAACGGCTCTCCGTCATGCTGAACGAGGAGGACCATCTCCGGCTCCAGCTGGTGGAGGGCGGGCTGGCTTCCACCGCGGCCTGGGAGAGGCTCTCGGCGGCGGATGAGATGCTGGGCGAGGAACTGCGGTGGGCCTGGCGTTCCGACTACGGCTACCTCACCGCGTGTCCCGCCAACGTGGGCACGGGGCTGCGGGTGAGTGTGATGATGCACCTGCCCGCCCTCGTACTGCTGGATGAGGCGGAGGCCACGCTTCGGGCGGCCACCCAGGCCGGGATGCTGGTCCGGGGTGTGTACGGCGAGGGTTCCTCGGTGAGCGGGAACCTCTACCAGCTGGCCAACCAGATGACCCTCGGGCGCTCCGAGGAGGACATCCTGGAGTCGGTGGTCCGGGTGGCCCGCCAGGTGGCGGAACACGAGGAGAATGCACGCGTGACCCTTCGGCGCGAGGCGCCGCTCCAGCTCGAGGACAAGGTCCACAGGGCCCTGGGGATCCTCGGCACAGCACGTCTGCTGGACGTCAGGGAGTGTTTGAACCTGTTGAGCGCGGTCCGACTCGGCGTGAACATGTACGTGCTGTCCCACGTCGAGATTAATACATTGAATGCACTGATGGTCCTGACCCAGCCCTCGCACCTGGATCGCCGCGAGGGGCGGGAGATGGACACCGACGAACAGGATGTACTGCGGGCCGAGGTCGTCCGAGGCCGGCTGCGCCCGAGGGGGGGCACCGACACGAATGAATGATATGTTCACCGATCGCGTGAAGCGGGTCATGCAGCTCGCGAGGGAGGAATCCGCTCGCCTGGGGCATGACTACATAGGTACAGAACACTTCCTCCTCGGCATCATCCGGGACGGGGAAGGTGTCGCGGTGAACGTCCTGGAGAACCTGGGTCTGGACCTGGACGAGGTCCGGCAGAGCATCGAGGACGCTACGGCCACCGTGGGCGGCTCCATGACCATCGGCCAGGTGCCGTTCACCCCCCGGGCCAAGCAGGTCCTGGAGATCGCCGCCTACGAGGCGAGGGCGCTGAAGAGCAAGTTCGTGGGCACCGAGCACCTCCTGCTCGCACTGGTGAAGGACAAAGACGGATCCGCGTCCCAGATCCTCTCCGCCTTCGGTGTGAACTACAAGATGATCAAGGACGAGATCCAGAAGGTGGGGAACGAGGAGAGTTCGGAGCGGCTGGACGCCAAGCAGGGCAAGTCGAAGACCCCTTTCCTCGACCATTTCGGGAGGGAACTCACCGAACTGGCGGAGCGGGGGGAACTGGATCCCACCATCGGCCGCGAGAAGGAGATCGAGCGGATCGCCCAGGTGCTGAGCCGGCGGAAGAAGAACAACCCGGTCCTCA
>JAWOFN010000126.1:0-23584 GCA_046497505.1 bacterium | reverse complement strand
CGCCCGGTGGCACCCCGCGGTGTCCCTGCCTGCACCCCCCCCCCTCTATCTCTTCACCCGCGCCCTCAGCCGGAGCATCCTCCGGCTCTGGTCCGGCCTGGAGGGCCCGGATGCACGTCACGTGCCCCGCACGGGGGGCCTGATGGTCGCGGCCAACCACCGATCCTATCTGGACGCCTTCCTGCTGGCGGCGGTCTATCCCCGCCCCATCGCCTTCCTCAGCACCAGCGAGGCGTTCCGTCCCCTCTGGCAGCGTCTCTTCCTGAACGGACTGGGATGCATCCGCCTCCGGCGCTTCGCCCCCGACCCCCACGCCATCCGCCGCGTGCTCCGGGCCGTACGCTCCGGGGCGGCGGTCGGGATCTTCCCGGAGGGAGAGCGTTCCTGGGACGGCGGTCCCGGCCCCCTCCTCCCCGGTGTCGCCCGCCTTCTGGAACTCACCGGGGTACCGGTGCACCCGGTCCGGCTGGAGGGGTCCTATCGCCTGTGGCCCCGCTGGGGCCGGGGTCCCCGCCGGGCCCGGGTGGGGGCCCGCTGGGGAGAGCCGCTGGAGAACGCACCGGCCCGCGAGCTGGGGCCGGCCCTCGTCGACGCCCTCCGGACCCGTCCCGATCCCCCCACGTCGCGCAATCGAAGCGCCGCGGACGTCGGACGCCTGATCTGGCGCTGCCCCTCCTGCGGCCATCCGGACGCGATCCGGGGCCGGCGAGATGGAGGGGTCTGGTGCCTGCGCTGCGGGGGAAGCGGGCATCTCTTCGACGGGACCCACCTGGACTGGCAGGGGAGCGGCCCCCTCCCGCTCCGGGAATGGGCCCGGCGGGTGGCCCTCACCCGCGGGGAGCGCCGTGAGCTGGCCTGCGGTCCCGATCCGCCCCGCCACTGGCCCTTCCTGCGTCTCTCCGACGGGGAGGGGGACCTCCCCCTGAAGTCCCGCGGGAAGGGGGAGGCGGTCCTCACCCCCGAGGCCCTCGTGCTGCGCTCCCGGGGATGGAGAGCATATATCCTCCTCTCCTCCATACGGAGCGTCACCGTGGAGGGAAGCCACAAGCTGCAGGTGGCCACCCGGAGGAGGATCTACGAGCTGAGGTACAGGAGAGGGAGTCCCCGGGGCCCCCGCATCCACCTGGAGGCGCTGCTGGATGCCCGCGGGATCGGTTACCGCCGGGGCTGAGACGGCCCTTTCCGGGCCAGGAAGAGCCTGCAGACCCCGCCGCTGAAGGAGCGTTCCTCCACGCTCCGGAACCCCGCCCTCTCGATGGCCTGCCGCATCTCGCCGGAGGATGCGTACGCCTCCACGCTCGCGGGCAGGTAGGTGTACGCCCCCGCCTCTCCGCTCAGCAGCCGTCCGAGCCGGGGGATGACCAGACGGGCCCACGGCCGGTAGAGGAGGTCCATCCATCGGTCCCGGTCCCGCGTGAACTCCAGGACCCCCACCACCCCGTCCTCCCCGGTCACCCTGGCCATCTCCGCCAGGCCCCGCCCCAGGTCGGGGAAGTTCCGGATGCCGAAGGCGATGGTCACCCCGGCCAGGCTGCCGTCCGGGAAGGGGAGGGAGCGGCCGTCGGCCCGGACCAGCAGGGGGGGGTGTCCCGAACCGATCAGCTTCGAGCGGGCCCGCATCAGCATGTCACGTGAGGAGTCCGCGCCCAGGCGGGTACGGGGGCGGCCGCCCCGCCGGTGCAGTTCCCGGAGGAGGTCGCCGGTCCCGCAGGCCAGGTCCAGCACCGGTCCCGCAGGGGCCTCGTCCTCCACCCGGCGGGCGGCGGTCCTGCGCCAGCGCTGGTCGCTGCCCAGGCTGAGCACCCGGTTGAGGAGGTCGTACCGGGGGGCGATCCGGTCGAACATGGACCGGATGCGCTCCGGGTCCTTCGGCGGCGAGTTCACCGGGTCCCGTCAGCGCACGGAGCGGATCAGGGCCGCCATGTCCCGGACCGCCTGCTCCATGCCGGTCATGAGGGAACGGGCCACGATGGAATGACCGATGTTCAGTTCCTCCACCTCCGGGATGGCAGCCACGGGCCCGACGTTGTGATAGGTGAGGCCGTGTCCTGCGGCCACGCCCAGGCCCAGCTTGGCCGCGGCCTGGGCCCCCCGCTCCAGCTTCTCGAGTTCGATGGCCTCGTCCACGGCCCGCTCGGCGTGGGCGTATCGTCCGGTGTGGAACTCCACGAAGTCGGCCCCGGCCCGCGCGGACTCTTTGACCTGGGTCATATCGGGATCGATGAAGAGACTCGTGACGATGCCCGCTCCCTTGAGGGCGGAGACCGCCGAAGCGACCCGGCTGAAGGATGCCCGCACGTCCAGCCCCCCTTCGGTGGTGATCTCCTCCCTGCGCTCCGGGACCATGGTGGCCATGTCCGGCTTCACCTTCAGGGCGGTCTGCACCATCTCGTCCACCGGCGCCATCTCCATGTTCAGGTGGCTGGTGACCACGGCCCGGAGCACCTCCAGGTCGCGGTCCTGGATATGCCGCCGGTCCTCCCTGAGATGACACACGATGCCGTCCGCCCCTCCCTGGTCCGCCAGCAGGGCGGCCTGGACCGGGTCGGGTTCGAAGGTCTTGCGGGCCTCGCGGACCGTGGCCACGTGGTCGATGTTCACACCGAGTCGGGTCATCACTGCCTCCCGGACCGGCGCAGCAGCCGGTCCACTGTCACGAATTCGTAGCCCCGCTCCCTGGCCCGGGGGATCCAGCTCCGCAGGGCCGCCAGGGTGTTGGGCCGGGGGTGGCCGATGACCACCGCCCTCCCCTTCCCGGCCGCCTCGGCCAGGGCCCGCTCCATCTGCTCCCGGATCACCGCCGGGTCGTCCTCGGGATCGAGGAAGACGTCCCTGCGGGCCCAGAGGACCCCCGCACGGGCGGCCTCGTCCGGACCCACCGTCCGGGGTGAGGTCACGCTGTCCACGAAGTAGAGGTCCCGTTCCCGCAGGCTGCGCATGAGGGCCCGCATGACGGGCGGCTGGGTCGTGGCTCTCGATCCCATGTGGTTGTTCACGCCCCTCGCCCCGGGCACGTCCTCCAGGGCCCGTTCCAGCAGGCGGTCCACCGCCGCCGCCGGTGTGGAGGCGTATATCGCCCCCGCCCCCAAATCCCACGCGGCCCCGTCCTCCGGTTCCATGGGGAGGTGGACCATGAGGGGGATGCGCCGGGCGGCCAGCAGCTCCGCCTGCTCCCGGCTCCCGGAGAGTCCCGGGATCACCGCGGCGGTCCAGGGCACCCCCAGACGGGTCAGCCCTTCCAGCACCTGGAGGGGAGCGAGACCGAAGTCGTCGATGATGATGGCCAGGCGGCCCGCCGCCCTGCGATATCCGCTGTAGCGCTGCAGCACCAGCCGGTGCGTGCGGCGTCCCTTGAAGGCCGCCTCCAGCTCCACCCTCGCGTCGTGCAGTTCGATGCCCCGGACGATCTCCCCCCCCGCCTCATGGACCGCCCGGGTGAGGTGCAGGTTGAGTATCTCCAGGTGGAGGTCGCCGGGTACACGGAACTCCACCACCGTGAGGAGGGAGTCCCCCTCCGGGGTCCCGGGCTCGTGGACCAGGACCCACTCCTCCCGCATGCCCAGTTCGAGGGCGGCTTCCCGGACGTTCTCCTCCACGCGTTCCGACCATGCCCTGGCCGCCGGGTCGGCCGAGGCCGCCCCCTCCGGCGGGGGCGCGGGTCCGGAGAGGAGCTGCGTGAGCACCAGCACCAGGAGGACCAGACCCGCCGATCCTCCCAGCACCTGCACCAACCGGCTCCCGGGGACCCCGGGGAGCCGGAGGCGGGGCAGCCTCAGCCGCCGGCCCCGGAGACGCTCCCGTTCCTCACGGGTGAGGCGATGCCGGCCGCCGGGATCGGGGGGACGTCCCCTCATGTCCAGACCCCTTCGGCCAGCACGTCCCGCTGGGGGTAGGCCTCCAGGTACCCGAAGGCCGCGGGGAGGTAGTCGGCGATGTCGCCCGCCAGCAGGCTCCAGTACCCGAGGTCTCCCGCTGCCAGGTCTGCGGCCAGGGCGTGGAGGTAGACGCCCAGGGCCGCCGCCTCGAAGGGGTCGGGGAGCTGCCCCGCCAGACCGGCCAGCACCCCGGTGAGCACGTCCCCGGTCCCTCCCGTGGACATCCCCGGGTTGCCCAGCGGGCACAGTACCGCGCGCCCCGAGGGGTCCGCGGTGATGGTGGGCGCGCCCTTCAGCACCGCGGCGGCCTCGAAGGTCCCGGCCAGCCGCCGCGCGGCGGCCACGCGGTCCGCCTCGATGTCGTCGATGTCGGTGCCGAGGAGCCGGGCGGCCTCCCCCGGATGGGGGGTGAGGATGAGGGGCCCCTCGACGAGTCCCCGTAGAGATGGGTCGGCGGCCAGCAGGTTGAGGGCGTCGGCGTCCATGACCAACGTCACATCCCCGGGCAGCCTCTCCAGCGCCTCCTCCAGGAAGGCGGCGGTCTCATCGTGCCGGCCCAGGCCGGGACCGACCGCGGCGGTGTCGCACCAGGAGAACACCTGGTCCAGCAGGGGAGAGCAGCCGGGCCGGAAGTGGCCGCTCCCGCCGTCCTCCAGGGGGGTCACCATCACCTCGTCCCGGCCTCCGTGCGCCACCGCCAGGAGGCTGCCCGGGGCCCCGTGCCGGACCAGGCCCGCACCCGCGCGGCAGGCACCCTCGGAGACCAGCCGCCCGGCCCCCATCATCCCGGCGCTGCCGGCGATGACGAACACCCGTCCGTAGTCCCCCTTGTGGGAGTCCCCGGGACGCAGGGGGAGGAGCAGCGCCGCCTCCCGGTTGGTCATGACCTCCAGCCGGGTCCCGGAGGCCCCCGCGGCCTCGGCCGGAATACCGATATCCACGGTACGCACGCGTCCCGCGTGCTCCCGTCCCGGATAGAGGAGCAGTCCCAGCTTCGGGTAGGCCATGGTCACGGTGAGGTGGGCCAGGGGCGCAGCGCCCGGGACCGCGCCCGTGTCGGCGTCCACCCCCGAGGGGACGTCCACCGCCACGATCGGACGGCCGGCGAGGTTCATCGCCTCGATCCAGGCGTCCATCGGCGGGCGGGGCGCCCCCCCGACGCCCGTCCCCAGCAGAGCGTCCAGGATGACCGCCGCGCCCGACCACGCGGCCGCGAGGGCTCCGGCGTCCGGGCTCTCCCCCTCGAAGGGGAAGAGGCGGATCTCGCCGGGGAGGTCCGCCGCCTCCTTCTCCAGGCGCTCCCAGTTGACCCGGGCGTCCCCTGAGTACCCCGAGGGGGAGGAGGTCAGCCAGAGGTGGACGGTGCGGCCCCGGCCGGCGATCAGCCGTGCGGCCACCAGCCCGTCCCCGCCGTTGTTCCCCTTGCCGCACACGGCCACGACCGGCCCCTCCTCTCCGAACTCCTCCACCGCCTCGGCCACCCCCCTGCCCGCGGCCTCCATGAGCTGGAGGCTGGGGATGCCCATCCCGTCGATGGCCTCGCGGTCGATGACCTGCATCTGGGAACCGGTAGGGAGCAGCATGGCTTCTTCGTCCTTATCCGTTCGGTTCGCTCGAGAGCATGACGGCCACGCAGGCCGCCATCCCCTCGGTGTGCGTCATGCTCAACATGAAGCGGGCGCCCCCGGCCCGGCGAGCCGCCGCCCCGTGAAGACGTATCGAGGGCGCGCCCCGTTCGTCCCCCACCACCTCGATGTCACGGCGGCGTACCCCCTGCTCGAACCCCGTGCCCAGGCACTTCGACACCGCCTCCTTGGCGGCATACCGGGCGGCCAGGGCCTCGGCGGCCGATCCCCTGCGGGCGGCCTCCTGCTCGCCGGGGGTGAACACCCTGTCCAGGAAGCGCTGGCCCCAGCGGTCCACCGCCCGGGCCATCCGCTCCACCTCCAGGAGGTCGATGCCCACGGCCCGGACGCTCATACGTGCTCCTCCACGATGTCGAGGAGCTGGGTGATGTCCTCGATCTCGTGGTCCGCTCCCGACTCCCCGGTGTCGAAGACGTCTCCGTAGCGTGCGAACACCGTCTTCATCCCCACCTGGGAGGCGCCCACCATGTCCCTCTCCGCCCAGTCCCCCACCATCAGGGCCTCCTCGGGCTCCACCCCCAGGAGCTCCAGCGCCCTGCGGAAGGGGGCGGGATGGGGCTTCCGCTCCCCTGTATCCTCGAAGGTGACAACGACATCGAAGAGGTGGTGGAGACCCAGGGCCACCAGCCGGAGCCACGCCTCCCTCCGAGGTGCGTCGGAGACCACCCCGAGACGCAGGCCGCGCTTGGCCAGTTCCATCAGCGTCATGTTGGCATGGGGATAGAGGACCAGGTGCGCCTCCCGCCTGCGGCGGTAGGCCAGCACCCCGGAGGCCAGGATCTTCCAGTCGATGGCTCCCAGCTCCTCCATCAGGAAATCATCGAAGACCCGCTGGTATTCGATGCCCTTCTCCTCGTAGACCGCCTCGATGCCCGCCACCACCTCCTCCGCGGGCAGGTCCAGGCCGGCGTCCACCATGGCCGCCGCGGCGGCCCTGACCGCCTCGTCCTTCATGCGCATGAAATCGATGAGCGTGTTGTCCAGATCGAACACCACGGCCTGGATCATCCGTGCCTCTCCCCTTCCCCTCTCACGGCTGTGATCGCCCCTCTCCCGCCCGGTGGGAATGTCCCCCCGGCAGGACCTCCGTACGTACCCCTCCCCGCTCCAGCATCACGTCCGGCCCCCCCTCCTCGATATGCCCGATGACCGTGAGTCCCACCGCCTCCTCCCACTCCTCCAGCGCCGGGTGTCCGGGGGGGAGCGCCAGGAGGAGCTCGTATTCCTCTCCCGAGTCCAGGGCGTACGCCACCGCGTCCTGCTCCCCCTTACGGGCCAGGTAGCGCTCCAGGTCGGGATGGAGGGGGATGCGCTCGGCCTCCAGGACCGCCCGCACACCGGAGGCCGCGGCCATGTGCCAGCACTCGCTGGACAGGCCGTCGCTGATGTCCAGCCCCGCCCGGACCGGTCCGCGCCGGATGGCTCCCACCAGGGCGGTCCGCGCCCGGGGCGCCAGGTGCCGGTCCAGCAGCCGGAGGAAGATGCCCTCCTCCGGTCTCCCTTCCCCCGCGGCCAGGATCTCCAGACCCGCCCGGCTCCCGCCCAGCTCCCCGGTCACCGTCAGCAGGTCCCCGGGGCGGGCCCCGTCCCGGGGCCAGACCGCACCGGGGGCGATGCCGTAGACGGCCACCGCCAGGGCCAGGGGACCCGGCGTGTCCACCACGTCACCCCCGACCACCGCCACCTCCAGGACCGCCGCCTCCCGGGCCATCCCATCGTAGAGCAGTTCCAGCCGCTCCGCGGGGACGCCCGGGGGGACCTGCAGCGCGGCGAGGGCAAGGTGCGCCCGACCTCCCATGGCGGCGATGTCGCTCACCGCGGAGGTCAGGGCCCGGCCCCCCACCGCATCGGGGGGTTCCCAGGGGAAGGCGTGTACCTCTTCCACCACCGTGTCCACGGTGAACAGACCGACCGTGCCGACGGGATGTTCCCACACCGCCGCGTCGACTCCCACACCGTACCGAAGCCGGCTGCGTGCCGGTTCCGGGAGCTCCTCCCCGGAGGGCAGCCGGGCAGCCAGCCGCTCGATGAGCCGGAACTCCGGTTTCAGCGGACCCGTGCGGGGGGGGGGCCTCATCGGCTGTTCCTCCGGAGGCGGGTGTCGAAGCGGGTCAGCCCGGCGGGCGTCCCCAGCCACACTTCGTCCTCATAGAGGACCACACAGAGCACCCGCCGGTCCAGCAGCCCGTCCCCCTCGTCGTAGCGGAACCACTGGCCGGTGGATCGGATCAGCCGATGCAGCCCGTCCACCGCGGCGATCCAGACGTTCTCTTCGTCCGCCGCGATGTCCATCACCTCGCCGGCCCGGAAGGGGGGTCGGGCGGGTACCTCGAGCCATCCTCCCGCGGAAGCGTCGTAGCGGAGCACACCCATGGGTCCGGCCCACCACACCTCCTCCTGCCAGGTGGTCACCGCGTCCGCTCCTCCGTCCAGGGCCCCCCGGGGATGCTCCAGCCGGGCCAGCGAGCCTCCGGTCCCTCCCTCCCGCCAGACATAGGCCCCCCTCCCGGTCGCGAACCACGTCCCCCCCGCACCCGCCGCCACCCCCCGTACCGAATCGCTGCGAGGCAGGGGGAGCCGGCTCAGGGAATCCCCCGATACCGTCGCCGCACCCCGCATCGTACCCACCCAGGCGGCTGTCTCCTCCGCTGCCAGCGCGGTGACCCGGTCGTCGGGGAGCCCCTGCGCGGTGGTCCATGTCTTCCAGCGGCCCCCCGCGGTCCTTCGGGCCACGCCCCCGTCCAGGCCTACCCACAGGGTCCGCCCCTGCCAGGCCAGGGCCCATACCCGGTCCCCCAGGAGCCCCGGTTCCTGGGCCGCCAGGTCCCAGGTCCAGGTCCCCCGTTCCCGGTCCCAGCGTGTGATCCCCCCCGAGTCGTACTGCTGGCCGGTACCGCCTGCGGCCAGGGCACCCGGCCGCACCGCCGCCGCCCGTACCTCGGGAGTCCATAGTCCGTGGGGGAGCATCTCCAGGCTCCGGCTCCTGAGCTCCGCCCGCCCCGTTCCCAGACCCCAGGTGGCGATCCACAGGCCGCTCCCCTCGTCGGGGACCGCATCGGTGATCTCGGCCGTGATGGCCGCGGGCCCCACGATCCCGCCGCTCGCTCCCAGGTACTGGAAGCCGGGGGACGCGAAGAGGTTCGCCGGCATCTCCACGGGCCGTTCCGGCCGGGGGGAGGCGAAGGGGTCGGTACGGAAGCGCCCCACCGAGGGCTCCACCACCCCGCTGCCTTGGGAGGTCTCCACGTAGAACGCCCCGCTCCCTGCGATCCCCACCCCCCGTATGTCGGTGTCGGGGAGACCGTCCGCCCGGGTCAGGGGCAGCTCCCATTGCTCGTGCGTGCGGTCGTAGAAGAGCAGCCCCCCCGCCGTGGCCACCCCCACGTACCGGGGCCCTACCGCACCGGCCCGGGCGAAGCGGGTCATGGTGACCGACTGCCACTCCTCGGGGCCGTACATGGTCTCCTGCTGCCGCGGAGGTGTGACCGCATCGCTCCGCAGCGAGGAGATCACACACACGCCCACCACCGCCAGGGCGGCGATCCCCCCCGCAACCGGTGGAGGGGCCCTCATCAGAAGGCCTCCACGAGAGCGGCGGCGGCGGCTGCCAGCGACCACGCGCCCACCGGGAGGGCGTCCTCGTCCAGGTCGAAACGGTCGGTGTGCCAGGGGACCCCGCCCCGCTCGGGTCCCCGTATGCCCAGTCTCCAGAAGAGGCCCGGCCGTCCGGTCATGAGGTGGCCGAAGTCCTCTCCCGCCGGGCTGGGGGCGGAGAGCTCCCTCACCCCGGTCCCGCCCAGACCCGCCAGCCATGCCCGGCGGCAGAGGTCCGTGAGGGCGGGGTCGTTCCGGACCGGGGGTCCTCCGGGGACCCACTCGATCTCCACCCCGGCACCCTCGGCCGTCCGGGCAGCGGCCCGCTCCACCGCCTGCTGGAGGGAAGCGGCGGCGCGGGGGTGGAAGGTGCGCGCGGTGCCCCGGAGCAGGGCGCGGTCGGGGATGACGTTGGCCGCGGTACCGGATCGCAGGATCCCGGCCCGGCAGACCATCTCCCCGTCCGGACCTTCGAGCTCCAGGCCCGCCCCCGTCTCTGCCGCCGTCCGCTGCAGTGCCGAAGCCAGCCGGGCGGCCGCCCCGAGGGGGTCCGGCACCCCCTCCGGTGCGGAGGTGTGGCCGCCGGGACCGGTGAAGGTCACCTCGAACTCGTCGCATCGGGCCATCATCGCCCCCGGGCGGATCCCCAGCGTGCCCACCGGCAGGGTGTGATCGATGTGGAGGGCCGCAGCAGCGGCCACCTCCTCCTCTTCCAGCAGCCCGGAGTCGGCCACCGCCTTCGCGCCGCTGGGCGGTGCCTCCTCGGAGGGCTGGAAGAGACCGATCACCCGCCCCCGGGGGAGCTCCGTCCGTCCGGCGGCGAGCAGTTCCAGCGCACCCAGCAGACAGGCGGTGTGCGCGTCGTGGCCGCAGGCGTGCATCACCCCCGGCCGTGTGGAGGCGTAGGGGACCGGGCCGGCCTCCTGGATGGGCAGGGCATCCATGTCCGCCCTGAGCAGGACGGTGGGACCCGGACGGTCCGCCTCGATACGGGCCGCCACCGCGTGGCCGGCGAAGCCGTCCCGCCACGCGATGCCCTCCCGGGTGAGCTGCTCGGTCACCCACCTGGCGGTCCCGCTCTCCTCCCCGGAGAGTTCGGGATGCATGTGGAGGTGCCGGCGCCAGGCCGTGAGCCTGCGGGCGAAGGCCTCGTCGATGCCGGGCGGCCTCCTCATCGGACCCTCCCCACGGTACCCCTGCGCATCCGCTCCGGCAGGGGGAGGGGGGCCAGGCCGATGGCCTCCATGGCCATGTCCCAGTCGGCGTCCAGGCGCCAGACCGCCCGGCTCACCGCGTGGTCCAGCTGACCCGCCTCCGGCCCCAGGGGATGGGCCATGATCGACTCCATCGCCTCCAGGTACCAGATCTTCCAGGCGTTCAGGACATCCTCCTCCAGCCGGCGCCTGGGCGATCGCCTGCCCGGCGGCAGGCCGGATGTGTCCAGGGAGTCCAGGTTCGCGGCGGCTGTCCCGATGTTCTCGGCCAGTACCTCACGGGCCCGCGCTTCCAGGTGTTCGAGGATCTTTCGGGCCGCGTTCGGTTCCGCCAGGCCCAGCTCGTACGCCATGACCCCGGCCGCAAGCGCGGCCTCTCCCAGCATCTCCGGCTCAGCGCGGTCCCCGGAATCGAGACTGGAGCGGTAGAGGGGGTCGGGGAAGTGCCACAGCCTCTGGGCCGGCACCCGCTCCTCCAGGAAATCCATGTGGTCCGCGCCCCCCTCGTAGGGGTTGAACCCCCACGACCATCCCTCCGCCGGCAGCGTGCGCCGCACCACCAGCCCGCTGTATTCGCTGAGATAGTGCCCGTCGAAGGGCCAGTGGGGGGGGCGGGAGGGACCCCACGGGGTGTGCGGGAAGAGCCCCCGGTTCCAGACCGCGCTCGGGTCGGGCACCCGCTCCACCAGCAGGTCGTGGTCGGTGCCGGCTATACGGCGTCCCACGAACTGCACCACCGTGGCGGAATGGGCGTAGAGCATGAGCCCGGGATACGCCTCCTCCCATTCCCGGGCCGTCTCCAGACCGGCGCCCCAGAGGAAGAGGATCGAGCGCCGGGGGCGCGGGAGGTGCCCCCCCTCGATGGCGTGACGGATGGCGAGGGCCGCTTCCACCAGGACCGCGGCACCGCTCACGTCCTGCATCCCCGGCGCGGGTCCGGAGAGGGGTGCGGCGAAGACCGCCCGTTCGGAGGTCTCGGCCCGCCCCTTGATCTCGGCGGCCAGCACCTGCAGTCTCTCCCCGCCGGCGCGGGAGGTGCTGACCTCGGCCCGCACGGGCACCGCCCCCCCCCCGGCGGCCATGGCGCTCTCCAGGCGTCGGGCGGTCCGGGAGCTCACCTTGAAACCGATGCCCCGCGGCGAGGCCCTCCCGAAGGCGACAAGTCCCGGGTGCTCCTCGGTGCCCTGCCAGACCGGCGCCGCGGGGCTCACCGCTCCCGCCGCCCCCCGTTCCACGGCCGCCCGGAGGACGCTCTGGAGGGGCTGCCGGCCGTAGACCAGGGCCCCCCGCACGTCCACGCCCTCGTACTCCGCGTCGTAGGTCCCGTTGCCCAGGTTGATGAGCCGGGTGGTCAGCCCCCCCTCGGGCGTGGGGGCGGAGAACATGCCGAGCACCATGGGGTTCCGCCGGGTGTCGGCGGCGACGAACCCCTCCTCCCCCACTACCTCCAGGCGGGCCGGTCCGGGGTGCCAGACGGGATAGGGGATGCTGTCGGAGAGGGTGAAGCGGTACGCCGTCGGCAGTCCGGCCGGCGGGGGGCCGTCCGGGGGGGGGGCGGCCAGCAGGGGGAAGCCCTCCTCCCCCAGCCGGCGTGAGATGGTCTCGAGGGCCTCGTCGTAGCCCTCGGTGGCGGGATATCGAGAGAGGGGTGCCAGGACACTCACCAGGGCCGCCGCCTCGCTCCCCGTGGTCCGCGGTGCCAGCACCTCCGCAGCCTCTTCGGCGATCTCCGTGCCGCCGCACCCCTCCAGCAGGGGTACGACCAGGAGCGGGAGGAGCAGACGGGCGGTACGGCGATGAGAAAGCATGCGTTGAAAGGTGAGGGTGGCCCCACCGGGTGTCAAGCGGGCCGAGGCCGGCCGGCGGCAGCATTCTCCTTGACCCGCCTCGGCGGGAGGGGGCTCCTTACCTTCTCCCCGCCATCGCGAGCCGAGGAGCGTCCTTGAACGAGCCGTCCTTCGAACCCCGGGAAGAAGACGCTTCTCCCGCCCCCATCCACGGCCAGGAGGTGGAGTTCCTCAAGGGGGCGGGACCCGCTCGGCCCGCCGGTCCCGGGGAGAGAGCGGAGCGGGACCGCAGGAGCTGGCGCCGGGCGGCGGTACTCTTCCTCATCACCGTGGTCAGCGTCTTCTACGTCCCCACGCAGTGGCTGGTCCCTCCCAGCCCCGGAGCGCCCCTGGATTTCCTGCGCGGATGGGTGTTCGCCGTCCCCCTCCTCTTCATCCTGCTCTGTCATGAGTTCGGTCACTACATCATGGCCCGCCGGCACGGGGTGGACGTCTCGCCCCCCTACTTCCTGCCCTTCCCCTCCATCATCGGGACCATGGGCGCGTTCATCTCGATCCGCTCCCAGATCTACAACCGCCGCGCCCTGCTCGACATCGGGGCGGCAGGACCGATCGCCGGCTTCCTCCCCGCCGTCATCCTGCTCTTCGTCGGCTACGGGCTGAGCGGTATCGGCACACCCCCGGTCCCTTCGGAGGGCGAGACGGTCCAGTACCTGGTCTTCGGGGAGAACGCGGTCACGCTGCTGGCCCGGAGCCTGGTCTTCGGGGAACTCCCTCCGGGGCACGACATCGTGATCCACCCGGTGGGGTTCGCCGCCTGGGTGGGGCTGCTGGTGACCATGCTCAACCTCCTGCCGCTGGGCATGCTGGACGGCGGACACATCAGCTACGCGGCCCTGGGGAAACGGCAGTGGAAGGCCGCTCCCTGGCTCCTCGCCGCCGTGGCGGCCATGGGGGTGCTGATCCACTACTGGTGGCTGATGGTGCTGGTCTTCTTCGGGGTGGTCCTGCTGGTGGGAGGGCTGGCGGCGCGGTGGGTCTACAAGGTGAAGATCCCCTTCTCCGCCCTCTACCGGGGACGGGTGCTCAAGCACCCGCCCGTTCCCAACGAAGAGCCCCTCGACCCGGTGCGCCGGGGGGTGGCCCTCCTATGCCTGGTCATCTTCCTGCTCTGCTTCCTGCCCGTGCCCATCGAGATCGTCACGGTCACGGGCTAGCGGACCTCAGTCGCTCTTCACCTTCCCGATCTCCTCGGCGAGACGGGGGAGTACGTCGTTCACATCTCCCACGATGCCGTAGTCGGCCGCCCCGAAGATGGGGGCCTCGGGGTCCTTGTTGACGGCCACAATGGTCTTCGACCGGCTCATCCCCGCCAGGTGCTGCATGGCGCCGCTGATGGCGCACGCCACATAGAGCTGGGGGGTGACGGTCTTCCCCGTCTGCCCCACCTGCTCGCTGTGGGGGCGCCATCCGGCGTCCACCACCGCCCGGGAGGCGCCCAGTTCTGCGTCCAGCACCTCGGCCAGTTCCTCCAGGACCTCCCAGTTGTCCGGTCCTCCCATCCCGCGGCCGCCGGAGACGATCCGGTCCGCCTCGGTGAGATCCACCTTCTCTCCCTCTGCGGCGGCGACCGCTCCCGCTTCCTCGAAGGTCCCGCTCCCCGCCCAGGAGACGTCCAGCTCCTCGACCTCCGGTTCGGTGCTCCTGCTCTCGTCCACCGGGAAGTTCTTCGGTCTCAGGCTGGCCACGGCCACCGGGGTCTCGACCCGGACATGCTGGACCGCCTTGCCGGCGTAGACCGGCCGGGTGGCCGCCAGCCTGCCCTCCTCCAGGCGGAGGTCGGTGCATACCGCGGCGTAGCCCGCGTCCAGGGCCGCTGCCGCTCGCGGCGCCAGGTCCCTCCCCAGGCTGGTGGCGGCGATGAGGATGAAGGCCGGGTCCGCCGCCTCCACCGCCTGCTCCACCGCCTTGAGCCACGCGCTCCCGGCGTAGGCCTTCAGCGCCTCGTGGTCCGCCGTGTATACCTTCTCCGCCCCCCAGACACCCAGGTCCGCCGCCTGGTCCGCCACGCCGCCCCCGATGAGGAGGGCGGAACAGGCCCCCCCCGCTTCGTCCGCCAGGCGCCGACCTTCACTGACCGCTTCGCCGGTGACCGACCGGATCGAACCGTCCCGGGTCTCCGCTATGATGAGAACACCATTGGGCATGAGCTCCTGCTCCTTCCCTGGCGCCGCTGCGGCGCCTCAGAGTACCTTGGCTTCTTCCTTCAGCAGGCGGACCAGCTCGGCGGCCGCCTCGGGGCCCTCGCCCACGATCCTCCCCTCAGGACGGGGAGGCGGCAGGGTGAGCTCCGCCACCTTCACACCCTCCTCGCCGGGCCGGGCCTCGACCTCCTCGATGGGCTTCTTCTTGGCCGCCATGATCCCCTTGAGAGAGGCATAGCGCGGCTCGTTGATACCCTTCTGGGTGGTCACCAGGGCCGGGAGCTCCGACTCGATGGGCTGCTTGCCCCCCTCCACCTCCCTCAGGCCCCGGGCCCTGCCTCCCGAGACCTCCAGCTCGACCAGTTCGGTCATGCAGGGGACCTCCAGGAGGGTGGCCAGCATGGGACCCTGGGCCAGCGTGTCGTCGTCCACCGACTGCTTGCCCATGAGGACCAGGTCGTACGACCTCCCCTCCAGGGCCCCGGCGAAGATCCGGGCCTCCTGCAGCGGGTCGTCAACGGGTCCTCCCGTCTTCAGATGCACCGCCTCGTCACAGCCCAGGGCGAGTGCGGTCCTCAATGCGGATGCGGCGCGTTCGGGCCCGATGGCCAGGGCGGTCACGGTCCCGCCGTCCGATTCCTTGAGCTGGAGCGCGGCCTCGACGGCGTACTCGTCGTAGGGGTTCACCACGTAGCTCACGCCCTGCTCGTCGATGTGTCGTCCGTCGGGACCGACCTTGACGCGCGTGGCCGTGTCGGGCACCTGCGACAGGCATACGATCAGGTTCATGGAGGCTCCTGGGTTGATGTGCTGTCCGGATGGTTCGGCCCCGGGTCGGGCGCCCCGGCCGCCCGGGTGGGCGGAACGCCATGTAAACGTATGGGGGGTATGGTGGGGGTACAAGACCATATTGGCCAAGACACCGCCACCGGGACTATCTTCTGCCCCATGTCCTTTCGCTCCCTCTCCGCCGCGTTCGCCCTGCTGGCCGTCCTGCTCTTCCCTGAAGGGGGCCGTGCCCAGGGTCTCTCCGGTCCGGAGGGCCTGCCCGTATCGGGGGTGGTCCTCCATGGACTGGAGTCCGCCGACCGTGAGGTGGTGCTCCGGAGGATGGATCTGCGGGAGGGCGCGCGCTACAGCAGGGACACCGCCCGCCGGGACGAGCGGGCCATCACCGCCCTCGGCTTCTTCTGGTCGGTACGCGTGGAACCGGAGAGGTCCCCGCCCGACTCGGTCACGGTACATGTCCGCCTGAAAGAACGTTTCCCCTGGTTCGCTGTCCCGGAGGTGGGATGGTCACCGGAGGAGGGCTGGACGTACGGTTTCAGCGGGGGCCATCTGAACCTCATGGGCCGGGGCCACCGGCTCTTCGTCACCGCGCTCACCGGCGGCGGGCGTCACCTGGGAGCGAGTCTGAGCAATCCCTGGAACGGTGAGGCGCACGAATCCTTCCGCATCGGCGGGGCCACGGTGCGGATCCAGAACAGACTCTATGATTTCGTCGAGCGGGGGATGCGCTTCAACGGTCAGGTCGGCCGGTGGTTCGGGAAGAGCGGGAGGGGCCGCGTCGGCTTCCAATACCGTTCGGTCCGTCCCGACCGGGAGGGGATCACCCACACCGGGGGGGAGGAGGATACTTTTCACGGAGTGTGGGTGTACATGGGCGGGGACGCCGGGGACCCCTGGGCCTTCCCCCGCCTGGGATGGTCGGGCGGGGTCCGCCTGGAGGGCTCGGGAGGTCCGCTGGGCGGCGATATCCAGGGAGGGGCCGTCTCCGCGGAACTCGTGCGCCGTGCCGGACTCGAACCGACCCGCCGACTGGTGGCCGCCGCCCGGCTCCGTGCCGGTACCCAGTGGGGGGAGGTGCCCTTCTGGCGGCTGCTCCCCCTGGGAGGTCCCAACGGGGTCCGGGGCTATCCGCTCGGCGCCTGGCTGGTCGACGAGCGGTGGGAGGCCAGCGCCGAGCTGCACTGGTACCTCGTGCCCATGCAGGTCCAGGACCTGGGTCCGCTGGGGGATCAGATCGTGGGACTCTCTCTGGCCCTCTTCGCCGACAGCGGGACCGGGTCGGGGGTCCGGCGGGTGCCGGAGGGTCTGTGGGTCTCGGACCGCACCCCCCGGCTCGGCAGCTGGGGCGCCGGCATCCGCTTCCACAACGCCCTCTTCGGTACCGCCCGGCTGGAGACGGCCTGGAACGACCGCGGGGGTCGGGAGTTCTTCCTCGTCCTGGGCGAGGTCTACTGACTCAGGCCCTCACGACCCGGGCCCGCCCTTCCGGGGCCCGGGACATGGCGTTCCGTGTATCCACCACCAGGCTGCTCTCCCTGCCGATACGAGCATAGTCCACCCCCGTGTGGTCGGTGGCGATGATCACCGCATCGGCCGATCCCAGCGTCTCCGGGTCCAGCCCGACCGAGGTGCGGCCGGCGAAGCCGGGATAGTCCCGGGTCTCGGGCAGTCGGGGGACATAGGGGTCGTGGTAGCCGACCTGCGCCCCCGCTTCCTCGAAGAGGTACATGAGCCGCAGTCCGGGGGATTCCCGGGTGTCGCCCACGTCACGCTTGTAGGCCACGCCCAGCAGCAGGACCCGGGCCTCCTCGATGCGGATGCCCTCCTCGCCCAGCGCCTCCCGGGTACGCTCCAGCACGTATCCCGGCATCCCCGCGTTCACCCGGCCCGCCAGTTCGATGAACCGGGTGCGGAACCCGAAACGCTCCCGGGCCCGCCAAGCGAGGTAGAAGGGGTCGATGGGCAGGCAGTGTCCCCCCAGGCCGGGCCCGGGATAGAAGGGCTGGAAGCCGAAGGGTTTGGTGGCCGCCGCCTCCACCACCTCCCAGATGTCCACGTCCATGCGGTGGGCGAGGAGCTTGAGCTCGTTCACCATGGCGATGTTCACGGCCCGGTAGATGTTCTCCAGCAGCTTGGCCATCTCCGCCGCCTCCAGGGAGGAGACCGGCACCACCTGGGGGGTGATCGTGCCGTAGAGCCGGGTGGCCGCCTCGAGGGAGGCCTCATCCAAGCCGGCCACGATCTTCGGTATCGCGCTGATGTCCCGGTCGGAACCGGGGTCGACCCGTTCCGGACTGTAGGCCAGGAAGAAATCGGTCCCCGCCTCAAGTCCGCTCCCCGCCTCCAGGCGCGGGGCCACCACCTCCCGCGTGGTGCCCGGATACGTGGTGCTCTCCAGGGACACGAGCATGCCGCGGCGGAGATGGGGGGCCACCTCCTCCGCGGTGGTCTCCACGTAGGAGAGGTCCGGCTCGCCCGGCCGGCTCCCGTCCACGAGGCCCTTCAGGGGGGTGGGCACAGCGATGACCACCGCGTCCGCCTCCCCGAGGATCGAGAAGTCCTCTTCCAGCCGGGTGTTCCCGGCTCCCAGCACCCCCAGCCGCTCGTCGGGGATGTGACTCAGGTAGGACACACGGTCACGGAGCATCCGGATCTTCTCGCCGTCCACGTCCACGCCGATGACCCGTCCTCCCGCTTCCCGGAAGGCCAGCAGCAGGGGGAGTCCCACGTATCCCAGGCCGACGACCCCTACGGTCTTCGGCTTCTCTTCGCCCTTCATGACGTCTCTCCTCGTGTGAGCAGGTACATGAGGATCCCCCCGGCCACCGCCACGTTCAGACTCTCCGCACCGGGCCGCCGGGGTATGTGGAGGGCCTCACCCACACGGGCGGCGGCGGGGTCGAGTCCGTGCCCCTCACTCCCCAGGACCAGGGCCCAGCGGCCGGTCGCCGCCGCCCGGGGGGTGCATCCTCCCTCCGCCTCCCCCCGCCAGATGTGCCACCCGTCGCTCTCGAGCCGGGCGAGGACGCCGGGCAGGTCCACCTCCTCCGCGAGGTAGTCGAAGCCGAGAAGACTCCCCGCCGCCGATCGGGCCGTCTTGGGGTTGCCCGCCTCCACCGTGCCTCTCCCCAGCAGGGCACCGCCGATCCCCAGCGCGTCGGCCGTGCGGAGCAGGGTCCCGGTGTTGCCCGGGTCACCGACACCGTCCAGGCAGAGCAGGCGGCGCAGCCCTTTCCCCTCCAGGGCGGCGGCGACCTCCGCAGCCGGGGGGTCGCGGGGGGGGTCCCACCGGACCCGGGCCATCACGCCCGCCGGGGTCCGGGTGTCGGCCAGCTCCTCCATCTCCTCCTCCGCGACCCCCCGTACCGGGACACCCTGCCCGCGGGCCATCTCCTGGATGCGGGGAGCCCGCTCATGTCCGGCGGCGCCGGGGGTCAGGACCACCAGGTCGACCCGCCCGGGCCGGCCCAGGGCGGTCTCCACCCCGCGGAACCCTTCGAGCAGGAACGCGCCGCGCCGGCGGCGCATGCCCCGCCGGCCGAGGGCCCTCAGCCGCCTCAGTTCACTCCGCTCCAGCGGTTCCACCCCGCACCTCCTCTCCCGGACCCGGAGGCGGGGGGGGCTGCTCCCGGCGGTCACGCGGCCCGGAGATGCGGTCGTAGAGCACGGCTCCCAGCGCCCCGAAGATGGCGAAGAGGATGATGCTGAGCACCGCGGAGAAGATCAGACCCGCCGGTCCGGCGACGCCGGATTCCAGCATCCGTTCCACCATGCGGCCGGCCTCCCGCGGCATCTCATCGGGCAAGTAGCTGCGGACCCGCTCGATGTCCACCCGCCCCATCGACCCCGCCGCCGCGGCCCAGAGCAGCTTCAGCAGGGAGGAGACCAGCCCTGCGTAGGCACCGGCCCGCGCGCCGAGGGGGAGGGGGTCGTGCACGCCCTCCGGCTCACCCCTGCGGGCGAGGTGGACGGCCCCTGCCCCGGCAGCCCAGGCCCACAGGCAGCAGAAGCAGTTGAACAGTGCGGTGAGGGGGAAAGCGGAGAGCAGGCCGGTGACCAGCCCGCTCCAGAACACCGCCCGCAGCTGGGCTTCATTCAGCTTCATGGCGTCCCACCAGGATGAGGGCGAGGGGGAGTGCGGCGACCATGCCGATGAGGGCGCGGACGGCCGCGGGGCTTGCCCAGAGGCCCAGCAGGTTCGCGGTCCCGTCCACGGCCAGGGGGGCCAGACCCGCCGCCAGCACCGCCCCGGGCACGCGCCCCCGCCAACCCGCTGCGGCCGCGGCCGCCCCGGTCATGCCGGCCAGGGCCAGACCGGTATAGAACCCGGCGCAGCGGGTGCAGACGGCCAGCGGACGCCCCCCCAGCAGGCTGCGCCCGGGGATCTGGTGACAGAAGGGGGCGAACCCCGCCTCCACGATGGTCCCGATCGGGCTCTCCGGTCCGGCCGCCGCGGCCAGCAGGAGGAAGGCGGCGGGGAGTACCAGGAGCAGGGGCCAGAACCAGCGTGCTCCCCCGCGGGGGCCTGCTGCCGATCCCAGCTGCCGGGCGTCCGGTTCCATGTCCGGGAGTCTAGGCGCACCGGCCTCGGGGTGTCAATGGGTTCGAAGAAGGACAGATATGTTCGAAGAGAACGATATGGCGTCGAATGTGTACGATAACGTGTCATGAAGCTTTATCGTGACGTCTCCCGCTTCCTCTTCCACCGCCTGCCGGACCTCCGGGAGCTGTTCGGCGCTGTGCCAGACCAGGAGCCTGCTCTCCGGGCCCAGCGCTCTCCTGCTCCAGGCGATGAGCCGTCTCGGGGGTGCCACGGCACGTGCGGTGAGGAGGTCGAAGCCGTGGAGCCACTCCGCGGGCTGCTCTTCCAGGCGCCCGGTGCGGACCGAGACCCGGCGGTGGAGTTCGAGGGCATGGAGGGCCCGAGCGAGCCAGTGGGTCTTCTTCTCCCGGCCCTCCAGCAGGGTGACGGTGAGGTCCTCCCTGGCCAGGGCCAGGGGGATCCCGGGAAGGCCGCCGCCGGATCCGATGTCCAGCAGGCGCCGGGGTCCCGGCGGGACCCCGGCGGCCAGGCCCGCCAGGGCGTCACCGATATGCCGCAGGAGTCCCTCCTCCAGGTCGCCCCGGGCGATGAGGTTCAGGCGCTGCCGGGAATGCCCGAGGAACTCCCAGTAGTCGAGGCAGCGATCCAGCGTCCGGACGGAGAGCCGCAGCCCCAGGGGCGCGAGGGCCCGGGTGAGCGTCTCACGCCCACGCCGGCGGCGGTCGGTGCGTGGGTCCGGGCGGTCTCCCGGTGGGCGTTTCACGTGAAACACCCACCCGGTCGGAGCGCGGATCGTTTCACGTGAAACATCCCCGCATCCCCTCTCAGGCCCCGGCCTCCTGGGCGCGCTTCGGCGGGTGGATGATCTCCGTCTGGACCACCGAGAGCACGTTGAAGAGGGTCCAGTAGAGGATGAGACCCGCGGGAAAGCCCTTGAAGAGGAAGAACATGACCAGGGGCATGATGTACATCATGGCCTTCTGCCGGGGGTCCTTGAGCTGCATCCGCTGCTGGATGAACATCGTCAGGGCCATGAGCCCGGGGAGGATCATGTAGGGGTCCTGAAGGGAGAGGTCCTGGATCCAGAGCATGAAGGGCTCCCCCCGGAGCTCGATGGTGGACCGGAAGACCACGAAGAGCGCGAAGAAGATGGGCATCTGGAGGAGCAGCGGGAAACAGCCCCCGAGGGGATTCACCCCGTGCTCCTTGTAGAGATTCATCATCTTCTTGTTCATCTTCTCCGGCTCGTCGCCGTATTTCTCCTTGAGTTCCTTCATCTTCGGCGCCAGCTCCTGCATGGCGTGCATGCTGGCGTACGACTTCCTCGTCAGCGGGAAGACCGCGATCTTCACCAGCACCGAGAAGAGGATGATCACGATCCCGTAGTTGGGGATGAACTCGTGGAGGAAGGTGAAGAGACGGAGGATCAGCTTGCTGATGGGGCGGATGAAGCCCCAGCCGAAGTCCATCATCTTCTGGAGCTCCGCCTCGTAGCTGGTCAGCTCGCTGTAGTCGATGGGGCCGATATAGACCACGGTCCGAAGCTCTTCGTCGTCCTCCATGCCGTACTCCACCGCGGCGTCCATCCGGACCGGACCGCTCTTCGGGGCGATCCCCGTCATCCGGGCCCCCCGGAAGCTGGCCCGTCCCGGCATGAGGACGGCCGTGAAGTACTTCGTGCGCAGGGCAGCCCAGTCCACGCTGCCGGTGAGGCGGGCCTCCACCAGCTCGTCCTTCAGCTTCCGCTTCTCCACGTCCCCGCCCTGCAGGGCGTAGAACCCGCTGTACTGGAGTTCCTCCCCCCGGTCCGGCTCGGTGAGCCGCAGCCCGCCCACCCAGCGGAGCAGGTAGGCGTCGTTGAGGGACGAGACGTCGAAACCCTCCAGCCGGTCCTCCACCAGGAGGTCGTATCGTCCCCCCGTGAAGGTGAGCCGGCGGCGGATCCTCCGGCCGCCCTCCAGTCCCGCGGTCAATTCCACCGCGCGCTGCTCGCCATCCCCCACGTCCACCGTGTCCGGGGCGGAGGAGACGAAGAGGAGGTCCTCCAGGAGGGCCCGCTCGTCACCCCGGGGCAGGTCCAGTACCAGGCCCCTGGCCCCCGGAGGGATCAGTTCCACCGATCCTCCGGTGTGCATGGCATAGCCGGGCAGGTGCCAGCTCGAGATGCCGCCGCTCGAGGTGGCGATCTTGCCCACGTAACGGGAGGAGCGGACCACGATCTCCCGCCCCTGTTCCGGTGCATCCGACCCGGGTTCAGCCAGCGCCGGGGGGCGCGGCGCCTCTTCTTCGGGCTCCGGAGTTTCTTCGGCCTCCTCCTCTCCCGCGGCGGCTGGCCGGGTCCGCGGGGGGGCGGTGTCCGCCGGGGCGGTGACCGCGGAGGTGTCCGGTCCCGCAGCCTCCTGTCCTCCCGGCCCCCCCACCAGGTTCATATAGGTCGGGGTGAGGAGGAGTACGACGCCCATGAGGATGAGGGCGATGATGGTGCGTCGGTCGTTCATTCCGTGTCCTCTTCGTCGGGCACCGGGTCGTATCCGCCTGCCGACCAGGGTCCGCATCGTACCACACGCAGGATACCGAGTCTCAGGCCGCGGAGCGGTCCGTGCCGGTCCAGGGCCTGGAGGGTATAGACGGAACAGCTCGGGTGGAACCGGCATCGGGGCCCCAGGAGCGGGGAGACGACCCACCGGTAGATACGCACCGGGAGCTTGATGAGTTCAACCAGCCAGCGCATGGGCCAGCTTCTGGAAGGAGTCCTCGAGGTCCTGGTAGGGGACATCGGCTGCATCGCGCCTCCCGATGATGAAGAAATCCCCGGAGGGAGGCAGATCGTCTCGGTGGGTACGGTAGAGGCTGCGGAGCCGTCGCTTGATCCGGTTGCGGCGCACCGCGCTCCGAACCCGGGAGGCCGCCACGGTCACGCGGCGCCGGCGCAGGTCGGTGGGGAGATAGCGGAGCACCAGGAGGTGGTCCTGTTCGGAGGACCCGCGGTCCAGGACGCGACGGATCGCTTCCCGGCCCCGGAGCCTTTCCCTCCTGGGGAGACCGCCGTCAGCCACCGCTCATACCGTCAGGCGACGGCGTCCCTTCTTGCGGCGACGCTTGAGGATGGCTCGGCCCTTCTTGGTCTTCATCCGCGCGCGGAAGCCGTGCTTGTTCTTCCGCTTGCGCCGGCTCGGCTGGTACGTACGCTTCACGATCGATCACCTTCGGGTACGGTCGGTTTCCACGATTCTATGCAAGACCTGCTATGTAATGGATGGACCCCGTACTTGGCAACTGCAAAGCAGATACCCCCCTGCCCTCGGGACGGCCCCCGCCGTCCACATCCCCGGGCACATGTACACATGTTTCCGACGAGATCGGTGTGGAAAACACCTTGACCCTCTCCCGGGGGACGTGATAGCTTGGCGCATCACAGGGAATCGACTTTGTGTTGATAACTTGTTGATAGGTCTGTCGATTGGTTGTGGATATCCGGTGCTGCCCGGTACCGGTGGAGGCTCCGAACCGCTGTAATACCAACGATTTACAGCATAGGAGCCGCTGTGCATAAACACCCCCGTCTGTCATGTGAAGGAGTCTGCATGGCCCCACCCACCCCCAGCGAACTCTGGTCGGAGTGCCTGGACGACCTCGCATCACAGCTCCCCCCCCAGAGCTTCGAGACATGGTTCAAGCCGATCCAGCCCGCAGGCTACAGCGGTGATCGCTTCCGCCTCGAGGTGCCGAGTCAGTTCTTCAGCGACTGGGTGGAACAGCATTACCAGGCCCTGCTGCAGCAGGTGGTCCGCTCACGGGTCGGCGCGGAGGTGCAGGTGGTGCTCGACGTCGGGGAGGGGTCCGGGGAGACGATTTTATTTCATGAAATTTATCTCTTCTTTAGGTTTCTTCATCAAAGCTTTAGGGCTTAATATTCGACTAAAAGATTAGAT
>JAWOFN010000092.1:0-25312 GCA_046497505.1 bacterium | reverse complement strand
CATCGAGTCCTTCACCGTATGCTCCCTCATCGCAGCAGGACCATCTTGCGCGTGTATACACGGTCCGCGACCTCGAGACGGTAGAGATAGATACCCGAGGCCACTTGCCTTCCGGCATCGTTCCGTCCCCGCCAGCTCACCTGGTGCTCCCCCGCTCCCATGACGCCGTCGACCAGGGTGCGCACCCGCTGCCCCCGGGTGTTCAGGACCACCATGCGTACATGTTCGGCTGCCAGTTCCGCCGGGATCCGGAAGCGGATGGTCGTCTCGGGGTTGAAGGGGTTGGGAGCGTTCCCCAGCAGCTCGGCCGCCGCGGGACCTTCCGCCGCCGCAGGGGCGCTGCCCCGGGCCAGGCGATACCAGCCTCCCCCGGGGACGCCCCCCTCGGCGGAGCCCGCTCGGATACCGACCCCGCCCGGCACCGGCACCCAGGCCGAACCGTCCCAGCGCTGGTAGTGGAAGCTCCCCTCCACAGCGCCCCCCCGGACGGGGACCCGAAGCCGCACATCACCTCCCGACCACCCCTCCGGCCCCAGGTGGACCAGGGGCGCATCCCGTGCTCCCTCCCCCTCAGCCGGTGCGCCGGGAAGCCCGGCGGGGCGTTCGTCGTAGGGTGAGAGGACCAGGGTCGTACCGGGGTGGGGTCCGGGGGCCACATCCACCAGGACCGCCCCCGCATCGGAGAGGGAGGTCAGGCTGGCGCCTCCGCCCCGTGCCAGCGAGGCCACGCTCAGGATGAGCTGGGCGGTGTCACTGAACCCGCCGTATCGGTCGAAGGCCTCCGCCTCCAGGGTGAGCTGGCCCGAACCGCTCAGGGTCGCCCGGGGGTCGATCAGGCTGTTGAGTCCGAGTGTACGCTGGAAGAGGAGTTCGGCGGGCGAGTTCCCCGCCAGGGTCATGGTGCCGCTGCTCCGTCCCGGATGCAGGGGCTCGTCACCCAGTACGAGGATGTCCGCCTGCTCCGGGAAGAGGGGATGCTGGAGCAGGCCCAGGGCGATGGTGGGAGCGATGCTGTCCTGGTGCTCGAATTCCGCCCGGAACATCCAGTCCCCCTCCAGCACGTAGGAGCCGCCCAGGGAGATGTCGGCGATGTACTCCCAACGTTCCCCCGGACCGCCCCGGCGGAGGAAGCTTCGCCGTTCCTTCCGGGTTATGTCGGCATAGCCGGTCAGCTTCGAACCCGCCTCCATGGAGACCAGGAACTCGGTGGGGGCATCGTACGTCCCGGTCCCCCGGATAGGGAGATAGACCCACCCCTCCTCCTCGAAGTCCGGTTCCACCACTCCGTCGAAGACCAGCGGGCTCTCGACGATGACGTAGGTCCCGGGGTTCTCGGTGTCGGGGGTCATCTGCCGCACCTGCACCCGCGCGGGCTCGCCGCGTATGTAGTGGACCCAGACGCCGGTCACCCTCGCGGGGTAGACCTCCGGCTTGAAGCGGGTGCCCACCCACCAGGTCTCGTCCCATCCCACGAAGAGGTTGGGCCGTCCCTCCTCGTACCGCACCAGCCCGGTGTCCCCCTGCGCGGAGGAACTCGCCTCCACCAGGAAGGGGGGGGTACGGGTGCCGGAGGTGCTGCTCAAGATGACCGCCCCCTCCCGCCAGTCCGTACCCAGCCCCGGTTCGGTGAGACCGCCCGCGGTGAGGGGGACCACCCGGCTGTTCCCCTCCCCCTTCATGGCCAGGGCGGCCTCCACCCCCACGGGCAGCCCTTCCGGGAATCCCACCGTGAGGCCCTCCCCGTTCCAGTAGCGCAGCACCTCCGCACCCCGCGGCTCGAGGGTCACCGTCCGGAGGGAGGGATAGAGGTTCTCGTGCTCCAGGGGTTCGATCCAGGGGTGCAGGGGCGGGGCGCTGTATACCGCCCCGGCGGAGGCGTCGTCCAGGTAGAGCCAGGTCAGGAAGTCCCGATAGAGGCCGGGGAAGTCGGTACCGTCGCCGTGGGAGAGCAGGGCCGCCTCGATCCCCGCCCTCCCCGAGGCCGGCGATTCGGAGAGGGTCCGGATGAAGTCGTTTCCGAAGCGGGTGCCCAGGTAGTACGTCCAGAGGGCCACGCGGCTGTAGTCGTCCTGGGCGCTTCCGTACTCCTTCCAGGAGAGCAGGTCCACGTTCGGGCGCGTCACGTAGTTCACCATCTCCCGCAGCCCGTAGCCGCTCAGGTAGGAGGCGTACTCGCTGAGCCCCTCGTTCACCGCCGTCATCTCGTTCGGGTCGTTACCCCACTGGATCAGGTGCTGCAGCTCGTGGGCGATGGCCGAACGCACGCTGGAACTGTCCGGATGCCCCGGGAAGATGTCCACGTAGAGCATCTCGGTCATGTTCGAACGCTGCCGCACCCCGCCCCCGAAGTCCACCGGGTCCGTCTGCGACTGGTTGGCCGCGTAGAAGAAGCCGCCGTAGTACTCCTGGTCCGGGTCCACCGCGCCGTCGAGGATGTTCAGGAAGAGGATGACCATCTTCGGGTCCCCGTCCTCGTCGGGGATCGGCCCGAAGACCTCGGTGCCGTGCTCGTAGATGCCCTTCTCGGGGTTGCGGGGACTCCCGGGGGTGCTCTCCTCGAAGGCGGTGACGAAGCGCTCCACCGCCTGGTCGGTCACGCTCAGGGGGGCACCCGTCAGCGGGTTGCGCGCACCCTGCTGGACGAAATAGTAGGCGTACTCCCCCACCGCCCGGCATTCCGCCTCCACCTGGTACTGGCTGTAGGGGAAGCTCTTCGTGCGGGTGAAGTCGATGGTCCAGAAGTCGCGTACATCCCCCACCTGGTAGGCCTCGCCGGAACGGATCGACCGCTCCCCGGAGGCGGCCCCCGCCATCTGCAGCTCCGCCATCCGCCGGCGTCCCTCCTCCATGACCGGGGTGGCCGCCCGGATCCTCTCGACCGTCACCTCACCCCCGGGACCCACCCGGATCGCCCGGATCCCCGCGGGTCCCTGCTGGGCCCCTGCACCAGATGGCAGGGCCCCGACCACAGCCGCCGCCGCGAGGAATACCGCCGCCATCCGTCTCGATCTGCTCACACGTCCTCCTGCTCGTTCAGAACTCGGGACCCAGGGCGATGGACCATCGGGGCTTCCCCCGGATCTCCCGCAGGGTGTTCTGCCATGCCACGTCCAGCCGCAGGATAAGGAAGCCGAGATTCATCCGGGCGCCAAGCCCTACTCCGCTCTTGAGGTCCTGGAGGCCCAGCCCGCCCGTGCGGAAGGGCTGGACGTCCCAGTCGTCCCAGGCCATGCCCCAATCGGTGAAGAGGGCGCCCCGGATGTTGGGGATGACCAGGGGTACCGGCCAGCCCAGGGCCAGGACCCGGACCAGCGGGAACCGCAGTTCCAGGTTCATGAGCATGAACCGGTTGCCCCGGAAGGCGTAGAAGTCGTATCCCCTCAGGGGGGACTGGAAAGAGGCGAAGTAGAGGTGCTCCAGGTCGTAGAGGTCGGAGCCGGCGTACCGGGGCCCCCACCAGAACCCGTTCCCCCCGAGAAAGAACTGCTGCGGGTCCCTGCCGATACTGCTCCCGGCGGCCAGCCGCAGGACCAGGCTGTGGTCCCGCCCCACCCGGTTGTAGGAGCGCCAGTCCCCCTCGATGCTGGTATACCCCAGGCCGTCGGGGAGGAAGCCGGCGCTGTGACTCAGCGCCAGGCTGAATCGCCGGCCGTTCACGTACCCGGTGACCCCCGGGATGGTGTTGTCCCCCACCACCCTGAGCTTGGGGGCCAGGACCTGCCGGCTCTCACGGTCCACCGGACCCAGCGTGTAGACGCGGCGGGTGATGCCCAGGTAGAGCGCCTCCAGCTCCATCCGCAGGAAACGACTGAAGGGGTAGGATAGCATGAGGGTCCCCCCCACGTTCCGGTCCGCGTAGATCGCCCGGCGCTGGAACTCGGGGACGTAGAAGTAGTTGAGGTAGAAAAGACCGCCCCCTAGGTTCAGGCGGTCCTTCAAACGGGTGTATTGGACCCGGTAGTTGGAGTTGTCCAGGGTGGACCAGAGGCTGGTCATCATGGCCAGGTGATGGTTCCCCAGGATGTCGCTCATCTCCAAGTAGGTGGAACCCGCCAGCCCGAAGTAGCCGTAGTATCCCGCGTTGGCATAGAAGAGGTCGGGGGTCATCCGGAGACGGTAGGGTTCTGCCTCGGAGGCCCTGACACCCCCTCCCACCTCCCGGGTGAGCGCCACCTCCTCGGGACGCTCGACCCCCTCCTGCCTGCCCCTCCAGCCCGGGACCAGGGGCCGAAAGCGCAGCCTGCTCAGGTCTGCGAGGCTGGAATCCGGCCCGATCTCCGCGAATCGACTGGGACGAGCGGCCGCCTCCAGCCGGTCATCCTCCAGGCACTCGACCAGCTCGGTCCGCTCCAGCTCGGCCGGCGCCCTCGCGGAGAGGGCGGTGCGCATGTGGAAGAGGTCGAAACCGGCACCGTTGAAGGCGCTGAACGCCAGGGAACCCTCCCCCGGGGACCAGCTGAGGGTCTCGACGCCCGTGAGTATGTTCGTGACGGGGCGGTCCTGCCCGGTGGTCAGGTCCCGGCGGTAGATGTTGCGGATGCCGGAACGGTCGGAGATGAAGACCATGTCCTCGCCGTCCGGTCCGAAAGCGGGGTTGGTGTCATCGAAGGGACTCGCCACCACCGGCTGGGCGGACGACTCCCCGGCCCCCACATCCATCATCCAGATGTTGGAGGGTCCGTACTGCACAGGCAGATCCGGTTCCTTCGGGCCGATCCCCTCCACCACCCGGTCCGAGACGAAGGCCAGACTCCGGGCATCCGGGCTCCAGGCGGGGAAGCTCTCGCTGGCCTTCGAACGGGTGAGCCTGCGGTATTCCCCGGTGGCCAGCTCGAAGAGGTAGAGGTCGGAGAAGCCCGCTTCGATACCCACGAAGACGATCCAGCGTCCGTCCGGGCTCCAGACCGGTTCGAAGACCCCGTCCATGCCGGGCTCGATCTCCCGCGTGACCCTGCCGTCCTCGGCACGGACCAGGTAGATGCGGTCGGAGGCCCCCCCCTTCGCGGCCAGGGCGACATGCTCCCCGTCGGGACTCCACGTGACCCCTCCCCGGAGTATGTGCATCTCCTCGAACTGCCCCACCCGTTCCCCCTCCCCCAGGTGGCTGATGACCCGGCCGTCCAGGGTGGAGACCACGTAGAGGTCCATGTACTGGGAGCGGTCTGAGATGAAGGCCACCTTGTCGCCGCCGGGACTCAGCGCGGGGAAGACGTTGTAGACCGACCCGTCCTCCTGGTGGTCGGTGAGGGGCCGGGCGAACTCCGAGGGGAGTCGCCGCTCCTCGACCTCCGGCCAGTAGGTGCGCTTCAGGTACAGGTGCCAGTCCTCACTGAGCTGTTCGATGGGCCGACCCAGGGCCGCCACCATGGCCCGGTCCAGGTCGTGCAGGAGCCTGAGGTTGCCCATGACCTCCGCGATCCGTCCCGGTCCGTACGTCTCCTCCATGAACCGAAAGAAGGCCTGTCCCCCCTTGTAGGCCAGGATCCCGCCGTAGATCTCTTCCAGCGGGGGGAGGTATCCGGTGATGACGGCGTCCCGGATGAAGGCATCCGCATCCAGGTCCCACCCCATGGAAGCGTATTCCGCGAGTCCCTCCTCGAACCAGAGGGGCACGGCGGGGGACTGGGCACGGGTGATAAGACCGGCCACCCCGGTCCCCCACACCATGGCGCCCGACACGGCGTGGACCAGTTCGTGATGGAGGACGTGCCGGAAGTCCTCGTAGGAGCCCTCGAAGGGTACCACCACGCGGTGCTTCATGTACTCGGTGAACCCCCCGACCCCCTCCTGGAGGATGCCCGGGGTCACGTTCGTCTGCTGGAAGTCGTTGTGGGAGTTGTAGAGGATGATGGGGATCCGCTGGGTGAGCCGATAGCGGAAGAGCCGACTCAGCTCGCTGTAGGCCTTCTCGGAGGCGACCGCGGCGAACTCGGCGATCTCTTCCCCCCCCTGGTGATGGAAGAACTCGAAATGTTCGGTCTTGAACGACTTCCACTCGAAATCCCGGTACTGGACCTTGTTCTGACCGAAGTAGGTGTCCTGGGCCGCGGCCCGGGGCGGGCACACGAGGAGACCGACCGCTGCCAGCAGGCATACGGCCCGCGCCGTCACCGATCGGGAACGGGTCAGCTCCGCCACATCGTCCTTTCCGCCGGGATCCCACTCGTGGAACGGTCCTGGATGCCCGGCGTTGACATACCAGGGCCGCGGAAGCCATCCTGCATCCGCGTCGACCTTACACCCGAGGAACCAGATGCGTTCACCCGCAGCCGCCCTGCTCATCGCCCTCTCCCTGGTCCTCTCCGCGTGCGGAGGGCGGGAGCCGGCGCCTCCCGATGGCCGTCACGTGGCCATCTACGCCGACCTGGCCCGGGTCGCCGGTGCGCGGGGAGAGGCGGCCCCCGATTCGGTCCGAGAAGCGATCTTCCGTCGCTGGGATACCACGCAAGAGGCCTACCAGAAGGTCCTGGACACCTACCGGGCCGACCCGAGACGCTGGGCCGACTTCTTCGCCGCCGTGACCGAGACCCTGGAGGCCCGGGTCCGCTGAGCCCGCCACCTCATCGCAGGTCCGGGGGCCGGTCATCGTACCAGACTTCGTAGATGGCGCCCAGGGTCAGGTTCCCCTTCTGGGTAGCCGTCTCCTCGATGAAAGCCATCTCGTAGGGGAAGTAGCGCACACCGTCCGTGTACTGGCCGGGGAGGGTGGCGCCGTTGGCGTCGCCGTTGTCCGCCACCGGCTCGATCTGCGTATCCTCCCGCCAGCCGTTGAAGGAATTGAGGAGCGCCATGGCCGGGACTCCCGCATGGTTGTTCGCCAGCGTCCACATCTGCTGATACGTGGTCCCCTCCTGGGTCATGCCGGCCGTGGCCTCCCGGGCGATGATCGGATGGGTCAGCGCGGTGGAGGCCCGGTCGTTGAAGCCGGGCATCACCGTGGGCATGAGGGGGACCGGCGGATCGAGGGATCCGGCGTCCAGGGCGTACCGGTTCCACACCGTGTTCACGTCCTCGAAGAAGCCGGTGTTCTGCGGGTATCCGTTGTGTACACCCACCACGGCCAGGTCGATCCCGGTGATCATGTCGAAGGCACTGATCCGGCTGGAGTTGGGGAGGTCCCGGCTCAGCATGGTCGCCTCGTCCCCCACCAGGAAGAGCTCCTCCCCGGTGGCCGCCCGGTAATCCTGGCGAAGGGCCAGCAGGTCCTGTCGGGCGTCGGTGCTGGCGATGAGGCGGCTCCGCCGGAGGATCACGACCGGTCGCCCGTCGACGAAGAGATAGCCGGCGGAGCTGAAGAACCTTTCGTTGAAGTACTCCAGGTGGCTGAGCAGGGTGTCCCGGGCGGCCAGGGTGAGGTTCACTGCAGGGGCCTCAGGGTCCCCCTCCAGGATCGTCGGCAGTTCGTAGAGCACGCACCAGCCCAGGGTCGCGTCGGCCCACGCCGCGCTGCCCAGGATATCCTGCGTGAGCACCATGTCGCCGTAGGTCCCCCCGCCCCGCCACGGGATGGCGAGGAAATCGATCGCTGCCAGTTCGGCCCAGTTGATGTGCTGCTGGATGACGCTCTGGCTCCCGCTGCTGTACTCCCCCAGCATGGGGCGCTGCTCCGGGATGAGCCGGATCCTGAGATACTCTCCCGCCCAGTTGCGGTTGTCGCCCACTCCCTCTCCGTCGACGGGGCCAGTGGCCTCGCAGGCCATGAGCAGCCCCGCGAGGATGAAGAGCACCCCTGGGAACATCATGCCGCGTCTGGACATCATCCGGATCTCGCCTCCGTGAGGACATGGACAGGTTCCGTGAGAGTATACCAATCAAGATGACATCCGTTCCCCCCCGATGCCAGGTATAGCGGGACAAACGGCTTGACCGACCGGGTCCAGACAGCATCTTGATATTCTCCCTCGGCAACGGATTCCCTGGGGCTGTAGCTCAGCTGGGAGAGCGCCGGTCTGGCAGACCGGAGGTCAGGGGTTCGATCCCCCTCAGCTCCACCAGGAACCAGGAAGGGCGGCGCCGGGAGGCGCCGCCCTTCTTCACATGTGCCGCAGGGCCTCCACCGGGTCCACCCGCACGGCCCGGCGGGCCGGGAGCCAACAGGCGAGGAAGCCCGCACCCGCCAGGAGGGCCACCGTGGCTCCCAGGGAGAGGGGGTCGGCGGGTGAGATCTCGTAGAGGATGCCGGTGAGGACCCTTCCGGCGACCAGCGCCAGGCCCAGCCCGACCGCGACCCCGATCCCCACCATCGCCATCCCCTGTCGCACCACCATGCCCACTACACGTCGTCGACCTGCGCCCAGCGCCTGCCGGATCCCCAGTTCCCGGGTCCGCTGGCCCACCGTGTAGGAGAGCACACCGTAGGTGCCCTCGGCGGACAGAACGGCCGCCAGCACGGCGAAGAGGACCAGGAGGGCGGCGGCTGATCGAGGACGTGCCATGGCCTCATGGAGCACCTCCTCCATGGCGGCCATCTCGGTCAGCGGCTGCCGGGGATCCAGGCGGGTCAGGATGTTTCGCACCTCCGGGATCAGACGCTTCGGGGACCCCCGGGTCTCAACGGTCCAGTACACGACCGAACGGAACGACTGGTAGAGGCTGATGTACACGGTAGGGACCGGCTCGCTTTCCGGGTCGACCTGCCGGACATCTCCCACAACCCCCACCACGGGGATCTTTGCACCTCCCGGGGCGACGATGTGACGGCCCACGGGATCTTCTTCCCCCCAGTAGGTGCGGGCCATGGACCGGTTCACCAACACACTTGGGAGTTGCCGATCCTCGTCGTCCTCGTCACTGAGGAACCTGCCCGCCAGCAGCGGGATGTCCATCGACTCGAAGTAGCCGGGGAGGACCATGTTCACCTCCACCGGGGTAGGGTTCTCCGATTCCATGGAGGGGTGACCGGGGACACGAAGCGGTATCATCTCCCCCTGTCCACGGGTCGGCAGCACCTTGACCGCCCCCACCTCCTCCACCTCGGGGAGCGCCTCCAGCTCCTCCCTGAACCGGCGGTAGAGGCTGAGTCCATCCCCTACGGTATCGTACCTCTGTTCCAGCAGGGACGTGTGGAAGGTGAGTACACCCTGCGGGTCGAACCCCAGCTCCTCTGAGCGGTCCCATACCGGCCCACGCCAGGACCAGGCCGAGCGCACCGCCCAACAGGGCCAGCAGCAGGCTCTCCACCAGGACCTGACGCACCAGGTCCCCCTGCCCTGCGCCGATGGCGCTCCGGACCGCAAGCTCCCGTTCCCGGGATGTAGCTCGGGCCAGGAGGAGGTTGGCCACGTTCCCGCAGGCGATGAGGAGCAACAGGCCCACTGCGGCCAGGAGCAGGATCAGGGGGTCTTCCACGTCGCCCACCATGACCTCGCGCACCCGCTCCACGGCGGCTGCGTCCCATCCCCGCACCTCGCCCGGATAGGTCTCCGCCAAGCGGGCCATGATCCCTGAGGTCTCGGTCCGCGCGGTCTCCAGGTCCGTTCCGGGAGCAAGCCTTCCCACCACCGAGAGCCACGAGACATCCCGGCGCTTCGGCACTTCGTTCTCCGTGATCCAGGAGAGGGGCACCCACACCTCGGTCTCGCGGTTGGGGAAGCGGAACTCCGGGGGGACTACACCCACGATCCGGGTAGGGCTCTCGTCCAGTGTGACCGTGCGTCCCAGCACATCCAGGCGGCCCCCGAACCGTCGCTGCCACAGACCGCAGGAGATCACCGCCACACCGTCACGGCCCTCCTCGTCCTCCCCCGGCTGGAGCAGGCGTCCCGCCGCCGGCTCCACACCGAGGGTCTGGAAGAAGTCGCCCGAAACGAAGGAGGTGGGGAGTTCCACCGGGTCCCCGGAGCCGGCAAGGATCGCTCCCGCCATGTTGAAGGCCGCATAGGCTGCCAGGCTCTGGAAGGACTCCGACTGCTGGCGAAGGTCCTCCCAGTTGTCCCAGCTGAACGGGGTCCGCATCAGGTCCCGCTCCGGGTTGGCCTGATAGACCCGTACCAGCCGGTCGGGTTCGGTGAAGGGGAGCGGTTTGATCAGGATCCCGTTCACCAACGAGAAGACAGCGGTGTTCAGCCCGATGCCGATCGCCAGCGTGACCAGGGATACCGCCGCGAAGACCGGTCTGCGCCGGAGGCCCCGGAAGGAGATCCGGAGGTCCATCCACACCGCTTCCAGCCGCTCCCTGATCCGTCTCTTCCGCTCATCCCGGTCGTCCATGTGCCGCACCTCCTCCATCTTCCCCTCCAGGTCACCGAAGCGTTCCCGTGCCTCCGCCCGGGCCTCCTCCTCCGACAGCCCGCGTGCCTTGCCGGCCTCGACCAGCTGCTCGAAGTGGTGACGCATCTCCTCTTCTACGTCCCTCCGCACCTGCTCGGGCCCACGAAGCCATCCGAAACGCCTCCGCAGGTCGTCCAGCCAGCTCATGCGGACCCCTCCCGGGCCGGCTGGAGTACCCGGTCGACGGCTTCGATGAACCGATTCCACTGCCGGGTCTCCGATCCGAGGCGGGCCCGACCCTCGTCGGTCAGTCCGTAGTATCTGGCCCGGCGGTTGTTCTCCGACCTGCCCCACTCGGAGGCGAGCCACCCCTTCCGTTCCATCCGGTGGAGGGCCGGGTAGAGGCTCCCCTCCTCGATCTGCAGGGCCTTGCGGGTGACCTGCTCGATGGCCCGGGCGATCCCGTAGCCATGCATCGGTCCCGCCGTCAGGGTCTGAAGGATCAGCAGGTCGAGGGTGCCCTGGAGGTAGTCGGTCCGTGTCATGCGCGACCCCGAGACAATCTATGGGTAAGGTCAAAAAGAGAAGGCCCCGGCGCCTTCCCTAGAACGTCTTGGTATGTAGAACGGGGCGAACGGCTCCGAGGTTTCAGGGGATCTACTTCACCAGGAGCATCCGAATGCTCTGATCCCGCCCTCCTGCGCTGAGGCAAACGATGTTGATCCCGCTGGCCAGGAAGACCCGGTCCCATGCCGAGGGATGCCCTGCGAAGGCATGGTGGTCGGCGTGAAAGTGATCGGGGGGACCGGTCGGGCCCTGGGGAGGGAGGATCCCCTGGTACCACCTGTACCAGTACGATCCCTGCTCGAAGGTCCGCCCCCCGTCCCAGGAGGTGAAGACATCGACCCCTGCTACCATGACGCGGGTCGTGTCCCCGGGATGGGCCACCACGAAGTGACTGAACCACCCCTGGTAGGTAGCGATGTCCAGCACCCCCCGCCGCTGGTCGTAGCTCCAGTCCAGGCTCTTCGTCCAGGTGGCGCCGCCGTCCATGCTCTTGAGGATCCCGATCCCGTACGGGCCCCGGGTCGTACGGATGTAGAGCACCCCGATGGAGGAGTCCCGACCGTACACCTCCCCGGTGCCGATCAGGAGGCCGGTAGGCGGACGCGGTTCAAACCAGTCTCCCGGATGCGTGAGGACCACCGAGGATGGTAGCATGCCCACGGGGTGGGACGGTACCGGGAGGATCGGGGTTTACATCGTTGACGCCGTGCCCCCCAGGGCCGACTTTGCAGGTCGGAAGGCCGGTCCGGGACCCGTGAGCGGCACCCTCCCTCCCCCGCAAAGGAGCACGAGCGCGTATGGAGCGCTTCGAAGGCGTCGACTACATGGACTTCGACTCCCTCCTCGCCGAAGAGGAGGTCCTCATCCGGGACACGGTGCGCGGTTTCGTCGAGGACGAGGTCGTCCCGGTCATCGAGGAGGAGTTCAGCGAAGAGCGCTCCCCCCACCTCTGGGCCGAGAAGCTGGCTTCCCTCGGGCTCTTCGGTTCCTACCTCCCCGAGGAGTACGGCGGTGCCGGGGCGAACAACGTCGCCTACGGCCTCATCTGCCAGGAGCTGGAGCGAGGAGACTCCGGCCTGCGCTCCTTCGTGAGCGTGCAGAGCTCCCTGGTGATGTGGCCCATCTTCGCCTACGGCTCGCAGGAGCAGAAAGAGACCTACCTCCCACCCATGGCGCGGGGTGAGGTGATCGGCTGCTTCGGGCTCACCGAGCCGGACTACGGTTCCAACCCCGCGGGCATGATCACGCGCGCGGCGGAGGGGGAGGACCACTACCTCCTCGACGGAGCCAAGATGTGGATCACCAACGGAAGCATCGCGGACGTCTCCCTGGTGTGGGCAAAGCTCGACGGTGAGGTCCGGGGCTTCCTGGTGCACAAGGAGGACGAGGGGTTCTCCGCCCGCCGGCAGCGCGGGAAGCACAGCCTGAAGGCCTCGGACACCAGCGAGCTGGTCCTGGAGGGATGCCGCATACCGAAGGACCGTATCCTGCCCGCGGTGAAGGGGCTGCGGGGCCCCCTCTCATGTCTCACCCAGGCCCGATACGGTATCGCCTGGGGAACCATCGGGAGCGCCATGGCGGTCTACGACGTCGCGCTTCGGTACAGCAGGGAGCGGATCCAGTTCGACCGGCCCATCGCCCGGTTCCAGCTGGTGCAGCAGCGCCTGGTCCGGATGATCACCGAGATCACCAAGAGCCAGTTCATGAACCTCCAGGTGGGACGCCTGAAGGACCGGGACGAGGCCTCTCCCGCCCAGGTCAGCATGGCCAAGATGAACGGATGCCGGGTGGCACGGGAGTCGGCGAGACTGGCCCGGGAGACCCTCGGGGCCAACGGGATCACCGGGGAATATCCCGTCATGCGCCACCTGATGAACATCGAGTCCGTCTACACCTACGAGGGCACCGACGACATGCACACCCTCATCGTGGGACAGGAGATCACCGGCTCCCAGGCGTTCACCTAGGCCGGCTACTCGACGAAATCCGCCACCGTGGGCTCCACGAGGCGCTGGAAGTCCTCGTAGTCCATCTGGATCATCTCGGTGTGGGAACCGGCGTTGAAGGCGATGCGCTCATCCTCGTCCAGGGGACGGCTCACGTAGACCTCCATGTCGTAGAGGTTCCCGAAGGGGGGCATGGCCCCGACCTCCGAAGCGGGGAAGCGCCCCTTGAACTCCTCCTCGGTGGCGATCTCCGCGTCCTCCGCCCCCGACGCCTTCTTCAGCTTGTGGAGATCCACCTGGTAGGAGGCGGGGAGAACGGCCATGGCCAGTTCCCCATCCAGCTTCACTATGACCGTCTTGGCCACCTCCCTGCCCGGTATGTGGGCGGCGGCGGCGATCTCCTGCGCCGTGTAGGCCTTGGAGTGGGAGAGGGTCACATATCTCACACCCTTCTCGTCCAGGAAATCTTTCAGCTTCTCGATGGGCATGGCTAATCACCTCGCTCCGTAAGGGGTACCCGCGGGTGAGCGGGCGCGGGCCCTATGAACTTAACGGACTCCCGCCGGGTTGCAAGCCGCTACGATCACCGGGGCGTCTATCCCAGGAGTCCCGCCGCCACGTAGAGGAGGACCGCAGCACCCCCGGCGGCCAGGGCGTAGGGGAGCTGGGTCCGCACGTGGTCGATGTGGTCACAGGCCGAGGCCATGGAGGAGATGATGGTGGTGTCGGAGATGGGTGAGCAGTGGTCCCCGAAGACACCGCCTCCGAGGACCGCGGCCAGCATCAGGGGAGCGCTCAGCCCGATGAGGCCCACCATGGGGATGGCGATGGGGATCATGATGGCGAAGGTGCCCCACGAGGTCCCGGTCGAGAAGGCGATGAAGGCGCTGACCACGAAGACCACCGCCGGGATGAGGACCACCGGGAGTCTCGCCTCCGCCACCCGGGCCACGTAGGGTCCCGTCCCCAGGGCATCGCACAGGTCCCCGATGGCGAAGGCCAGCATCATCAGGACGGCCAGGGGGACCAGCCCCCCCACCCCCTTCATGATCATGTCCACCGTCTCCTTCACCGAGAGGATCCCCTGGACCCGGTAGGCGGTCCCTGCGGTGAGGATGGCCAGGATCACGGCCCAGAGCACCGAGGTGGACCCCGACCCCTCCATGAGGTTGCCGCCGCCGGTGAGGAAGAGGGCCGCCGGCATCGCCGCCACCATGACCGTCACCGGGAGCACCATGTTCACCGCCCGCAGCGGGACCCCCTCCTTGGCCCTGAGCCCGACCACCTCGTCCGCGACCAGCGGTTCCGCCCCCTCACGGTGGAGCCTTCCTGTCTCCCTCACGCGGGCCTCCGCCTCACGCATCGGTCCAAGGTCCCATCCTGCCAGCACCACCACCAGCACCAGCAGCACGGCGATGAGGGCGTAGAAATTGTAGGGGATGGACGCCACGAAGACCCGTACCGGCTCCTCCACCCCCTGGGTTGCAAGCAGCCCCAGGACGAAGGCGCCCCAAGCGTTCAGGGGTATGATGACGCACTTGGGGGCGGAGGTAGAGTCGAGCACGTAGGCGAGCTTCTCACGGCTGATCCTCAGCCGGTCGAAGATCGGGCGGGAGACGGCCCCGGAGACCAGCACGCAGATGCTGGACTCGATGAAGATGACCACCCCGAGGAACCAGGCCAGCAGTCCCGCCGACCGCCGGTCGTCCACCAGCCCCCTCCCCACCACCCAGTTCACGAACCCCTGCATGCCGCCCGAGTACTGGGTAAGGGTGATGATCGCCCCGATCAGGGCGCTGAAGAGGATGACCCGGGTGTTGTCCGCGTCACCGAAGACCGCCACCAGCCGGTCCACCGTCTCCACCCCGCCGGCAAAGGGGTCCCACCCGGTGAAGATCGTCCAGCCCAGCCAGATACCCACCAGGAGGGAGGTGTAGACCTGCTTGGTCCGGATGGCCAGCACGATGGCCAGGACGGGGGGGAGGACGGATAGCCAGCCGAAGGAGTCCATGGCCGGTATCGATATCATCCCTGGCCGGCGAGGTCAACGAGCGGAGCCGCCGCTGCCGCGGGTTCTCTCCCCGCTCTCTCCTCTCCGTCCACGGCCGGGCAGCCCGTGAGGAGGATGACGATCTCCAGCGGGAGGGACCACGAGTCCATCACGGTCCGTTCGGTGAGACGCGGGCCTCAGGGCGAGATGTCGCCGGTCACCTGCCGGAAGACCCGCAGGAAGTTGTCGCCGAGCATGAGCTGGATCTCATGGCCGTCGTAGCCGCGGTCCACAAGGGCCCGGGTCAGGTTCGGGAGGCGGCCGGCATGCTCCAGACCGACCGGTGTGAGACTGGTGCCGTCCCAGTCACTCCCCAGAGCGACCGCATGCACGCCGGCCACGTTGACCACCTGCTCCAGGTGGGCCAGGAGCGCGGCTGCCAGGAAAACGATGAGGAAGCGTCGCGCCATCTACTTCTTCTCCACCGGTTCCAGGGCCCCCACCTGGTCCATGGCACGGATCTCCTTGCGCAGGATCTTGCCGATGAGGCTCTTGGGGAGCTCTTTGGCGAAGACGATCTTCTTCGGCACCTTGTAATGGGCCAGGCCGTTCTCGCAGTGCTCGACGAGCTGTTCCTCGGTGACCTCGTACCCCTCCTTCAGCACCACGTACGCCTTCACCTTCTCACCCTTGTAGTCGTCCGCCATGGGGATCACACCGCACTCGAGCACCGCCGGATGCTCGTAGAGGACCTCCTCCACCTCCCGGGGGTAGATGTTGTAGCCCCCGGAAATGATCATGTCCTTCTTCCGATCCACGATGGCGAAGTAACCCTCTTCGTCCACCTGGGCCATGTCCCCGGTGAAGAGCCACCCCTCCGCGACCTGGTTCTCGGTCTCCTCCGGCATGTTCCAGTAACCCCGCATCACCTGGGGACCCTTCACGGCCAGCTCCCCCACCTCCCCGACACCCAGCTCCTTCCGGCTCTCCGGGTCCACCACCGCCGCATCGGTGCCCGGGACCGGCAGCCCGATGCAGCCGATCTTGCGCTTGCCGTATACCGGGTTGGCCACGCAGACCGGGGAGGCCTCGCTGAGGCCGTATCCTTCCACCAGCCGGCCGCCGGTGATCTTCTCGAAGGTCTTCTGCACCTCCAGGGGAAGCGGCGCCGCCCCGCTGATGCAGGCCCGGATCGAGGAGAGGTCGAACTTGCCCACCTTCGGATAGGTATTGATGGCCACGTACATGGTGGGGACACCGCAGAAGATGGTCACCCGCCGCTCGTGGATCTCCTTGAGAACCTGGGAGACGTCGAACTTCGGTACCAGTACGGTGGGGCTCTTCACCCGGTAGGAGAGGTGGAGACAGGTGGTGAGACCGTAGGAGTGGAAGAAGGGGAGGGCGGCCATGATGACCTCCTTCCCGTCCTCCACATCGGTGAGCCAGGAGACCGTCTGGCAGACGTTGCTGTGGAGGTTCCGGTGGGTGAGGATCGCCCCCTTGCTCCGGCCCGTCGTGCCCCCCGTGTAGAGGAGCATGGCCACATCGGTGTCCTCCACCTCCGCCGGCCCGCCCTCGGCCGGGTCGGCGGCGTCGAGACGATCGGTGAACATGCTGTAGCGGTCGTCGGAGGGCACGCTGGCCCTCTGTCCCTGCAGGAACGCCTTCACCGGGTAGAGGTATTTCAGGACCCCCGGGAGGTAGTCGTTCACCTTGCACACCACGCAGTGCTCGAGATCGGTCTCTTCCCAGACCCGCTCCAGCTTGGGGACCAGGAGGTTGAGCGCGATGGCCACCCGGGCACCGGAGTCCTTGAGCTGGAAGGCCAGCTCCTTGTCGGTGTAGAGGGGGTTGTTGGGCACCACCACCGCCCCTGCCCGGAGGATGGCGTAGTGGGCGGCGATGTACTGGGGGATGTTGGGCAGGATGATCGCCACCCTGTCCCCCTTGCCGATGCCCAGGGACCGGAGTGAGGCGGTGATGCGGGCGGTCATCTCCTCCATCTCCCGGAAGGAGAAGGAGCGCCCGAAGAACCATGTGACCGGGTCCTCCGGGTGGGAGTCCACAGCGATCTGGAACATATCGTTCAGGGTCTCGCCTGTGGGAGTGTAGTCCCTGGGCACACTCTCCTCGTAGAACTCAAGCCAGCGTGGCTCCATTACCTGTCTCCTTGGGAGTAGCGGCATCCGGGCCTGCGGCCGGACCGGGGGCCGGTGCCGTGTACACCGGGCCGTTTCGTATCTACCACACCGCAGGGGCGGCGTCAACCGGGGCCCGGCGGCTCCTCCTCCTCGGGTAGGATCTCGAACTCGGCATCTTCCACCTCACGCCCTCTCAGGTGGGGCTTCTCACGCTCCTTCCGGCGATGGAACCGCCCGGAGCCTTTCTTCCGCCCCAGGTCGGCGATCCCGGAGAGGAACCTCCAGAACGCCAGCGCGAAGAGGAAGAAGAGGACATACTTCACCAGCATGTCCTACCCCTCTTCCTTCCGCTCCCGCTGGAGCTTGTAGGCCTTCTGGTAGTAGGTCCGGGCCCTGTCATGCTCCTTCCGCCGGTCATAGAGCATGCCCAGGTAGAGGAAGGCCCGGTGGTTCCCCGGATCCAGCTCGATGAGCCGTTCGAAGGTGGTGATGGCCTTCACGAACTCCCCGGTGAGGTTGTACGACTGGGCCAGATAGTAGAGAGCCTCCCTGTGGTCCTCCTGCAGGCCGATGGTCCGCTCGAACTCCGGGATGGCCCGTGGGTAGAGCCCCTTGCGGAAGTAGACCAGTCCCAGGTTGAACCGCACCCTGGGGTCGTCGGGCGCGATCTCGAGCGCCCGCCGGAACTCCTTCTCCGCCTCATCGAAGCGGCCGTGCTCCCCGAGCAGTGCGCCGAGGTTGGCCCGCACCTCCACGTTCCGGGGTTCGAGCTGCAGGGTCGTCCGCATCTCCTCCAGGGCCTTGTCCAGGAGACCCAGGGAATCGTAGACCAGCGCGAGGTTGTTCCGGGCCTTCACATGGAGCGGGTCGGCGGTGAGCACCTCCCGGTACGCCTCCACCGCGTCGTGCAGGCGCCCCTCCCGGGAGAGCCGCTTCCCCCGCTCGTACGTCTCCTCCTCCGAGGGGTCTCCCCCCTCCTCCCTCTCCCTTCCCGCCGCCTCCGGCGTATCGTCCTCCGCTGCCGACCTCCCTTCGGTGCCCTCTTCCTCCTCGAAGGAGAAGGCGAGACGGGACTCGGGGTCCCTGGGATCGATCTTCCTGTCTCTCTCCATATCAGCTGCGCTCCGCCGGTTCCCGGAATCCGAGTTTCAGCTTCTTCCTCAGCACATCGTAGAAGGGCAGCCCGAGTCCGGTACGGACCAGCCGGTTCCTGTGGGCCCCCTGTCGTATCTCCAGGGTGTCGCCGGAAGCCACCATGAGGCGCTCCTGGCCGTCCCCGGTGATCTGGGCGGTCCCGTGCTTGCTGAACACGGTGAGCTGTACCCGGCTCTCCCCCCCCAGCACCACCGCCCGGGCGGCCAGTGTGTGGGGGCAGATGGGTACGGCCAGCATGGCGTCCATGGCCGGGTTCACGATGGGACCGCCGGCGGCCAGAGCGTACGCCGTCGAGCCCCCCGGGGTCGAGAGGATCAGCCCGTCCCCCGTATAGCGCTGCAGGTACTCGCCGTCCACCTGTGCGTCGATGTCGATGACCCGGCTGTACGCCCCCTTGTCGATGACGATGTCGTTGCTGGCGGCCATGAGATGCACCTCGCCGCCGGTACGGATCTCCGCCTCCAGTGTCATGCGCTCCTCGATCTCGTGATCCCCGCTCTCCAGCCGGTCCAGGGCGGGCAGGAGCTTCTCCGGTCCCACGTCCGCGAGGAACCCCAGGCTCCCGAGGTTCACCCCGAGCACCGGAAGGCCGCGCTCACGGGCATGCCGCATGGCGGCCAGTATCGTCCCGTCCCCTCCCATCGCCAGGAGCAGGTCCGCCTCACCGGCCGCCTCCTCTTCCGGCATGATCCGGACCGGCCCCGCCTCCGGGACGTCGGGGACCTTCTCCGTGACGGCCTCCGACATCAGGAGGCTGCTCCCCGTCCGTTCCGCCCATTCGATGACGGCCCGGATCGAGACCTCCAGCTCCGGTTTCCTGAGGTTGGGGACGACCCCGAGTGTCAGCGCCATGGCCCTTTCCTTGCTCCCGAGGGGGCGTGCGGCCTCAGCCCCCTGCTGCGGCGATCCCGGCCCGTATCTCCTCCAGGAACTCGCCTGTCCGTCTCGCGATGCCCTCTCCGTCGAGTCCGGTGTCCCGGAGCAGCCGGTCCACCGGACCGTGTCCCACGAACCGGTCCGGAAGCCCCAGCGTACGTACCGGCACCCTCAGACCCTCCTCCTGGAGCAGCTCCAGCACGGCGGCGCCGAAGCCGCCCAGCACACTGTTCTCCTCCACCGTGACGAGGAGGTCCGTGCCCCCGGTCATCGCCAGGATCAGATCCCGGTCCAGGGGCTTCACGAACCGAGCATCCGCCACCGTGACCTCGATCCCCTCCTCGGCCAGGGTCCGGGCGGCCTCCAGGCAGCGGCCCACCATGCGGCCCACGGCCAGCAGCGCCGCATCCCCGCCCCGGCGGAGGACCTCTCCCCGGCCGATGGGCAGGGCCCTCGGCTCCGGGTCCAGGTCCATCCCCTCACCCGATCCGCGGGGGTAGCGCATGGCGATGGGCCCCTCATCGTGGAGCAGCCCGGTACGCAGCATGTGCACCATCTCGTTCTCGTCCCGGGGCACCATGATGACCATGCCCGGTACGCATCTCAGGTAGCTGAGGTCCAGCGTCCCGTGGTGCGTCGGCCCATCCGGACCCACCAGCCCGCCGCGGTCGATGCAGAAGAAGACGTTGAGGTCCTGGAGGGCCACGTCGTGGATGACCTGGTCGTATGCCCGCTGCAGGAAAGTGCTGTAGATGGCGGCCACCGGCTTCATGCCCTCCGCCGCCAGTGCCGCAGCGAAACAGACCGCGTGCCCCTCGGCGATGCCCACGTCGTAGAAGCGCTCCGGTATCGCCTCGGCGAGGATGTCCAGCCCGGTCCCGCTCGGCATGGCCGCGGTGATGCCCACCACCCGCTCATCCCGGCGGCACTCGGCCACCAGGGCCTCCCCGAAGACCTTCGTGTAGGAAGGGGGCCCCTCCTTCTCCACCGGTTCTCCGGTGGCCGCATCGAAGGCGCCCGCCCCGTGGAAGAAGTAGCTGTCCTCCTCCGCGGGTCGGTATCCCTTCCCCTTCACCGTCCGGACGTGGAGCAGCTTCGGCCCGGGGAGTTCCCGCAGGTCCTCCAGGTGCCGGATGAGGCCGTCCATGTCGTGGCCGTCCACGGGGCCGAAGTAGCGGATCCCCAGCCGCTCGAAGAGGATGCCCGGCACCAGCAGGTTCTTCAAGCTCTCGTCCACCTTGTGGACCGCCTGCTGCACCTGCCTGCCCAGGGGGGCCTTGCCCACGACCTCCCACATCTGGTCCTTGATCCGGTTATAGAGGGGGTTGCTGATGGCGGTGGTCAGGTACTCGTGCATCGCGCCCACGTTGGGTGCGATCGACATATCGTTGTCGTTCAGGATGATGAGCAGCTCGGACCGGAGGGCCCCGGCGTTGTTGAGCCCCTCGTAGGCAAGACCGCCGGTGAGGGCCCCGTCACCCACCACCGCCACCACGCGGTGCTCCTCCCCCCGGAGGTCCCTGGCCTGGGCGAGACCCAGGGCCGCCGAGATGGCCGTGGAGGCGTGGCCCGCTCCGAAGGGGTCGTGCTCACTCTCCGAGCGCCGGGTGTAGCCGTAGAGTCCCTCGTACTGGCGGATGGTGGGGAAGCGCTCCCGCCGCCCTGTCACCAGCTTGTGCACGTACGACTGGTGGCTGACATCCCAGACGATCCTGTCGGTGGGGGAATCGAAGACGGTGTGGAGGGCCAGCGTGAGTTCCACGACCCCCAGGTTGGGAGCCAGGTGACCGCCCTCCCGGCTCAGCATCTCGACCAGCCGCTCCCGGATCTCGGCCGCCAGCTGCTTCCGTTCCTCGATGTCCAGCCGCTTCACCTCCGCGGGGGAATCGATCGTGTCCAGGAGCGGCATGATGGGCACAACCTCCTCAGCGGGATCCGCGATCGCCAGCGCTGGAGACCGGAGGTCGGGAGCAGCGGATGGACCGGATGCGGGTCAGGTCACACGCTGGACGACGAAATCTGCCAGCATGCGTAGGATGATAGTGTCACGCTCGGGGAGCACCAATGCGTTTTTGGCCTCCTCCACCAGCCTCACGGCCTTCTCCACGCTGGCCGGGAGGCCGTGGATCTTCGGGTAGGTGTTCTTGTCCCGGTCCTTGTCCGAGCCGGGGTTCTTGCCCAGCGTCTCGGCGTCCCCGGTCTCGTCCAGCACGTCGTCCACGATCTGGAAGGCGAGTCCCACCCTCCAGCCGAAGGAGCGCACCTTCTCGAGTTCCTCGTCCCGCGCATCACCCAGGACGGCACCTGCCACCAGGCACCCGGTGATAAGACGCCCCGTCTTGTGGGAATGGATGTACTCCAGGTCCTCGGGGGTGATCTCCTCCCCCTCGAGCAGGATGTCCGCCACCTGGCCCCCTATCATCCCCCGGGTGCCGGTGGATCGAGCCACCTCGGCGATCACGCCGGGCGACCCGCACCGCGCGATCACCTCGAAGGCCAGCGCATAGAGGGCGTCGCCTGCCAGCACCGCCACCGCGTCCCCATAGACCCTGTGCAGGGTGGGTTTGCCCCTGCGGAGGTCGTCGTCGTCCATACAGGGCAGATCGTCGTGGATCAGGGAGTAGGTATGTATGAGTTCCACACCGCAGGCCAGGTCATACAGGGATCCTTCGGGGGCTCCGAACACCTGACCCGCACCCATGACCAGAGCGGGCCGGAACCGCTTGCCTCCAGCGAACACGCTGTAGCGCATCGCCTCGTGGATGACCTCGGGACGCTCCCCTGCGGGGGGGAGGATCTTCTCCAGGTGCTGGTTGCACCGTTCCCTCACCGACAAAAGGAACCGGGGGAGCTGCATCGTCACTTCCATCACGCGGTCTCCTGGGAGTCCGGGTCAAGGGGTTCGGAAGCGGCCGCCCCATCCTCGGCGGCTTCCAGGAGTACCTCCACACGTTCCCGGGCGTCGTCGATCTGAGTCTGACACGCCCTCGCCAGCCTGACCCCCTCCTCGAAGAGGGAGAGGGACTCCTCCAGGGGGGTCTCGCCCTTCTCCAGCTGCTCTACGATGATCTCGAGGCGCTCGATGCGCTCCTCGAACGATTCCGGGAGTCCGTTCTCCTTCTCGTCGCTCATCCGTCCTCCTCCGGACCGCCGGACAACCCGGTCAGGGCCTCCAGTCCCGGTCCCTTCTCCTCCACCCTAGTCATGACGCTCCCTTCAAGCAAACAGACCTGCAGGCGGTCCCCCGGCCGGAGTTCGCCGGCGGACCGGACCACCGGACCGCCGGCGCTCCGGCGGGCGATGGCGTATCCACGCTCCAGGACGGCCGGGGGACCCAGAGCATTCATCGTACGCACCAGTTCCCTCAGTTCGGAATCGCGCAGCTCCAGGCTCCTCCTGCCCTTCTCGCCGAGCCCCTTCCGCACCCCGTCGAGCCGGTCGCGCGCCCGGGCGATACGGTGCCTCAGGCTCACCGGCAGCCGCCGGAGGCCCTCCTCCACCCTGCCCATCGCCTCGGTGAGGCGGGAGCGCATCCGCTGGAAGCCGTGGGCGCGGGTGAAGTAGAGCACCTCTTTCTGCATCCCGTCCAGGCGCCGCTCCAGCGAGCGGTCGGCCCGGAAGAGGAACTCGTCCAGGACCTGGCGCACGTCGTCCCGTATCCAGGCCGCGCGTTCGGCGGCGGCGCTGGGGGTGGGACTCCGATGATCGGCCGCCAGGTCACAGATCGTCCAGTCCGTCTCGTGCCCCACCGCGCTGACCACCGGGAGGCTCGAAGCGGCGACGGCCCGTGCCACGACCTCCTCGTTGAAGGGCCAGAGGTCCTCCAGACTGCCGCCGCCCCGGGTCAGGACGGCCAGGTCCACGTCCCCCGCGCGCTGGAGTCCCTCCAGCGCCCGGACGATCTCCTCCGCGGCCCCCTCACCCTGTACCCGGGACGGGGCGATGAGGACCCGAAGCGCCGGGTTCCGTCTCCCGGTTACCTCCAGGAAGTCCCGGAGAGCCGCGGCCTGGAGGGAGGTGACCACGCCCACGCGGAAAGGATAGCGGGGCAGCGGCCGCTTCCGTTCCGGGGCGAACAGCCCCTCCTCCTCCAGCTTCTCCTTGAGCTGCTGGAAGGCGAGTTCCAGCTCACCCACCCCGGAGGGACGGACCTGGCGGATAGTGAGCTGGTACTGTCCCCGCTGGGCGTAGAGGGTCACGTCACCCTGCACCAGGACCTTCTGTCCGTCCTCCAGGCGGAAATCCAGGGCCCCTACCGTCTCGGGCCAGAGCACGATCCGCACCTCGGCATCGGCGTCCTTCAGCGTACCGTACACCCGGGTCCTGCGACCCGACCCGTAGTAGCGGATCCCGCTCAGCTCCCCTTCGACCCAGACGGTCCCCATGCCCCCCTGCAGCAGGGCACGGACCCTCTCGTTCAGTTCCGATACGCTGAGAGGAGAGCCCGGTCCCGCCTCTGAAACGGGTCCCGGCTCCCCTCTCCCTGCTTCCCGCACCTCTTCGGGACGCTCTTCTCCCCCGCTGCCCTCGCTGCCGAAGAGGGTCCCCTGCAGGGGAGCGTCGCCCATCAGGCCATCCCGTTCTGCTGCTTCGCGGCCAGCATGGTGTTCCACATGAGCATGGTGATGGTCATGGGGCCCACACCGCCGGGTACGGGGGTGATGGCGCTGGCGACCTCCTTCGCCGCCTCGAAGTCCACGTCCCCCACCAGGCGCCAGCCGCGCTCCCGGCTCTCATCGTCCACCCGGTTGGTGCCCACGTCGATGACCACCGCACCCGGCTTGAGCCAGTCCGCCTTGATGAACTCGGCGCTCCCGATGGCCGCGATGACGATGTCCGCACGCTTCACCACCCCGGGGAGGTCCTTCGTGCGGCTGTGGCAGACGGTGACGGTGGCGTTCGCCCGGTCGTTCTTCTGCACCAGCAGGTTGGCCACCGGCTTGCCCACGATGTTGCTTCGGCCCACGATCACCACCTCTTTGCCCGAAGGGGGGTTGTCGCTCCGCATCAGGAGCTCCACGATACCCGCCGGCGTGCAGGGGGCGAACCGGGCCTCGCCGATCATCATCAGGCCCACGTTGTTGGGATGGAAGCCGTCCACGTCCTTGCCGGGGTCGATGGCCAGCAGGACCTTCTTCTCGTCGATGTGATCGGGGAGCGGGAGCTGGACCAGGATGCCGTGGATCTCGGGGTCGGCGTTGTACTTGTCGATCAGGCCCAGCAGGTCCTCCTCGGAGAGGTCGGCCGGGTGCTCCTCCGCCACCGACTTCATCCCCAGCTCGGCGCACGTGCGGCGCTTCATCCCCACGTAGGTCTGGCTTGCCGGGTCCTCACCCACCAGGATGGTGACCAGGCCGGGGGTGATGCCCTTCCCCTTCAGTTCCTCGGCCTCCTGTGCGATCTCCTTCTTGATCTCTCCGGCGATCTGCTTGCCGTCGATGATTCGGGCACTCATTCGTCATCCTCTTCCTGTACAGCGTTGAAGTCGTCCAAGGGCTCCCAGTGGCGCTCGATGGACAGCGCCCGACCCGTCTGCTCGTCCAGCTCGAGGCTGACGGCGCAGAAGACCGGGTTGCCCTTCGCCACCTGGAAGCGGCTCGGCATTCCCAGGCGAAACCGGGTGAGCGCGTCTTCGATCCGGACCCCGATGACGGAATCCAGCGGGCCGGTCATCCCCACATCGGTGATGTAGGCGGTCCCCTCTCCCAGCACGCGTGCATCGGCAGTCTGCACGTGTGTGTGCGTGCCCAGGACCGCGGCGACCTTCCCGTCCATGTGCCACCCGAAGGCCACCTTCTCGCTGGTCGCCTCGGCGTGGAAATCGATGAGGACAAGGTCGGCTTTATCCTCGAGGGACGCAACCAGCTCGTGTCCCCACCGGAACGGGTCCTCCAGGCTGTTCATGAAGACCCGCCCCATGAGGTTCACCACAGCCACCCGGACCCCGTTGCCCGCAGGTCCCGTCCAGACACCGGTCCCCGGCACCCCGGTCGGGTAGTTGTCGGGCCGGAGGATGCGGTGGTCCTCCTTCATGAGGGGGATGATCTCCTTCTTGTCGAAACTGTGGTTGCCTCCCGTGAGCACGTGGATACCGAGGTCCAGGAGCCCCCGGGCGACCGACTCGGTCAGTCCGAACCCGCCGGCCGCGTTCTCCCCGTTGGCGACGATCAGGTCGTAGGAGGAGGCGTCCACGACCTCCTTCAGCCCCCGGGCCGCGGCCTTCCGGCCGCTCTTGCCCATGATGTCTCCGATGAAGAGGATGCGCGTCATGTAGGGCGCCTTTCCAGCAGTTGGCGTGGGTACGGGATATCCCCGGGGCCGGAGGGGATGATCAGGCCTCGATACGTTCCTCGATACGGTCGGTGAGCCCGCGGAGACGGGCCTCCAGGGTCTCGACCTGCTCCTGCTTCTCCCGGCGGGCCCGGAAG
>JAWOFN010000053.1:0-7289 GCA_046497505.1 bacterium | reverse complement strand
GGGGTCCTCGGCGGAAGGCAACGTCTGGGCGAAGACCGGCTACATCTCCAACAGCCGGGCGCTCTCCGGCTACCTGCGGACCGCGGGCGGCGACACCCTCACGGTGGTCCTGCTGGCGAACAACTTCACCGACCCGGTGCGGGCCGCCGAGTACCTCCAGGACCTTATCTGTGAGCGGCTCACCGCGCCCCCCGGGGAGTCGCGTTGAAGTCGGGGCGATCGGGAGATCGCGAGCGGCTCGACCCGGGGCCGGTCCGGGAGGGCGAGGTGGTGGGGGTCGAAGAGGTGCGGGTCCGGTACGCCGAGACCGATGCCCAGGCGGTCGTTTACCATGCCAACTTCCTCGAGTACTTCGAGGTGGGCCGCACGGGGTGGGTCCGTGATGCCGGATTCCCCTACACCGGCCTGGAGGCGGACGGTTTCGCCCTGGTGGTGGCGGAGGCGCATATGCGCTTCATGCGCCCGGCGCGATATGATGAGGTGCTGAGGATCGAGACCCGCCTGAGTGAACTGCGGACGCGCTCCTGTACCTTCTCCTACCGGGTGCTCAGGGAGCGGACGGGGGAAGCGCTGGTGGAGGGGTGGACCGCCCTCGTCTGCCTCGGACCGGAAGGACGCGCCGTACCCATTCCCGATCGACTCGCCCGGGCCATGAGGGCCAGGGCGGCTCTCTGAACGAAAGGCGGTCTGGATCGATGATACTGGTCCCCTCCCGTATGTTCTTCACCAAAGGCGTGGGGCGGCACAAGGAGAAGCTGGCTTCCTTCGAGATGGCCCTGCGCGACGCCTACATCGAGACGTACAACCTGGTCTCGGTCTCGAGCATCTTCCCGCCCAACTGCAAGGTGGTCCCGAAGAAGGAGGGCCTGAAGAAGCTGCCGGACGGGGCGGTGGTCCACGTCGTCATGAGTCAGGCACAGACCAACGAACCCCACCGGCTGATGGCCGCGGCGGTCGGGGTGGCGATCCCGAAGGACCGGAGCATCTACGGCTACCTCAGCGAGCATCACAGTTTCGGTGAGCGGGAGAAGCTGGCGGGGGATTACGCCGAGGACCTGGCTGCGGCCATGATGGCCACCACCCTCGGTGTGGACTTCGACCCGGACGCTTCGTATGACGACAAGAAGGAGATCTGGAAGATCTCGGGTCATACGGTGACGACCCGCAACGTGGTGCAGACCGCGGTGGGGGACAAGGATGGACGGTGGACCACGGTGCTGGCCGCGGCTGTGTTCTGCGACTATCGGACGGGACGAGAGGAGTAGGGACCGCTCATGGATGACGCAGGACTCCCCGGGATCCTCCGGCGGCATGCCGGACCGGCCTCCGACTTCCTGGGGCTGGGAGCTCGACACACCCGGTTCGGGGAGGCGCGGTACCGCGTCCTCCCGGTCCCCTACGAGTCCACCACCTCCTATGGGGGCGGGACCCGCGGCGGGCCGGACGCCATCCTGGAGGCCTCCCGGCAGATCGAGCTGTACGACGCCGAACTGGACAGCGAACCGTGGATCGCCGGGGTATGCACCCTTCCGGCGGTGGGGTCCCACAACCAGGGTCCGAAGGCCATGGCGGAGGTCCTGGAGCAGATCGCCCGCTCCCTGCGGGAACCGGGTCGGGTGGTCATCGCCCTGGGGGGGGAGCATTCCATCACACCCCCCCTGGCCCGACCGTACATGGAGGACCCGGAGGTCTGGACCCTCTGCGTGGACGCCCATGCCGACCTCCGGGCATCCTATCAGGGCACCTCCTTCTCCCACGCCTGTGCCATGCGGCCGCTGGCCGAGACGGGCCGGACCGTACAGGTGGGGGTCCGCTCGGTGAGCGCCGAGGAGATGGCGTGGGCCAGAGGGCGGGATCTGACCATCCTCTACGACTGGGAACTGGATGATGGGGGGGAGTGGCTGGACCGCGTCTTCGAGACCCTCGGCCCGAAGGTCTATCTCAGCCTGGACGTGGACGGACTGGATCCCGGCATCATGCCTGCTACGGGAACACCGGAGCCGGGAGGATTGAGCTGGCGGCAGCTCGCCTCCCTGCTGGACCGGCTGGGAGCCCAGCGGGAGGTGGTGGCCGCCGACATCGTGGAACTGGCTCCCATCCCCGGGGTCCACGCCCCGTCCTTCCTGGCCGCACGGGCGGTCTATCGACTGATGGGAGCCATCGAGTCCGGACGGAAGGAAGGCTGAAGGCCCTTCATGGAAGCCCTGGTCCTCACCGGGGTCCGGGTGCACAACCTGAAGGACCTGGACCTCCGGATCCCCCACCATACGCTCGTGGTCGTGACCGGCCCCTCCGGGTCGGGGAAGTCGAGCCTCGCCTTCGATACCATCTACACCGAAGGACAGCGGCGGTACACCGAGTCCCTGAACCCGTATGTCCGGCAGTTCCTGGAACGGATGGAGAAGCCGGACCTGGACTCCGCCTCCGGGATCACCCCCGCGGTGGCCGTGGGCCGGACCCAGCTCCCCAGGAGCAGCCGATCGACCGTGGCCACCATGACCGAACTGGCCGATGTGCTCCGCCTGCTCTTCGCCCGCCTCGGTGTGGTCTTCTGTCCCAACTGCGGAGAGGCGATCCTCCCCGACCACCCGGGGAGGGCCACCGAACTGATCCAGGGTCGGCTGGAAGCGGAGGAGGGGCCCCTCATCGTGGCGGCCCCCCTCCCGGCCGCCCCCGATGAGAGGGAGGCGGAGGCGCGGCTCCGATCCCTCCTCGAGGAAGGGTACGTGCGCGTCCTGCTGGAAGGGGAGGTGGTCCGCCTCGATCCCGGCGATCAGGGAGCGGAGCGGGTGCGGGGTGCCCTCCAGGAAGAACGCCCGGTGCCGGAGCAGGCGGCGGTGGTGGTGGATCGACTCACCTCCTCGGCGGGCAGGAGCAGGATACGGGAGGCGGTGGAGAACGCATATCGTGAGGGGCACGGTCGCATGCTCCTGCAGGACCCGCGGGGGGGCCGGAGCGTACATACCGAGGGGTTCACCTGCTCCCGCTGCTTCATCGAGGCCCCCGACCCGGAACCGCATCTCTTCTCCTTCAACAGCCCCTTTGGAGCCTGTCCCGAATGTGAGGGGTTCGGTGCGGTGATCCGCTATCTGCCCGAGATGGTGGTGCCCGACCCGACCCGGACCCTGGCTGAGGGAGCGATCGAGCCCTTCACCAAGCCCGCTTACCGGCGCTGGCAGCGACGGCTGGAGGAGGAGGCGGCGGGAGGGGAAGTGCGTCTCGACGTGCCGTGGGAGGAACTCACGGAAGAGGAGCAGGGTAAGGTGTGGGACGGCTTCGGACGCTACCGGGGGGTGGCGGGTTTCTGGGCCCGGCTGGAGAAGAAGAAGTACAAGATGCACGTGCGGGTGTTCATGGCCCGCTACCGTTCCTACGTACCCTGTCCTGCATGCGGGGGTTCCAGGCTGCGGCCGGAGGCGGGCTGGGTGTCTCTGGGGGGTGAGGACATCGGCTCGGTGATGGCCATGACCGTCAGCGAGGCCAGAGCGTGGGTCCGGGGGCTCGAACTCAGCGGGGAGCGCCAGACCGTGTACGAGGCGATCCTCCGCCAGGCGGAGGACCGTCTGGGCTACCTGGAGGAGGTGGGGGTGGAGTACCTGACCCTCGACCGGCTCTCCCGGACCCTGTCGGGAGGAGAGGCGCAGCGCATCGGCCTGGCCAGCGTACTGGGTGCCTCCCTCGTGGACACCACCTACGTACTGGACGAACCCACGGTGGGACTGCACCCTCGGGATGTCCAGCGACTGATCCGCATCGTGAAACGGCTCCGGGACCGGGGGAACACGGTCATCGTCGTGGAACACGACCGCGCCTTCATCGAGGCTTCCGACATGGTGGTGGACCTGGGTCCGGGGAGCGGCCAGCGGGGAGGCGAGGTGGTCTACCAGGGAGCGGTACACGGGCTCCTGCATGAGGCGGATTCCGCCACCAGCCGCTACCTCCAGGGAAGGACAGGGCCCCTCCGCCCACCGCGCCGGCGCCAGCCGGAGGGGGGCTGGATCGTTCTCCGCGGGGTGCGGGAACACAATCTGAAGGAGATCGACGTGAAGGTGCCCCGGGGGCTCCTGACCTGTGTGACCGGGGTCTCCGGGTCGGGCAAGTCGACCCTGGTCTACGAGGTGCTCAAGCCCGCGCTGGAGACCGCTCTGGGGCTCGACCCCGACCGCAGGCCGGGAGCGCACGACCGGCTGGAGGGGGTGGAGGGGCTGGGGGGCCTGGAGAGTCTCGACCAGGGTCCTCTCACGGCCAACAGGCGCAGCAACGCGGCGACCTACACCAAGGCGTGGGACGGGATCCGGAAGGCTTTCGCGGCCACCGATGCCGCCGCCGAGCGGGGCCTGGACGCCGGCTCTTTCTCGTTCAACACGAAGGGAGGGAGATGCCCGGAGTGCAAGGGGGAGGGGACGGTGAGCGTGGACATGCAGTTCATGGCGGACGTGACCCTTCGATGCGAGCAATGCGACGGCAGGCGGTTCACCGACCGGGTGCTGGGTGTGCGCTATCGGGGACGGGACATCGCAGACGTGCTGGACCTGACCGTGGACCAGGCAGTAGCCTTCTTCTCGAATCACAGGTCCGTGGTACGGGCACTGGAGCCCCTGCAGCGGGTGGGACTGGGTTATCTGAAGCTGGGGCAGCCCGCCCCGACCCTCTCGGGAGGGGAGGCACAGCGGCTCAAGCTGGCCTCCCACCTGGGCCGCCGCGGCAGGAAGGAACTCGTGTTCCTCTTCGACGAACCCACCACGGGTCTGCACGGTACCGAGGTGGGACGGCTGGCCGAGTGTCTGGAGGACCTGGTGGAGCAGGGGCATACGGTGGTGGTCATCGAGCACAACATGGATATGGTGAGTCGAGCGGACTGGGTCATCGACCTGGGTCCCGAGGGTGGGGAAGAGGGCGGCGAAGTGGTGAGCACGGGGCCTCCGGAGGATGTGGCCGAGACACGGGGCTCCCATACCGGAAAGGCACTCAGGGAGGCTCTCGAGCGCCTGCCCGGCCATCGAGGGACCGGTCGGGGAGATGAGGCGTGAAGAAGCCCGGAGAGAGCCCGTCGTCCTGGACCCGGCGCCTGGATGATTTCCTGGCGCCCCGGCTGCAGGCCGCCGCCACCGACCTGGAGGAGGTGGACCGGATGGACTGGGAGCTCTGGCTCCTGGTCGTCCTCGTCCTCCTCATGCTGGCCCTCGCCTTCCTGCTGAACCACTTCCCCGAACTGATCGGTTCCGGCCGCACCGCCATGATGGCGCCGGAGCTGGAGACCTATCTGGACGGCTTCGCGGTCATCGTCCTCTTCTTCACCATCTACGTGATCCAGAAGCACCGGCAGCTCGTTGAGACCCGCCGGCGGCTCATGCGGGCCCGGATCGACCAGGAGGGCCTGAGCCATCGCCTGGAACTGATCGAGGTTCTGTTCGGCGTCTCGTCGACCGTGACCAGCCGGGCGGGCACGCAGCGGAGTTTCGAGGACGTGCTGGACCATCTTCGGGAGGTGATGGGAGGGGAGCACGCCGTCCTCTGGAGATGGGAAGAGGACCCCGGGGACCTGGTCCTGGTCGGCCATCGCGGCGGGGAGGGACGGCCCGGGGACCACATCCCCGAGGGAGCAGGATACGCTGGCTGGGTGGCCCGGCACGGCAAGAACCTCCTCCTCGACACCTCCACAGACCGTGGGAGGTTCGGAGACCTCGATTCCCTCGAAGAACGGGCCGCCTCGGGCATCTACGTCCCGCTGGTCGCGGACGAGCGGCTCCTGGGTGTGCTGGCCGTCATCACGGAGAGGAAGGGCCGGAGCTTCTCCAGCGCGGATCTCAAGCTGGTCCAGATCTTCGGGAACAGCCTGGCCGCCGCGATGAGCAACGATCGACTCATCACGCGGCTGCGGGAGAGCCTGCGGAGGAACGAAGAGGTCCAGATGCAGCTCCTCCAGACCGAGAAGCTGGCCGCACTGGGCGAGCTGATGGCCGGGATCAGCCACGAGCTGAACAACCCTCTCAGCGTGGTGACGGGGCAGGCCGAGCTGCTCCTGGAAGAGGACCCGGGCGAGGAGGTCCGGGAACGTCTGGAGACCATGCTCCAGGAAGCCGCCAGGGCCAGGAAGCTGGTGGAGAACCTCCTCCGGACGGCCCGGGGTGACCGGGCCCCCCGGGAAGAACTCGACATCAACGACCTGGTGCGCCAGTCCCTGGACCTGATGCGCTTCCAGCTCGAGCAGGAAGGGGTGGACTGTATCCTGGAACTCCAGGAGGGGCTGCCTGAGACGGCATTGGACCCTTTCGAGTTCCAGCAGCTCATCTTCAACCTGGTGAACAACGCCCGCCAGGCCATGTCGGGGCAGGACCGGCCGAGCAGGCTGATCGTCACCACACGGTTCGCCGAGGAGGGGGGGGCGAACGCCGACGTCAGGGGCCCGGCCCTCCACCTGACGATCCGGGATACCGGTCCGGGTATCCCCACCGAACGGGTGGGGAGGATCTTCGAGCCCTTCTACACGACCAAGGACCGGGGGGAGGGGACGGGACTGGGCCTGTCCATCTGTCACCGGATCGTCAGGGGGCACGGCGGCCGCATCGAGGCGGCCAACCACGGGGAGGGCGGTGCGCGGCTCGACGTCTGGCTCCCCCTGCAGCAGGGAGGGGAGAGAGCGGCCGGGGAGGAGCCGCTCCGGGCCGGACCGCCTCCCGCGGGCCCGCCCGTCCAGGGTGAGGTGCTGGTGGTGGACGACGAGCGGCGGATCCAGGAACTCCTGGAGGAGACGCTGGGGCTGGTGGGTCATCGGGTGCGTTCGGTGTCCGACGGCCACGAGGCCCTGACCCTCCTGGAGGAGGGGTACGACCCGGATGTCATCGTCCTCGACCTCAAGATGCCGGTCATGGACGGGGAGGCCCTCTTCCAGCGGATCCAGCAGGACCATCCCCGCCTGGTCTCCCGGGTCCTCTTCCTCACCGGTGATGTCCTCAGCCGTTCGGCCCGGGAGTTCCTGGAGGGGGCGGGCAGACCATACATGAGCAAGCCGTTCCAGTTGCGGGCGCTCCGGGAGGCGGTCGAGTCGGTGCTGAGGGGGGATTCCTGAGCACGTGACCTGGCAGCTCATCGCGCTCCTCGTCCTCCTGGCCCTCTCCGCGTTCTTCTCCTCCTCGGAGACGGCCCTCTTCTCCATCTCCCGGACCCGCATCAGCGCCATGGAGCGTTCGGAGAGGCGCTCCCACCGCCGTGCGGCGGGCCTGCTCCGGACCCCCCGGCGGCTGCTGGTGAGCATTTTGGTGGGCAACACCCTGGTCAACGTGGGGAGT
>JAWOFN010000013.1:0-11414 GCA_046497505.1 bacterium | reverse complement strand
CAGTTTCATAAGATCCCCACGATCGGTGTATACGCTTGATAGCAGAACTCCCGCGAGGGATTGCGCCCCGCGGACTTCCAGACCTCGGGTCGGCCTTCAACCCCAGAAGCCTTCTAAGTCCCAACGAAAAAGGGGAGCCCCGGACACACGTGTCCGCGGTTCCCCTGTCGAATGTCATGCTATCCGCATTGGAGATGCTGATGCAAACCAGAACTGGAAATCAGATGTCCTATTGCGGGTACGCTCCAATTCAGAGCGGCATCTCTACCGACCCATAATGCCTACTGATCCAGACCGGGACCCTCCGATAGGAGCTTCCTGCTCCACTCGACCAACACTTGCAGCGCCTCAAGCTGCATAGACCGCCTCGCGCGTCCTGTTAACCTCAGCCGTGAAATACGGATTGCGAAGTGAGCGCGGTGTAAGCAGGTCGACGTCCCTGTTGAACAGTTCTCGAAGCTCCTCAAGGAGTCCGAAGTACTGGTCCGCGAGCTTCATCTCCTCAGTCCGCTCGAATTCCACCAGAAAATCCAGGTCGCTTTCGTCTGAATCGAATTCCCCCGTGGCTGCTGATCCGAAGACATACAGGGTGTCTACATGATAGCGACGGCAGAGCCGCTCGATGGCGGGACGCTTCTTCTCCAATAGCGGGATCATCCTTGGGCGCTCCCTCCAACATCGTTCCTGGCCTGCCACCGTTCACAGGGGAGAACCTCTGCAGGCCTACCCTCCCACCGAACGGAGTAGTGCTTCCCTCTTCGCTTGAGTCTCTACAACCTCCGAGAGTACCCATCTGCTGTCAGGTGCTCAAGTGCTGGCATCACATCGACCTTTTCACGCTGCAACCTCTGATGCTGGTGGCAGGATCGGATCTCAAGCTATCCAGCCGACGCCAGCAACCCCAGCAGATGCTCCCTGGTGAACAGATCGGTGTGGGGACCGGGCTCCAGGAAGGGCTCGACATCCGCTCGGGCCGTATCCCAGTCCAATGCGCCGACCTTCTCCTCGACCACTCCACGCCAGGTGGATTCTTGGAGGTCCGGGCCCTCCCAACCGGTCTGCGTCAGGACGTTGTTGAGCAGCGTCAGGTTGGGACCGGGCCACCGCCGGTCGCTGAGGTACCAGAAGAGGTCGAACAGGTCCCTCCCCCTGGTCCAGGTCCGCTGGAGGACGGCGTGCAGCTTCCCGGCCAGCAGGGAGGCACGATCGTGATGCTGCAGGTTGAGCAGGACATGCCGACGGACGACTGTGGTCGCCAGGACGGCTCCTTCGGGAGGACGTGTATCGACCTCCACGCGAATCCGGAGTCGTTCGGTGACGCGGGGCGGGAGGTCGCCCTCATGGAGCAGGTCGTGGAAGCGGACCATGAGGCACTCGACCACCCCGTCGGTCCGGATCTGCTCACTCACTTCGTACCCTTCTCGCCGCAGTCGGGCGAGCGCCCGGTCGCTCATCTTCTGGAAGTCGTAGTCGCCGCGTTCGGGCCGCTCCAGGGCGAAGTCCAGGTCCTCGGAGAACCTCGGCAGGTCGTACAGGAAGCGGAGGGCGGTACCCCCCTGGAAGGCCAGAGGGATCATGGCCCCCGCATCCTGCATGGCCGCCAGGATGCGGGCCTGGAGGTACTCGCGGGCAAGGTTGCGGCCGTGGACCGGGCTGTCGGCGGCCCGGATCAGTTCGAGCAGTCGCTCCTTCATGGGCGATCCCTCCTACCAGGCACTTCACCCTGCAGATCCAGGATCCGCTCGACCGCCCGGTGGATCTTCGGCTTGTCCCACCTGCGGGCGTATGCCTTGAGGTCTTCCCTGTGGCCGGGCTCCAGGTCCTTAAGCCGGAGTGAGGCCAGGTACTCCGGGTCATCGCCGCCGGGCGTCAGGTAGACGAGGTCGAGCAGTGCCTTGGCCGCATCGGCGACGAACGCCTGCTGGTCCTGTTGGACCCGTTCGGTCCGGTAGCCGAAGAAAACCTCCTCACGCACGTGCCGGTAGGTGAAGCGTCCCAGGGGCGTATCGTATGTCGTCGGGCGCGCCGTCGTCACCGACGTGGTGACCGGTACCGCCTCGGGGATCAGCCCGTGGTGATCGAGCGCGGACTGCAGACTCACATACGAGGGGCTCTGGATCGCATTGGCGAGCAGGAAGGGATGAGGGCGGATCTTGCGCCACGGCTCGGCCAGTACGTAGAGGTTCCGGCGGAGCTGGATGACCTTCCCCGCGTCCTTCCACCGTGAGAGCTGCCGGCGCACATCCCCCGGGTCCCGATCGCCTGCAAGCAGCAGACTCCCGGTGAAGCAGGGCAGGTCGACAACGGTAGCGACGACATCCTCGAACCTCATGGCACCAATATACCACTATTGGCAAGTAACTGCAATAAACCGGCCTTAGCAAGTTGGGTGCTTTCCGTGCCTGTCTCGAAAGGCAGCACGCCAGGGGACCGCGCACGGGACGGGTCAGGCGGTTCGCGGGTCCTGGTTCACCCGCTCGAGCGCTCGGGCATAGGACGGTCTGCTTTCCCGCACCTCGTCCGGCTCTGACTCCTCATCACCTGGTGGCCTCAACCAGGAGCTCCCCCGGAACACGGTGAGTCGCATCTGCTCGGTGGATCGCACCCACTCGGTGAGGGCCTCGACCAGGATATCCGGAGCAGTGGGGGGGAATCGGTGGGAGACGAGCAGGAGACCCGGCGGATCCCCACCGGATGCACGTAAGTGCTCGGCGAGTCGCATGAAGTCGCCTGCGTCCCGGGTGACCAGGACCCGCCGGCGGGAGCGTGCGGTCGCCAGGATATCGATGTCGGAGGAACTCGCCGACTCTTTGTCCCGGACGTGGATCGCGTCGATTCCCCGCTCCCTCAGGGCAGGTGCCGCGGATGCATGGATATGCTCGTCCAGAAGCAGGCGGATCCCCCCGGACATCAGATCCGACCCTCTTCATGGAAAATGATCTTCCACACTTCAGGACCCTCCTGGCTTCCTTCAGTCTCTTGCCTTGGCAACAAGTCGATCAAGCCACTTCAAAGGAAATCTCTGAACTGATCCGTTCCCGAGCACGCCTATAACGTGGAGGTCGTTCTCGCACCCTTCCCTCGCTCTTCGGGCCTGCCGAAGGAGATGGGAGCCATTGCACCGCGTACCCCGGCCGATCAGGCTCCTCCTGAACGGCGAGGGTCCATTCCAGGAGGGCTTGGATGAGAATGCGCGGCGGGGCGGCCGGGATACGGTGCCCCACAAGGAGAATCCCTTCCAGGTCATGTCCGGTGTCCCGAAATAGTCCTGCCAGACGGATATAGTCCTTCACATCCCGCGTCACGACGATGCGGCGTTGAATCGCTGCAACGCGCAGAATCAGGACATCCTCTTCGCCCTTGAGATCTGCCTCCTCTACATGAAGGGCATCGATCCCATTGTCTCTGAGAGCCTGTGCGATAACGAGCGGGATGTTCTCGTCGATCATCAGGCGGACGGGACCAGCCATCAGAGGAGACCTGCCTCATGGAGTTCATTAAGACGATCGATCTCACGCAGATGCTCGTCAACCGGCTCTGGGAACAGTTCGTAGCACGCCAGGGCCTGTCGGAGCTGTTCTTCAGTCAACCCGCCGAAGTAGTCCCTGAGGCCCTTCGGATCATTCTCATACCACCTGCGAACAAGGATGACCTCCCAGACCTCGGGCCCCCCTTTGAGGGCTGGGCGGGGGCCGGTGACACCCTCGCGGATTTCGATGAGCGTCAGGCGCGTGAGGATCCACCACTCCTGCACAACGCGACGCAGCCCCTCAGAAGGGCCTTCGCCACGCTGTTCGAACTCCTCGCGAATCTCCTCCTCCAGCCATTCCGGCAGGCGTGTCGTCAGCGTCGTACCCGCCATCGGCCCTCCGATCAGTTGATTGTTGACGATGTATACAACGTTTCAAGTGTATCAGATTGGCAGTGGGGAGGGCAAGAGCTGTCTGCACATGAAGTGCCACCGGAGCGGGTACCTGCACAGAATGCAAGGTGCAATTGCAGGAAGACGCGAATACCTTCAAGTGCACTTCGAACTATGTGCAGGAGATCTTCCGCTCCCTGCCGGGCGCACGTTATGGTAGAATGCGGCGCAGCACCGGATCGCTATAGCAGGAGTACCCCGAATGAGCACGAACAACCCCTACTGCGAGGTCCTGGGGATCGAGGTCCCCGTCGTGGAGAAGGCGGCCGAGAGCGCCGAGGCGAACTGGTACGGCCTGCTCATCGCCTGCCTGCTGGAGAAGGGCCGCCCCCTCACCCTGGAGGAGGCCGCCGACCGCCTGCATGAGGCGGGCATCGCATCGGCCCGGGATGCCCTGGCCTCGCTGAAGAAGTGCAGGCCCGGGAGGCCCCCCGTCTACCGGGACGGCGATCTCTACGCCCTGGATCCCCACGATCACGAGGCGGACCAGTGGGTCTCCCGGATGGGTCTGCGTCCCCCGGAACCCTCACCGATCCCGCAGATGCCCGACATCCTGGGTCCTCTCCCCTCGCCGGAGGTGCCCCTCACGCCCCAGTTCCTCAAGAGTGCGTGGCGGGCCAACATCCCGAAGAGCTGGTCGGCCCTGCGTACTGCGATCTGCGTCCTGGACGCGCACGGCGGTGCCATGACGCCCTCGGACGTCCTCGCGTATCTGGATGAGAACTGTTTGGCCAGCCGGCTCCGGGAGGATACGGCGAAGTACTGGCGGCGGGATGCCCCGATCCAGGTCCGGGAGGACGGGGCGTGGATCCTCGACCGATCCCACGACGCCGTACGGTCCGCACGGGCAGCGATCCGGCAACGGATCGAGATGCTCAATCCGGGTCCCTATTACTACATCCACCCGCAGACCTACGCCGCGATCTGGGGGCGGGAACGTGAGGAGCGGCTCGCCCACGCGGAGGAACTCGCCCGGATGCGCCGGGTGCTCCTGCACGGCGTGCCCGCCGGGGCCCCGGAGGCCGCGGTCCTCCTGGATGTGAACCGTCGTCGGATCACCCGTCTCCGGGGCGATGGGATCAAGGAGCTCGCGGCCCGGCTGGACGCGTTCGAGATCCTCGGGGGCCTGGGCATCCGCGGCATGCTGCGGGGGCTGGGCATCCCGCACGGCACCCGCCGGCTCCACGAACTCGAACCGCCCCAGAAGTCGATCCAGCTCAACCGCCAGGGACGCGCACTCAGACTCACCCCCACCCTCCTGGTCCAGGGCTCCTGCGGGATCGACCGTCCCCTGAGTGAGCCGGACGAGCTGGAGGAGCTGCTTCGCTCAGGCCGCGAAGAAGCCCTCTTCCGGCACCTGGAAGCGGATGTGTGCTCGCTCCATGCCCTCTATGAATACGGTCGTCTCCACGGCCACGTACGGGTGCGGTGGGGTTTTCTGGACAAGTGGATCCCGGCTCCCTGGTGCCACCATGACGAACCGACGCTCATCACCATGATGTGCCAGGCCGAGGAGACGAGGCTGGACCTCGAGATCGTGACAGACAAAGCCCCCTCCCTGGAGGATCCCTGGCGTGATGCCCGCACTGTGACCGTTGTGCCTGTCCGAGACGGTTGGGACCTGCTGCTGATCGACCGGGACGGCTTCATGGTGGACACCTGGGACGTGCAGGCTGCCCGGCTGGCGATCTAGGCCGGCGGCATCTCCGCCAGCAGCTCCTCGATGGCCTTCTCAAGCTTCTCGCCGCGGATGTCCTTGTACCGGATGACCCCCTCAGCATCCAGCAGGAAGATCGTGGGCCAGTAAGAGATACCCCACGCTCTGGAGATCGGCCCCCTGGTGCTGCCTCCGTCGTAGAAGGAGGGCCAGGTGATGTCGTTCTCCTTCATCACCTCACGGAGCTTCTCACGTGACCTGTCGCTGTTGATGCCCACGATGATGAATCGGTCCGGGTACTTTTCCACGAGCGACCGCTCGTGCGGGTACATGGCCCGGCAGGGGCCTCACCAGTCGCCCCAGAAGTCGATCATCACCACCTTGCCGCGGTAGTCGCTCAGCTTCATCGGGTTGCCATCCACATCTTCCCCGACGATCTCGGGGGCGATATCTCCCACCGAGGTGCCCTCCTGGGCCGAGCAGGCCAGGGGGACGGACAGCAGGAGGACTGCGGACAGCAGCAGGGCCGATCGCCGCTGTCTGAGGTCTGGGCTGGTCATCTGGAACCTCCCCGGTATCGAGAGCCGGTGTTCACTGGGACCTGCGTCTACCTGCTGGAACGACTGAACGGCGTGACTGTTCAGTTGATGTTCATATGTGCAGCCGGATGCGCTCGAACCGGTAGCGGGATCGGATCAGGTACCGGATCCGGCACCCGGCATGTCACAGGCCGGCTGGAGACTGCCAGATGTGAAGCGTTCGATCTCCGCATACTACCTGGCGGCTCCCCTCTTCCTCCTCGTCGACCTGCTGCTGGGCTGGAACATCCGCACAGCCGCCCTGGAGGGCTTCCCGGCCCTCCACTACGGCTACTACCCGGCATGCCTGGGTCTGGGCGTGGTCGGGTGAAAGCGCCCTGCCCTGGAGCCCCTCATCGCCATCGGGGAGGGGACCCTGAACCTGCTCACGCTCTTCGCGGGGTTCTTTGCCGCCTACTTCGGGGCCCTGGAGGCCGCCGCAGGCGGCGAGTTCCTCAACCCCTACTCGGCCGGCTACCTGGTCAACTTCGCCCTGAGCGGCGGGATCGTCGTCCTGGGCCTCTATCGGCGCATTCCGGCCACGGGCTAGTTCTTCTGTCTCACGCCTCCTGGAGTGCTCGGAGCAGGCGCGGAACGAACCGGTACGGCACCGCCGCCGCTGTGGCCTGGTCCACGGTCCCGGCGGTGATGATCTCGAGGTCGGGGCAATGGAAGAGCCACGAGCCGGTGACGCCCGTGTGACCCACGACTTCCGGCACCGGCCGGAACGGCGTGAACAGCCGGGGCAGGCGGAAACGGATCGTCCCGAGTCCGTACTCCATGGGCCATCCCGGACCAAGGGGTCTCAGGCTCAGCGAGAAGGCCAGGGGGTTCCAGTGCGCTGTCATGAGATCCGCCGTCGACGGGTCGTCGAACGCCTCGCCGCTCACCAGCGCGGCCATGAACCGGAGTGAGTCGCCGGCCGTACTGAACAGGTCGTTGAACGAGCGCATGGCACCGGGGAGCGTATCCAGCCGCTCATCGCCCGACCACGTCGCCGCCGGCGCCGGTGAGGCCGCCTCCGCGGCCGGCGTGCCGGGAAGGAACGTCTGTTCGAGGCCCAGACGGCTGAGGATCAGTTCATCGAACGCGTCCTGCAGCGACTTCTCCGTCACGGTCCGGATGATGGCGATGAGGAGCTGGAAGTTGGTGTCCGAGTACTTGATGGTGTGGCGCCGGCCGTCGAAGGGTCGGGGTGGGAACTGCGCCTGCCCGTGTTCACGGACCAGCCGTGTGATCTCCTCGATCCCCCACTCCGAGTCCCCTTCCGATCCCACCGACTCGAAGATCGACGTTCCGCCCGGCGGCCGGATCGCCAGGTACTCGGGCAGCCCCGAGGCGTGGCCCAGCAGGTGCCGCACCGTGATCTCGCCCGTCCGGTCCGTCCCCTTCTGTACGTGGAGCCCCGCGACCAGATCGGCCGGAAGGTAGTCCGCCATGGGCGCGTCCAGGGCGACCCGGTCCTGCTCCACCAGCCGCAGGATCGCCGTGGCGATGTACAGCTTCGTCACGCTCGCCAGGAAATACGGCGTGTCCGCCGTCAGGGGCATGTCCGCGTCGTCTGCCGAACCGGCCGTCCCTATCCAGATCGGCGAGCCGTCCTCCCGACCGATGGCGAGGACGGCATGACGTACACCCCTCCCGGCGGCCAGACCCCGCACCATCCGACCCAATCGTTCCTCTGAGAGCATCGGCCCCTCCTGCCCGTATCCGTCGTTCAGGCGCCCGGCCCCCGCCCCACCGCCGGTTCCGCTTCGTCCGCGTTCCAGTCGGGCGGCTCGATGCCCAGGATGTGCCGGACGAAGAAGTCCCGGCGCCTGCGCTCCCCGTAGGAGCCGCCGCTGGTGTGGCCCGCCCCGGGCAGCACGAGCAGGTCGAAGTCCTTGTCCGCCTCGACCAGGGCATCCACCACCTGCATGGTGGAGGCCGGGTCCACGTTCGTATCCATCTCCCCCACAATAAGGAGCAGGTCCCCCTGCAGGCGCCAGGCGTTGTCCACGTTGGAGGACTCCCCGTACCACGGTCCTATGGGCCAGCCCATCCACTGCTCGTTCCACCAGATCTTGTCCATGCGGTTGTCATGGCAGCCGCAGGAGGAGACCGCCGCGGCGTAGAACCCGGGGTGGAAGAGCAGCGCCCCCATCGAGCTCTGCCCGCCGGCCGAGGTGCCGTAGATCCCCACCCCCCGGTCGATATCGTACCAGGGGTAGCGCTCGGCCGCCGCCCGGTGCCAGAGGATGTGGTCGGGCAACCCGGCATCCTTCAGGTTGCGCCAGGCCACGTCGTGGAAGGCCTTCCCCCGGTTGTTGGTGCCCATCCCGTCCACCTGGACCACCACGAAGCCCAGCTCGGCCATGGCCTGCATGCCGTGGAAGGGGCGGAACGACTTGGGGACGAAGGAACTGTGGGGACCGGCGTAGATGTACTCCAGTACCGGCCAGGAGCGGGAGGGATCGAACCCGGTGGGCCGCATGATCACCCCCCAGATGTCGGTGACCCCGTCCCGGCCCTTCGCGACGAAGGGCTCGGGGGCCTTCCATCCCATCTCGATGAGGTCGGTGATGTCCCCCTGCTCCAGTTCGAGGACGACCTGGCCGTCCGAGGCACGCCGGAGGACCGAGACGGGGGGTGTGTCCACCTGCGACCAGGTGTCCACGAAGTAGGCCCGGTCCTCGGAGAAGTCGGTGGAATGCGTGCCCGCCCCCTCGGTCAGACGCAACAGGCCGCGCCCGTCGAAGCCTACCCGGTAGAGGTGCAGGAAGTAGGGGTCACCTGGCTCGCGCCCCGAGGCCCGGAAGGTGACCTGCCGCGCTTCCTCGTCCACGTGCACCACATCCCGGACCACCCACTCCCCCCGGGTGATCTGCCGCTTCACCCGGCCGGTGACGCCGTCGATGAGGTAGAGGTGGTTCCAGCCGTCCCGCTCCGAGGCCCAGAGGATCTCCCGGCCATCGTCCAGGTCGCGGCGGTAGCGCTTCTGGCTGTAGTCGATGACGGTGGGGCTGGTCTCCTCGATGAGGGCCCGGACCTGTCCGGTCTGCCCGTCCACCTCGATGATGCGGTAGACCTGGTGCCCCCGCTGGTTGAACTCGAAGGTGAAGGCCCGACCGTCCTCCCGCCAGGAAAGCCGGTTCAGGGCGTACTGGTTCGTGAAGAGCGCATCATCGACGGGGGTCATCTCCCGTGTCCTGACGTCGAACAGCCGGACCTTCCGCTGCGGCAGCGCGTCCCCCGGCTTCGTGTACTCCCGGGTGTGGTGCTTCGGCTGGAGCTGGTCATCGGGGGAGGATTCCACGTAGTGGATGATGTGCTCGTACCCAGGCTCCTCCAGCACCCCCGCCAGGCGGCTCGAGTCGGGGGACCAGTGCACCGAGACGTAGGGAGCCCCCGCCCCGCCGTCGATGCTGAGGGGGTAGGCCTCCGCCGGCTCCTCATCCTCGGCCCGCGAGAGGGGCTGCAGCCAGATGTCGTGATCCCGGATGAACGCCTCCATGGAGGAATCCGGGGCGGTGTACCGCCGCTCCTCGGGCGGGATCCGATCCGACCGCCGGCCCCGGTCCCGCTCGGGCACCCGCTCGGTGCGTTCCAGCGCATAGTCCTGCAGGTCGCAGACCCACCGCCACCCCTCCACGGCGAACCGGATGCGGTCGCCCTCGTCCAGGAACTCGATCCGGTCGAAAGGCAGGTCGGCCGCCTCGATGGTATCTCCCGTGGCCTCGCTCAGGGCCTCGGCCAGCCGGGCGTGGTCGAAGGCCGCCTGGCGGGTCCTCAGGTCGGCATCCGCCAGCATGAACTGCTTCCCCTCCCGCGTCTGGATGCGGTACCACAACCGGTGGCTCTCGCCGATCCACTCCCGGGTCTCGATGATGTGGTAGACCGACGCACGGGCCTCGCGCGGCAGCCGATCGGCCCGCTCGTAGTCCGCCCGGGTACCCTGGGCCTGGAGCTCGGCCGGGAAAGCGGCGAGGGAACATGAGACGAGCAGGAGTAACGGGACGATGCGGGACGGCTTCACGGAGGGCCTCCTTCGGATCGGGACGTGAGGAGTCTAGCCTGTCGCCGTGCGTCCATCCAATCCAGGGTGCGGTCCTTCCCCCCTCAGGGGCCGCAGGGTAAGGTGGCGTGAGAGGGTCCAGGATCCGCCGGACAACACCCCGCCAGGAGGTAGTCGACGTGTTCAGGCACTGTACCGTGAGCGCCCCCAGCATTGCGATCCTCTGTCTGGTCCTTCTCCCCGCCAGCGCCGGAGCCCAGCCCGGCCACGAGGACCTGCGCCGGGCGGTGATGGAGATCGTCCTCGAACACCCGCAGCAGGAGATCGCGGTCTCGGTCCGGGACCCCGAGCACATGGCCTTCCTTGACTTGAAGGGAGCCACGCGCTTCCACGCCGCCAGTACGATGAAAGTCGCCGTGATGATGGCCGTCTTCCAGCAGGCCGAGGAAGGGACCCTCTCCCTCTCTGACTCGCTGGTGGTGGAGAACCGCTTCACCTCCATCCTGGACGGCTCGGAGTACGCCATCGAGGACGACTCGGACGATGTCATCTACAGCCGCCTGGGCACCCGGATGTCGATCCGGGACCTGGTCTACCAGATGATCACGGTCTCCTCGAACCTGGCCACCAACCTGCTCATCCAGCACGTCACGGCCGACTCGGCCCAGGCCCTCATCGACCGCCTGGGGAACCAGCAGATGAAGGTGCTGCGGGGGGTGGAGGACATCCCGGCCTACCGGGCGGGACTGAACAACCAGGCCACCTCTTCCGACCTGGCACTGCAGCTGGAGGCCCTCATGAAGGGGGCTGCGGTGAGCCAGGAGGCGGACGGGGAGATGGTGGAGATCCTGCTGGACCAGCGCTTCAACGACATGATCCCGGCGGGGCTGCCGGAGGATGTGAAGGTCGCCCACAAGACGGGGATGATCACCCGGATCCACCACGACGCGGCCATCGTCTATCCGCCCGATGCTCCACCTTATGTGCTCGTGGTCCTCACCGGGGGATTCGAGGACCCCGACGAGTCCGCGGCCGTAGGGGCCCGGATCGCCCGGACGGTCCACGGGCTGCTCCGACCCTGATCCGGACCGTAAGGAGAAGGGGCCGGATCCACCGGCCCCTTCCGCTCCAGCCCGCCGGGTGCCCGCGTCACCGGTGCAGGTGCAGGACCAGACTGACCCCGTCCGTCACGCCCGCCACGCTCTCCGGGCTCGTGCCGTCCAGCTCGCTCCGCCATATCCCGTCCCAGGAGATCCAGTAGAC
>JAWOFN010000100.1:0-7979 GCA_046497505.1 bacterium | reverse complement strand
GATATGGCTCTTGTACGCCTTCCGGCGGCGGATCTTCCCGGTACCCGTCTTCTTGAAACGCTTCATGGCGGCCCGGTTGCTCTTCATCTTCGGCATGATGTCCTATCTCACCTGACTTCGTTATGCGCGGTTCAGTCCGTGCTCTTCAGGGATTTGGCAGGAGCCAGGACCATGGTCATGTTGCGGCCTTCGGTCTTGGGCTCCTGTTCCACGACTGCGATGTCGGAGAGGTCTTCCTTGACCCGCTCCAGGATCGCCTCGCCGAACTCCTGATGCATCATCTCCCGTCCGCGGAACATGATGGTCAGCTTCGCCTTGTCCCCGTTCTCGATGAAATCGCGGACGTGGTTGACTTTGAAGTTGTAGTCGTGGTCGTCGATCTTCGGCCGGAACTTCATCTCCTTGACCTGGGCCTGGTGCTGCTTCTTCTTCGCCTCCTTCTCCTTCTTGGCCTGCTCGTACTTGTACTTCCCGTAGTCCATGATCTTGCAGACCGGGGGGCGGGCGTTGGGCGCCACCTCCACCAGGTCGAGGCCCCGCTCTTCCGCGGCAGTCCGGGCCTTATCCACTTCCATGATCCCGAGCTGTTCGCCGTCCTCGTCCACCACCCTCACGGGTGATATCCGGATCTGACGGTTGACGCGAGGTCCGCGATCTGTGCTCACGAGTAGCTGTCCCTCTCCTTCTGGGCGAGTTCAAGGAATGCTTCCACGGTCATCGTACCAATATCGCCCTCTTTACGACGCCGCACACTAACAGAACCGGCTTCCTGCTCCCGGTCCCCTACCACCAGCATGAAGGGGACACGACCGGTCTCCCCCTCACGTATCTTGTACCCTACCTTCTCGTCCCGGTCATCCACTTCCGTGCGAAGCCCCCCCTCGTGCATCCGTCCGGCGATGTCCCGGGCGTAGGGTCTGTGCCCCTCGCCCACCGGGATCACCACCACCTGGCGGGGTGCGAGCCAAAGGGGGAAGTCCCCGGCATAGTGCTCGATGAGGATGCCGAGGAAGCGTTCCACCGATCCGAAGATGGCCCGGTGGATCATCACCGGCCGGTGACGCTCCCCGTCCGAGCCCACGTACTCCAGATCGAAGGCCTCGGGCATGGAGTAGTCCACCTGGACCGTGCCCAGCTGCCAGGACCGGCCGATGCTGTCACGGACGTGGAAATCGATCTTGGGGCCGTAGAACGCCCCGTCCCCCTCGTTCACGGTGTACTCCAGCCCGCTCTCGTCCAGTACCGATGTGAGCTGCGCTTCGGCGCGGTCCCACATCTCGACGGTGCCCGCGTACTTCTCGGGGCGGGTGCTCAGTTCCACCCGGTAGTCCTGGAACCCGAAATCGGCGTACACCTCCCGGACCAGCTCGACGATCGTGGCCGCCTCGGCCTCCACCTGGTCGGGGGTGCAGTAGTGATGTGCGTCGTCCTGGGTGAAGGAGCGCACCCGGGTCAGGCCGTGGAGCACCCCGCTCAGCTCGTGCCGGTGCACCAGCCCCATCTCCGCCATGCGGAGGGGGAGGTCCCGGTAGGAGCGGAGGTCGGAGGCATAGATCAGGCACGCCCCCGGGCAGTTCATGGGCTTCACCGCGAAATCGTCCTCGTCGATCTCGGTGAAGTACATGTTGTCCCGGTAGTGTTCCCAATGCCCGCTCTTGTGCCAGAGCTCCTCGCTGAGGATCAGGGGGGTCCGGATCTCATGATAGCCCCGCTCGGTCAGCTTGCCCCGGATGTAATCGCTCACCGTGTTGAAGAGGATCGTACCGCTGGGGTGCCAGAAGGGGAACCCCGGACCCTCGGGCTGGAAGGAGAAGAGGTCCATCTCCCTGCCAATCTTCCGATGGTCCCGCTTCTTCGCCTCCTCGATCCGTTCCAGGTACGACTCCAGCTGGGAGGCCCTGGGGAAGCTGATCCCGTAGACCCGCTGCAGCTGCTCGTTCTCGGGATCGCCCCGCCAGTACGCTCCGGCGAGTCGGGTGAGCTTGAAGGCCTTCAGGCGCCCTGTCGAGGGCACATGCGGTCCCCGGCAGAGGTCGGTCCACTCCCCCTGGGAGTAGAGGCTGACCTCCTCGTCGTCCGTGAGGGCCACTTCCTCGTCCGCTTTCAGGTCCTCCAGGATCCGGACCTTGTAGGTCTCGCCCGCCTCTTCGAAGAAGCTCTTCGCCTCATCCAGCGGCAGGGTGGAATGCCGTATCTCCAGGTCCTCCTGGACGATCCGTTCCATCTCCGCCTCGATCTTCTCGAGATCCTCGCTGGAGATCGGTTCCCCGAAGTCGATGTCGTAGTAGTATCCCTGCTCCACCGGAGGACCGATGGCGAGCTTCGCGGAGGGGTAGAGCCGTTTCACGGCCTGGGCGGTGAGGTGAGCGGTGGAGTGCCAGAACACCTCCTGCCCCTCCTCCGAATCGAAGGTGTGGATCCTGAAGGGCCCGCTCTCCTCGAGCGGGGCGTCCAGGTCCACCACGCGCCCGTTGATCTCGGCGGCCAGGGCCGCCCGGGCAAGGCCGGGGCCGATGGACTCCGCCACCTCCCGGCCGGTGGTCCCAGCCGGTACCTCCCGCGTACTCCCGTCGGGGAGTGTGAGGGTCAGACGCTCCTCTGTGGCAGTCGTCTCAGCCATCGTCATGCACGGTTCGGATGGGGTGAAATGGTGGGCGATACTGGACTCGAACCAGTGACCCCCAGCGTGTCGAGCTGGTGCTCTAGCCAACTGAGCTAATCGCCCAATATGTGCGGATCGCTCCACATCCTACAGAGGTGGCGCAAGGTAGGGGCACCTCGCTGCGGTGTCAAGATGCAAGGACTCCTCGAGACACCCCTGGCGGGGCTCTCAGGGCGTTTCAGCCCGCCAGGAGCAGGATGAGGAGCGCGGTCCCCGCCCCCACCGCCCCGGCCGCCAGGTTCACCCCGTCGTTCGTGAGTCCCGCCAGGCCCCGGACCCGCTCGACCGGACCCCCGGGGCAGTGCCTCCGCCGCTCGGTGACCGTCCCGCACACGGTGCATCGGTAGCGTCCCTGGAGCGTGGCCCCCAGAAGACTGTCCGCCATGGTACCCGCCACCCCCCCGGCTGCAGCGGCCCCCGCTGCCCATCCGGCCGCTCCTGTCCCCCCCGGAGGGAGCAGCAGTCCCACACCCGCCACGACCGCAGCCCCCGCGATGCCGCCGAGGGTGCCCGCTAAGGTCACGCCCCCGCTCGTACCCGCGGGAACGCGCTCCCCGGTCGTGATGAGGCGGGCGCGCGGCCCGGCCATCGTCCCGATCTCCGTCCCCCAGGTGTCCGCCGCAGCCGCGGCGACCGAACCGAGGAAAGCAGGCCATATCCAAACCGCGGGCAGACCGGCGACGCCGGCGGCGAACAGGAGGCCGGGCACCCCGCCGTTCGCCGCCACCTGGCCGATGTCCCTGCGGGAACCCTTCTCCGCCAGGGCCGCCGTGCCGGGACGCAGGCGGTCCCGGAGCAGGGAGAGGGCGCTCGAGAGGAGGAAGAACGCTGCCAGCGGCAGGGCCCATGGCCATCCCCCGCCCCCGAGGACGAACCCGGCGATGAGGAATGCGCCGGCGGCCCCGCCGGCATCCAGCACCCTCCAGCGCCAGGCCGCCCCGGCCACGGCCAGCCCGAGGGCCTCACCGGCCAGGAGCGCCCCCGGCTGGCCGGCCGGGTCGGAGAGCACGATCTGCAGGGTCAGGCCCGCGGCGAGCGGGATGGTCAGGTTGTCCAGTCCCTCCCCGGAGAGCGCCTCCGCGGCGGTGACCATCGGGGCGACCGCCAGTCCCACGAGCACCGCGCTCAGCGGTCCCCCGAGCCCCAGCGCCTCCCACCCCACCGTCACGACCAGCCCCGTCATGACGAAGACGGCGAAGGAGCCGTCCCAGGTCCGGCGCCGGAAGGGTTCGGGGAGGGGACGGGCGGTCCCCATCCGGCTCCCCACCACCGAGCCCGCCACGTCCCCGAAGGCCAGCACCAGCAGGGGCAGGCACACCAGGACCGGCTGTTCCCAGGCGACCAGATAGAGGAGCAGTGCGGAAACGGCGAACCAGACGGTGCCCAGGGAGCGGGGGCGCGCGGCGTGGAGGGCGGGGAGCCATCCCCTCCGGACGCTGGGATAGAGGGCGAGCACCGCGGCCGCCGCCCCCCCGGCCGGCCACCACCGCGATCGGAAGAGCCACGGCACCAGGGCGCCCAGCACACCTGCTGCCAGGTGGACCGATCGCCGTGTGAGGGTCCCCGGGGCGTCCAGCAGGCGCCTGGCCCCCTCGGCGGCCGAGACCACCAGGGCCAGCGCCCCCGCTCCTGCCATCGCCATGATCGCGTCGTGCATCCCGCTCCCGTCGCTGGACGTACCGAGGTCGATCCCCTTAATTGTGCCGGGTCCCCCCGACGCTCACGACCTCACCGGAGGCAAGATGACCACCCGCCCCGACGAACTGCCCGAAGATCCCCTCCGGCGCCTGGAGGCCGTCATGGATGTCCTGCGCGGACCGGAGGGCTGCCCCTGGGACCGTGAGCAGGACCACCGCACCCTCCGCTCCCATCTGCTCGAGGAGACCTACGAGGTCCTCTCCGTCCTGGACGACCCCCGTGGGCCGGACGACGCGGCCCTGGTGGAGGAACTGGGGGATCTCCTCCTCCAGATCGTCTTCCACGCACGCCTGGGGGCCGAGCGGGGCTCCTTCGACCTGGACCGCGTGGCCGGGAAGATCACCGAGAAGCTCATCCGGCGCCACCCCCATGTGTTCGGGACCGCCGAGGTGGAAGGTCCCGACGATGTCCTCCACAACTGGGAGCGCCTCAAGCAGGAGGAAGGGAAGGACTCGGCCCTCGAAGGGGTCCCCCCCTCCCTCCCCGCCCTGGCCCGTGCCTCCCGCCTGGCTGCCAAGGCCCGGCGGGCCGGCTTCACCTGGAAGGATGCTTCGGGAGCCGCCGACAAGGTGGAGGAGGAGTGGGCGGAGGTGAGGGAGGCGGGAGAGGACAGGGAGGAGGTCCGCCGGGAACTGGGGGACCTCCTGCTGGCGCTGGCCGTGTACGCCGAGCGAAGGGAGGTGGACCCGGAGTCCGCTCTCAGGGAGGCGGCCGCCCGGTTCCAGGCCCGGTTCGAGAGGCTGGAGGGACGGGCCCGTGAAGCGGGGATGCGGCTGCAGCAGGCGGGGGAGGAACGTCTCCTGGGATGGTGGGAGTCCGCCGGTCAGGAGGAAGGGGACCCCTGACGTCCCAGCGCCCCCCTGATCCACGTCTCGGCCCGGCGACGGACCTCGTGACGGTCCTCCTCGCCGAGCCCCCCGGTCTCGATCGGGGGCCCCACGACCAGGGTGACCTCCCCCTCCTTCACCCGCATCGACTTCGGCCGCAGCACCTCCCCCGCCCCCACCATCGCCAGCGGCACCACCGGGACGCCCGCCTGGATGGCCAGCCGGAAGGCCCCGGTCTTGAAGGGACCCGGTTCCCCGGTCCGGGAGCGGGTCCCCTCGGGGAAAACGAAGACGCGGGTCCCCCCCCCGATGCGCTCGGATGCGGGACGGAGGCTCCGGCGCGCCCTCCGCTGACTGGACCGGTCCACCGGCACGAACCCCTCCATCCGCAGCAGCCACCCGAAGACCGGGATTCGGAAGAGGGAGCGTTTGGCCAGCAGGCGGACGTGGCCCGGGAGGTGGGCGAGACACACCGGGATGTCCAGCATGCTGGTGTGGTTGGAGACGAAGACGCAGGGGGCGTCGTCCTCCTCCGGGAGGTTCTCCTCCCCCGTCATCCGGTGGGGGATCCCGGCGATGCGCAGGACGTTCCTCGCCCACCACCGGATCATGGCATCCCCCCGACGTCGCCGGCCGGGGAAGGGAGTGAGCAGGAGCAGGGACGCGCTGGCCGCCAGGGTGAAGGGGAGGGCGAGGAGCCACGCCGCCAGGGTGCCGGAGACGCGTGTGGACCGCTCTTCCATCTGCTGCTCCCTGGTTCGTCCGGCCGGGCTGGCCCGGGCCCCCCTCACGTTTTATCTTCGACCAGGGCCCCCGACCGGGGATCGACGTTCCGAACATACTGATAACAGGAAGGCGGCGCGACATGCAGTATCGTTCCTTCGAAGAGGGCTGGATCATCCGCCTGGAGACGGGTGAGGCGGTGGCGGAGACCCTGCACTCCTTCCTCGAGGAGCACGGGGTGAAGAGCGGCGACATCCGGGGCATCGGGGCGGTGCGCTGGGCCCTCCTGGGCTACTTCGACCAGGAGGCCGGCGAATACAGGGACCGGCGCTTCGAGGGGGGCTTCGAGCTCCTCAGCCTGCTCGGGAACGTGAGCGTGAAGAGCGACGGCAGCGTCTTCGCCCACATGCACACCACCCTCTGCGGCCCCGATTTCCAGGTCATCGGCGGCCACCTCTTCGATGCCGAGGTGGGGCCCACCCTGGAGATCTACCTGCGCCGGGGCGGCGGCGAGGTGCAGCGGCGGACCGTGCCGGGCCAGGAACTGGAGCTTTTGGACCTCTAGTGCCGCCGCTCGAATGCAGCCGTATCTGCGGGGGGCGGCACTGGGCACCTAGGCCGGTCCATCCTCCGGGCCGCAGTACTCCACGAAGATGGTGGAGGTCTCCTCCAGCCTGATCCGGTGGAGGCATGCCTCGTGCTCGTCGAACGCATCGACCAGGCGACCCCACATCCAGCGGACGATCTCCTCGCTCGAGGGGATCACGTCCGCGAAATAGGGCACGTCGTGGTTCAGGAACTTGTGGTCCAGGACGTCCACGACCCGTTCCTGGACGACCCGCTTCAGCTCCGACGCGTTCATGAAGAAACCGGTGGCCGGATCCACCTCCCCGGCGACGGTGACCTCCAGGCCGTAGTTGTGACCGTGCCCGGCGGGGTTGTTGCAGGCCCCGAAGAGTTCCACGTTCTCCTCGTCGGAGAGTCCCGGGTTGTGATAGCGGTGGGCCGCACTGAACTCGAAACGCTTCGTCAAATAGACCATGGACACCTTCCGTACGTGTTCCGTAGTTTCTCAACCTATGCCACAGCAAGCACAGTTCGAAGGTAAGATCGTCCTCGGCGCCAGGGCCTGCAGCGGACCAGGCCGTGTCATCGCCGGGGAAGCCGCCGACCTCACCGACCCCGAGGGTGTGACGCGTTCGATGGAGCGGCTGTTCGAACAATTTGGCGGTCTCGACCTCCTCGTCAACAACGCCGGCGTCTCCCGCATGGACACCGGTGAAGGGAAGGGACGCGGAGGAGCGGCATGAGGACCCGCGGACCCGATGAGGGCCGGCCGGCCGCTTTCGTCACCGGGGGTACCCGGGGGCTGGGACTGGCTGCCGCCCGGGCCCTGCTGGACCGGGGGTGGGACGTCTGGCTGGCGGGCCGCGACCCGGACCGGATGGAGGGAGCGCTGGAGGCCCTGGGCGCACCCCCCGGACGCGCCGGGGGGACCCCTGTCGACGTGACCGACCGGGAGGCCCTGGAAAGGGCCGCAGAGGATTTCACGTCGCGTTTCGGCCGATGGGACGGTCTGGTCTGTTCCGCCGGCACATTCCATCTCAGTCCCCTGGTGGAGGAGTCGCTCTCCGCATTCCGCGGCTCCCTGGAAGCCAACCTGGTGGGGACCTTCCTCCCCCTCCGCGCCGCCCTCCCCTCCATGTACGCGGCGGGATCGGGCCACATCCTGGCCGTGGGCTCGGTGGCGGCCAAGGAGCCGCTGCCCGAGAACGGCGCCTACAGCGCCTCCAAATACGGCCTGCGGGGCCTCATGGAGGTCCTGGCCGAGGAGGCTGTCCCCCGCGGCCTGACGGTGAGCATGATCCATCCCCCCGCGGTGGACACCCCCCTGTGGGACGAGCTCCCGGAGGAGAAGCGGGAGGAGTTCGATCGGAGCACCTTCCTGGATCCCGGCGATGTGGGCCGCCGCATCGCCGACATCCTCACCGACCCCCCGGGACCCTTCAACGACGTGGACCTCTTCTGATGCGGGTGGGGATCCTCACCTCCTGGCCCCTCACCTCCAC
>JAWOFN010000041.1:0-5883 GCA_046497505.1 bacterium | reverse complement strand
GGTGGCCGCCAGCCTGGTGGGGGTGGTGGCCACGTCGGTCTCCTCCACCGCCGGCTACATGAAGCGGGGTCTGCCCCTGGTCCGCCTTGGCCTGACCCTGGAACTCACCACCATCGCCGGGGCGGTGGCCGGGAGCGTGGCGGCCGGCATCCTGCCCGACGCCGCCATCCGGCTCAGCTTCGCCGCGCTCCTGCTCTACGTGGGATGGAACATGTGGCGGGGGAAGAAGGTGCTCGAGGTGGGAGGCGATGTGGAGGAGATACCCGCCACGCCGGCCGCCCTGGCGGGCTCCGGCGGCGCGGGCGTGATCTCGGGGCTGCTGGGCGTGGGGGGCGGCATCATCAAGGTGCCGATCCTGAACCTGCTCCTGGGCGCACCCATCCACCGTTCCACCTCGACCAGCACGTTCATGATGGGTCTCACCGCCGCCGCGGGCTGCATCGCCTACTACGTGCGGGGCGAGCTCGTACTGGCCGTTGCGGCGCCCCTGGTCCTGGGAGTGCTCACCGGGGGCAGGCTCGGGCCGAGGGTGGCCCAGCGCATCCGGGCCCGGGGGCTGCAGCGGGCCTTCGTCGTCGTGCTCGTGGCCGTGGTCGTCCGCATGGTCTGGGACTATCTGGCGGGAGGAGGTGTCTGATGGGCGGGCACGCGGAGAGGGTGAGCGGGGGGGACCTGCGGAGCATGCTTGCGAGGGTGTACCGGCTCGGCTACCGGTCCTCGCTCATCCTGCTCGGTATCGGGGTGTTCCTCCCCCTGGCGGGGCTGGAGGCGTTCCGCGTCGCCGCCCATGCAGGGCTGGGAGTCCTCCTGGTCACGCCGATGGCCTCCGCCCTGGCCGTGGGGGGGAAGGGGGTGGTGCGCAGGGACCGCGGCCTCGTCCTTGTCGTGGCGGGCATCTTCCTGCTCCTCGTCGCCGCGGCCTTGCTCCAGCTCTCCTGAGGGTGTTCACGGGTCTCAGCGCTGGATGATGTCCTCCCCGTAGTCGGTCTTCCGGCTGAAGAACTCCTTCTGCAGTCTCAGCAGCAGCGGGATGGAGAAGAGCACCGAGACCAGGTTCGGCAGGGCCATCAGGCCGTTGAGGGTGTCCGCGACGTCCCAGATCAGACGGAGCGAGCCGGTGGCGCCCAGGTAGATGAAGAGCAGCCAGAGGACCCGGTAGGGGAGGGCGATGCGGGAGCCGAAGAGGTAGACGGCTGCGGTCTCCCCGTAGAAACTCCATCCCAGCAGGGTGGAGAAGGCGAAGAGGACCAGCCCCCCGGTGACCACGATGTCGCCCCAGGTGCCCGGCAGGCCCACGTGGAAGGCATGGGCGGAGAGGGCCGCGCCGGTCTGGCCGCCGTCCCACACCCCGGTGACCAGGATCACCAGTCCGGTCACCGTGCAGACCAGCACCGTATCCACGAAGACCTCGAAGATACCGTACATGCCTTGGCGCACCGGGTGGTCGGTGGTGGCGGCGGCGTGGACCATGGGGGCGCTTCCCAGCCCCGCCTCGTTGGAGAAGAGCCCTCGTGCCACCCCGAACCTCAGGGACATCATGATGGTGCTCCCGGCGAATCCTCCGGCGGCGGCGGTCCCGCTGAACGCACCATCGAAGATGAGACGGAAGGCCTCGGGCAGGGCGGGCAGGTGGAGGAGGAGGATGAAAAGGCCGCCCCCCAGGTAGAGCAGCGCCATGAAGGGGACGAGCACCTGGGTCACCTCACCGATGCGTCGGATACCCCCCAGGATCACGGCGGCCACCAGCAGGGCGAGCAGGATCCCAGTGATGGAGGGGGCGATCCCGAAGGTGGACCGGGCGGCATCGGCCAGGGAGTTGGCCTGGACCATGTTGCCGATACCGAAGGCCGCCAGGGCGGCCAGCAGGGCGAAGAGGCTCCCCAGCCAGGGGAGGCCGAGGCCCTTCTTGAGGGTGTACATGGCGCCCCCGCGCATGATCCCTGACTCGTCCTTCTCCCGATAGTGGAGGGCCACCACGATCTCGGCGTACTTTGTGCACATGCCCACCAGACCCGAGATCCAGAGCCAGAAGAGGGCCCCCGGGCCCCCGAGGAAGATGGCGGTGGCCACCCCGGCGATGTTGCCCACCCCCACCGTCGAGGCCAGGGCGGTGGCCACCGACTGGAAGGGGGTCACGTCCCCTTCGCCGCCCCCGCCCCGGGTGAGGTTGCCCAGTACCTCCCGCAAGGCCACCATGAACCTTCGGAACTGCACGGCGCGGGTCAGGATGGTGAGCAAGAGGCCCGTGCCCACCAGGAGCACGATCATGGGAGCGCCCCATACATAGCCGTTCAGCCAGCTGTTCCACTGCGTGATCACCTCGGTCACCGTCATGCTGCCTTTCCCGGGGATCCCACCCCGCTGCGGACCGTCCAATCCCTCTCAAAGGGTATCCCGGCTTGCGCCATCCGGCACTTCCATGATCGGAGCCCGGGTCCGTTCTCCCGGAGACCGGGCTCAGGGCAGGAGGACCACCTTCCCGAACTGCCTGCGGTCCTCCAGGTAGCGGTGTGCCTCGGGTGCCTTCTCCAGCGGGAAGGTGCGGTCCACCACCGGGACGAACTCGCCGTCGCGCACCCCGCGCACCACCTCCAGCAGTTCTCTCCGACCCCCCATGTAGGAGCCCAGCAGGGTGATCTGCTTCACGAAGAGGTAGCGCAGGTTCAGCTCCACCTCCGGGCCCGTGGTGGCACCGCAGGTCACCAGGCGTCCACCCCGGGCCAGCGACTTCAGGTTGGCGTCGAAGATCTCCGCCCCAACGTGCTCGAAGACCACGTCCACGCCCCGGCCGCCGGTGAGCTCCTTGATGACCTCGTCGAAGTCGTGTTCGGTGTAGTCGATCCCCACGTCCGCACCCAGCTCCATCCCCTTGTCGATCTTCTCCTGGGTGGAGGCGGTCGTATAGACCGTCGCTCCTGCCCGCTTGGCGATCTGGATGGCCGCGCTCCCCACCCCCGAGCCCGCCGCGTGGACCAGCACGGTCTCGCCGGCCACGAGCTTCGCCCGGGTGTGAAGCATGTGGTAGGCGGTGAGGAAGGTCAGGGGCACCGCTGCCCAGGCCACCGGGTCGTCGTCCGGCTCCAGGGGGATGCAGGCCTCGGCGGGCACCGCCTTCTCCTCGCAGTAGCCCCCGGGGATCTGGGCCCCGAAGATCTTGAAGCCCTCGACGCACAGACCGTCCCAGTCCTGCAAACAGTACTCGCACCGACCGCAGGAGAGCATGGGGGAGACCAGCACTCGCTGCCCCTCGAAGATGGGCTCGTTGTAGAGGCCCAGCAGGGCAGGGGCCCCGTCCGGGCCCTCGACGCCGCTCGACTGCGATCCCTCGCCCAGGGCCTCCACCACCCCCACCATCTCGCTCCCCAGCAGGTGGGGCATCTCCAGGGGCGGACCGGGCAGGCCTCCCCTGACCCAGAGGTCCAGGTGGTTCATGGCCACCGCCTCGATGCGGATCCGGACCTCGCCCCGGCCCGGCTCGGGGGTGGGGAGGTCGGTGGTCTCGAGGACCTCGGATCCTCCGTGCTCGCGGAATACCACGGCCTTCATGCTTCGATCTCCTGGCTGGGACGCATCGTTGTCAGGCTCCAGGATACACGGTGATACGGGCGATTTGGAAGGGGTGCTGCGTTCCCACCGCTGCTGCTTGTGCCGAGGGCCGATCCGGGTTGGGATGAGTCAGAGTAGTCAGAATGACTTATCTCGATCCGAGCGGGGTGATCCGGATGCTGCAAGTGCCCATGAGCGAGGCCAAGGCCCGGCTGGCCGAATACGTACGGAAGGCCGAGGCGGGGGAGCTGATACTCCTTACGCGTCACGACAAGCCGGTGGCTGCCATCATCCCGGCGGAGGACGTCGAACGCCTGGAGAAGCTCCGCTCCGCCGGCCCTGAGGGCGGCCTGGCCAGGGTAGCCGGCGGCTGGGAGGGATCGGATGACCTGGTCAGGGTGGTGGCCGAGCACCCCCGGACCGCCTACCGGGCGGTCCCCGACCTGGAGGATCCGCAGCAGAAGGACGACAGGGAGGGGGACTGAAAATGCCCCGGCTCTTCGACACCGACGCGATCTCCGAGGTCATGAGGTCCAGGCCGCTTTCCGGGTACCTGGAGTGGCTCAAGACGATCCCTCGGGAGGAGCAGTTCATTAGCGCGGTATGCCTGACCGAGCTCTACCACGGAGCCCTTCGGGCGGCGGATGGGGACCGTCACCTGGAGCACATCGAGCGCCGGCTGCTTCCCGCCATCACGGTCCTCCCCTTCGATCGCTCCGCCGCCCGGGTCTACGGGGAGATCCGAACCAATCTGGAGAAGAGGGGGATGCCGCTTCCGGAGGCCGACCTCCAGATCGCCGCCACGGCCCGATACCATGGCCTGCATCTGGTCACGGGGAACATCAAGCACTTCGAGCGGACCCCGGGCCTGGTCATCGACCCGGTACTGGCCGAGGTACGCCGCGCCCCCTAGCCTTGCCAAAGGCCGGCTTGTACCATAAACTGGCACACATCATGCACGTGGACCTTGACCATATCAAGCACCTGGCCGACCAGCGTGGCTGGACGCTCACCGATCTCCTGGAAGAGGCCGGTGTCAGCCGGAACGCGTTCTACTCCCTGGCCCGCAGAGAGAGCATCCTGCCTGACTCCATCGAATCGGTAGCCGAGACCCTCGGCGTGTCGGCGGGAACGATCCTGGTGGACGAGAGCCCGCAGGAGCGGTGGGCCCGACGGCTCTGGGAAGAGGTGGAGACCGTCAGGGATCGGGCACCGGAGGTGGATACCGACAACGTCCGCCACACGCTGATCCTGCTCAAGGAACCACCCATCGAACGGCTGAGGAGGTCGCTGCGACGTGGACGAACCGCTGCTGTTCGGTGAGGAGGAACTGCGGTTCCTCACGGCCCTTCTGGCTGAAGAAGTGGACTTCATGCTGGTGGGACTGGCTGCCGCCGCCCTGCAGGGTGCGCCGGTCGTGACACAGGATGTGGATCTCTGGTTCAAGGACCTCACCGATCCCGGGCTTCGCAGCGCGCTGGATCGTGTGGGTGGGGCCTACATCCCGCCCACCGGTGATCGTCCTCCCATGCTGGCCGGTGGCGGGGCGAAGCTGTTCGATATCGTGGTGCACATGCAAGGACTCGGCCCATTCGAGGAAGAACAGCAGAATACGATCCTGGTCGATCTTGATGGGGTAGGGGTCCCCGTCCTCAGCCTGGAACGGATCATCGCCAGCAAGGAGGCCTCGGGACGGCAGAAGGACCGGCTGGCACTCCCGGTCCTGCGTGATGCCCTGGCGACGCTGGACCCGAGGGCCGATGAGGATCGCGATTCCAACGCCTGATATACTTACCCCCTAAGTACATTATCGATGTATGGACCTACCCGAGAGCATACGTCGAAAGTTTCAGGAATGGGGGAGAGATGGGGGCCCTGTTCCGAGGGTCTCCATCCCGGGTACAGACCACCGTCTCTACCAGATCATGGAACAGGAGGAAGGGGATCTGGCCCATGTGCGGTACCTGGCCCGGCTCCGCCAGGTCACTTCCTTCGCTGACGCCTGCAGGATGATGCGGGCGGAGGAGGGCTGAGATGCGCAGTGAGGTCTCACGGGAAATAATGTCAATACATAGGTATGGACACTCGGTCTCTGGCCGGTTACCATGACGTCATGGCCAACCGAACCGCGCAGATCCAGATACGGGTCACCCCCCGTGAGAAGCAGACCATACGACGCCTGGCCGAGGCATCCGGGCAGGATCTCTCCAGCTACATGCTCAGCCGGGCGCTGCCGTCGAACAGGCTGCGCTTCCAGGAACTCCTGCGGGCCCTGGCGGAAGCGGAGGACCACCGGATCCCCCTGGCCGGGCTGAACGACCTGCTCACCAGTCTGGC
>JAWOFN010000114.1:0-42258 GCA_046497505.1 bacterium | reverse complement strand
CCGCAGGCCACCGCCCGGCGGAGAAGCGGAAGGGCCGCAACCCGGATATCCCCGAACCGCCGGAGTACTCCGTCGAGAACGCTCCGGCGGCGGGCACCGATACCTCGGGACGCGACTGACAGGGGCGGGAGCGCACAGCGCGTACTTCGCCATCCGTTGCAGCAGGAGGGCCCCGGCCTCATCGGTCGGGGCCCTAGTTCATTTTGACTCCACGTGAAGCGGGTGGCGCCGGGGTCCGTATCGTTGCAGAATCATGGAGAGCGCCGACCATCCCATCATAAGGAGCATCGGGTATGATCCTGACCACCACCGTCACCATCGAGGGCCGCGAGATCTCCGAGTACAAGGGCATCGTCACGGGCGAGGCCATCATGGGTGCCAACATCTTCAAGGACGTGTTCGCGGGGATCCGGGACATCGTGGGCGGACGTTCCGCCGCGTACGAGAAGGAACTGGTGAAGGCCCAGAAGATCGCGCTCGAGGAGATGGAGCACCGGGCCGTCCAGAACGGCGCCGACGCCGTGGTGGGCGTGGACCTGGATTACGAGGTGCTGGGCCAGAACGGCGGCATGCTCATGGTCACCGCCTCCGGGACCGCCGTGAAGCTGAAGTGAGCCCCCTCGAGTCCTGACATCCGATCGAACGGAGCAGCCCATGCGCCGCATCCCCATCCCCGACCACTTCCGTCCCACAGGGCCCCTCTACCTGCTGATCGGTGCCCTCCTGACGCTCGCACTGCTGGTGCCCCGGCAACCGATGCCCGCCGCTTCGGCCGATCCGGGGGCCGATCAGGCCGGACCCCTGGACTTCCAGGTCACCTTCGATGCGGCCCTCCGAAGCGAGCCGGTGACCGGCCGTGTCTACGTGGCATTGAGCCGGGAGATGCCGAGGGAGAGGACCCCGATCGAGCAGACCGGACCCACCGGCGTCCCACTCTTCGGAACGTCGGTGGAGGGACTGCGGCCCGGGGAGGTCGGGATCATCGACGGGGACACCTTCGGCCACCCCCTCCAGAGTCTCTCCGACCTGCCCGCCGGGGAGTACTGGGTCCAGGCCTTCATGAACGTCTACACCCGCTTCGATCGGGCGGACGGTCACACGGTGTGGATGCACATGGACCAATGGGAGGGGCAGTCGTGGAAACGCTCGCCGGGCAACCTCTACAGCGATCCGGTGAGGATGCGCCTCGATCCCGTCGCCTCGGGGACGATCCGCCTGGTGTGCGACCGCGTGATCCCCCCGGTGGAGATGCCCGAGGACACCGAGCAGGTCAAGTACCTGCGCTTCCAGAGCAAGATACTCTCCGAATGGTGGGGACATCCCATCTTCCTGGGGGCCGCGGTGCTCCTGCCGAAGGGGTACGACGAGCACCCGGAAACACACTACCCGGTCAACTACAACCAGGGGCACTTCAGCCTGAGGGCCCCCGGCGGGTTCGGCCGGGGGGGGGGATTCGACGATCACTGGATGGGTGAGGAGGCCCCGCGCTTCATCTACGTCACCCTGCAGCACCCCTCTCCCTACTACGATGACTCCTACGGGGTGAACTCCGAGAACAACGGCCCCTACGGGGATGCCATCATGGAGGAGCTCATCCCGGCGGTGGAGGAGCGGTTCCGGGTCATCCGTGAGCCGTGGGCCCGCATGCTGAGCGGGGGCTCCACGGGCGGGTGGATCGCCCTGGCGCACCAGGTCTTCTACCCCGACTTCTACGGCGGGGTCTTCGCCTCCTGCCCCGACGCGGTGGACTTCCGGTACCACCAGATCGTGGACGTCTACGAGGACGAGAACGCCTACTGGTTCGATGAGGGATGGATGAGGATCGAACGGCCCAACCGGCGCTCTCCCGACGGGAACATCCGCTCGATGATGAAGGACGAGAACTGGTACGAACTGGTCGTGGGGGACCGTTCCCGTTCAGGGGGGCAGTGGGACATCTGGGAGGCCACCTACGGCCCGGTGGGGCCGGACGGCTACCCGGCCAGGATCTGGGACAAGCGCACCGGGGAGATCGACCACGAGGTGGCGGCGTACTGGCGGGAGAACTACGACCTGCGGCACATCCTTGAGCGGGACTGGGCCACCCTGGGTCCGAAGCTGGTGGGGAAGATCCACATCTACACCGGGGATATGGACTCCTATTACCTCAACAACGCCGCCTACCTGATGGAGGACTTCCTCGAGGGCACGAAGGCCCCCTATTACAGCGGTGAGGTGGCCTATCAGGCCCGGGCCCCGCACTGCTGGGGTCCGCGCGGCGCCGAACTGCTGCAGAAGATGGCCATCCACATAGAGCGTCACGCACCTCCGGAGGCGGACCTGGACTCGTGGCGCTACCCGTAGGCCGGCGCCGGACGCTCATCGCCGTACTGGTGCTATGGGCGGTGCTGGCCGCCGCCTTCGGGGCATGGGACCTCCCCATCAGCCGGTGGGCCGCCGACCCTTCCTCCGGCTGGGGGAGGCTCGTGGACCGCTGGGGTGCCTTCCCAGGTCTGCTGGTCACGCTCTGGGCCCTGCTCCTCCTGGCCTCGGGCGCCCTTCGAGGGGGAGGGGCCAGGGACGGCGCGGCGGGGGGGCTCTACACCCTGCTGGCCATGACGGCCCTCGGCTACGGGGGCGCGGTCTCCGCCGTGAACCTGGGCATCCCGGCCGCCGACGTGGCATCGAAGGGCTGGCTGATATGGCTGACAGCCGGCGCGGCGGCCGTGGTGATGGTGATCCTCCTGGTCAGGGAGGGACGCCCACCCACCGGCCGGGTCCGCAGGGCGGCGCGGGCCGCGTTCCGGCTGGCGGTCCTGGACTGGCTCCTCTTCGTCCAGCCGGCCAAGCTCCTCTGGGGGCGGGTGCGGTTCTACCACCTTGTGCCCCCCGACTACACCGGGTTCACCCCCTGGTACCTCCCCCAGGGCTGCACCGGCCACTTCTCCTTCCCGTCCGGCCACACGGCCATGGGGTGGATGCTCCTCCCCCTGCTCCTGCTGGTCTCCTCCCGGAGGCCGGCGACGCGCGCCGCGGTGGGGACCGCGATCATCGGCTGGGGGCTGTTCGTGGCGCTCGGCCGGGTACGCTACGGGGCCCACTTCCCCTCCGACGTGCTCTTCCCCACGGCTCTGGCGGCGGTGATCATGCTCTCCGAGCGTCCGGAGGACGCCCCCCTCCGGTCCTGAGCGCCTCCCGGGGACTCAGCTCTTGCGCCGGGTCTTGGCGAAGAAGGACGTGAGGAGCTGGTCCACCTCGCGGCTGTTGCACTTCGGACACTTCACGCCCTTGTCGTGTTCGGCCACCGTGATCGTCAGGGTGAACTTCTTCCCGCACTCCCTGCACCGGTAGTCGTAGGTCGGCATACGTTCCTCCGAAGAGATCGTGTCCCTCTGCTCCCGAACCCCGACCATGATGATAGCGTACTCGTCAAGGGTGCGGGCTCGGGTGGGGCCGGCCCGGCTGTGGACGATACCGTCTGCGCAGCCTGCTCCGTTCCCCGGAACCCAGGTCCAGGAGATGGATGATGTAGGCGGGGGGGAGCAGCCATGTAGTTCACCCGCTCCAGTTCCCCCGGTCCGTTCCCCGGTCCCCCGAACCGCTCCTTCGGCGTACCGTCGGGGGCATACACCTTCACCCAGTCCTCATCGGCCACCAGCAGGTCACCGTCGGGTCCCGCGGCGATACTCTGCCAGAGGGGACGGACCAGCAGGTACTCCTCCGGTACGTCCTCGAAGGTGAGGACGGCCTCCTGGATGAGGGGATCGTCGATCGGTTCGGTCGCCGTGCCGGCCGCGGAGCCGCCCTTGGTACAGGCGGAGGTCAGGGCGAGGATAAGGGACGCCCCGTTCATCCGGCCGTTTACCCCACACGGCAGGCCCCTGACCCGTTCACCTCAATCGTAGGCCAGACGGATCTCCTCGGTGGCCATGAGGGGGTCGTTCTCGGCAAGGACCGGCCATGACTCCAGACCGGAATGGACCTTCCGGTACTTCTCGGGGATGGGGTGGGTGCCCACCACCACGGGCACGCCGTAGCGTTCCTGGATGAACTCCTGGAAGTAATCCAGGTAGGGACAGGGAGGGTACCCCACCACCATACCCGTCGCGAAGTGGATGACCTCGGCACCGTTCTTGATCATCTCCTCGGGGACGTATTCCACGTTACCCCCGGGGCAGCCGTCGCAGGTGGAGTAGCCCACCAGTTCCAGCGCTTCGTCGGCGGGATACCGGCTGAAGCCCCCTTCCCGTTCCCGCATGGAACGAAGGCACTTGCCTCCTCCGCAGGCACGATAGCGATCGCAGATGATGATTCCGACCCGCATGTTCGTCGCTCCTCTGTGAGGGTCAGCCGTCGAGACGGCGGTGATGGTCGTGACCATGGCCGTGACCGTGGCCGGCACAGGCCCGGGAGGGATCCAGGACCTGGAGGTCACCCGAACGGGCCTCATCGAGGACCTGCTGCAGGTTCTCCCCCCGGCAGAGATAGACCGGTATGCCCGCCGCGCTGAACCTCGCCAGGGCGTTCCGCCCCATCCCCCGCACTGCCACTGCGTCGAGCCGGCCGGTGTCGAGCTGCTGCACGGGCCGACAGCGGCCGTGCTCGTGATGCTGGTCCCCGTTATCCAGCACCTCTACCTCGCCCGTCTCCGTGTCCAGGACGCTGAAGTACGGGGCACTGCCGAAGTGGCCGAACACGACCGCTTCGATCCCCTCATCCGTCCCTGTGGGAACGCAGATCCGCATCTTCCTCACCTTTCCTGATTACGATGGCCTGGTTGTCCACCAGGGCGCGGGCCACCTTGGCCCGGCCCTCTTTCAGGAGCCGCTGGACCGTCCCTCGTGAGACCCCCATGCGGCGACCCGCCTCTTCCTGATCCAGTCCCTCCATGTCGCAAAGACGGAGAGCCTCCAGCTCGCTCAGCCGCATCTCCATCGTGACCAGCTCGGTCATGGGGATGCTGCGGGGCTTGAAGACGGGATCTCCCTCGAAGGCCTGGCAGTAGCGTGTCTTCTTCGGGCGGGGCAACCGGCACCTCCTGAATGTGCATATGCACATAATAGCTCACAGGTGTCCCCCCTCCAAGTCCCTCCCCATCCCAGATCCGGTAGATCCACGGATGATCGCTGCGAGCTCACTCTTCCTCCTGCTGGCTGCGTCGGCAGGGGTACGACACCCGGTCTTCGGGTACTCCGACTCGGTCCGGTGAAGATCCTCAGGCCCGGCAGGGGAGACGGTTCATCCGACGATCATGTCGACCAGCGTACGGGCATCCTCCAGGAAGACCCGCGCCTAATCCTCATCGCCGAGAAAGTCGATGTCCTGATGGCCGAAGACCTGGCCCACCCTGTGGAAGACGTTCTCCGGCCGGAGCTCGAAAGCGGGCACATCCGGATCGGAAGGCCGGGGGCTTCAGCCCGTCTCGGCTTCCGGCAGGGGCACCTCCACCCGCAGGAGGTCCTCCGCCAGTCCCACCCGCTCGAACTCCTCCCGGGCCTGTTCCAGGAGCAGGTGGGCCCCATCACTGTAACGGGTGCTGATGTGGGTCAGGATCAGGCGACGCACCCCCGCCTCCCGGGCCAGAGCGGCGGCGGCCCGTGCTGTGGAGTGTCCCGTCTCCTCCGCCTTCTGTCGGAACTCGTCCCCGAAGGTCCCCTCTGAGATCCAAAGGTCCGCCCCCTCCAGGTGGGGCAGCATGGCCTCATGCGGACGGGAATCGCCGGTGTACACCACCCGGCGGCCGGGCCGCGGCGGACCCATGACCTGGTCGGGCTCCACCATGCCCCCTTCCGTCTCCACCGGCTCCCCCTGCTGGAGCCGGCCGAAATCAGGCCCCTCCCCCACCCCCAGTTCCCGGGCCCTCTCGGGGTCGAACCGGCCGGGGCGTTCCTCCTCCACCAGGGCATAGCCCACTGAGGGGACGCTGTGGCAGGTGGCGAACGCCCGTACCTCGTAACCCTCGAAGCAGGCGGACATGCCCGGCTCGAGCGTCCGGAAGCGCACGTCGAAGTGGAGGTCCAGGTAGCCCAGCTCCACCAGGCGTTCTGCGAAGTCCTCCGTATGGTCCGGACCGCAGATGAGCAGGGGTTCCTCCCGACCCATGAGGTTCAGGGTCTGGAGCAGACCGGGTACGCCCAGGGTGTGGTCGGCGTGGAAGTGGCTGAGGAAGACGGCCCGGATGCCGAAGCCGGTCCGGGCCCGCATCATCTGGCGCTGGGTGCCCTCCCCGCAGTCGAAGAGGAGCCGGTCCCCCCCGCGGGCGAAGAGCACCGCGGGGAGGCTGCGGTCAAGCGAGGGGACCGATCCGGCCGTACCGAGGAAGGTGACGGTGAGCATGGTACCGAAGGTACCGTTCCCCCCTGCCCCGGACAAGGCACCCGGCCCCTTCCCGCTGTCGGGGGAGGGCGCCGGTCTCCGGTTTACGGATGGCCCGAAAGACACCGGGACTGCTATCGTGAGGTCGTCTCGTGCGCATGCTGACCCGGCCTGCGCTGTGCAGCGGGCTTTTCATCTTCGGGGTGACCACCATGGACGTGCCGCAGATCCGTTCCGGTCTCTCGGGGGCACTGGTCTCAACCTCCGCGGCCAGGTGGCTTCCCTGGATCGTGGGGGGGCCTGCTCGCCGCGGTCTCGATCGTGGGACTCCTGGTCGAACGCAGTCAGGAACGCACGGAGATCGAGGGTGTCGTCCGGCAGCAGGCGGATTCGTGGCCGTCGACTCCGAGACCGGAGAGGGCACTGTGTTCAAGGTCTGTCTGCCCATCAGTGACGAGGAGGGCTCGGTCACCCGCCCATCGGAGGGAGAAGAGGGATCATTCGACCCTACCCGTATCCTGCTGGTCGAGGACGACGAGATGGTCCGGGAGGTGGCCCGAGAGATGCTGGAGCAGATGGGCTGCGCGGTGAGGTCCTTCGCTTCCCCGGGATCGGCTCTCTCCTGGTGCCGGGAGAACCCGGAGGACACATTCGATCTGCTCCTCACCGACGTGGTCATGCCGGACATGAGCGGGGTGGAACTGGCCCGGGAGATCCGGACGATCCACCCCGGCCTCGCCGTGCTCCCCACGAGCGGCTACACCGACGACGCCATGCTCCGTCACGGCGTGGAGGGGGGGGAAGTGGACCTCCTCCCCAAGCCCTTCGACCGGGAGAGCCTGGCCCGGAGTGTGCGTGAGGCGCTGGAGCACGGGAAGGATGTCGGAAGGGAGTGAGCCGGCGTCCCGTGGTCCTCCTCCCAGGGTCCGGGCATGGTTCTGCTTGCCCCGGGGGGAGGCAGGGCGGGATGCTTGAAAAGCCCCCGCACCCAGGAGGATCCCATGTCTCGTCCCGTTCGCCTGTTCGCCCCGCTTCTGATGGCCGCCTCCCTGGTAATCGGCTGTTCCGGCGGCCCTGCCTTCACGGTCAGCTTCGACGAGGGACTGAGTCCCGGACCGCTGGACGGCCGGGTGATCCTGCTCCTCTCCACCCGCGAGGAGGGGGAACCCCGCTTCCAGGTCACGCCCGGTGTGGAAGCGATCCAGGTACTGGGTGTGGACGTGGAGGGGATGGCTCCCGGCGACCTGGCCCGCTTCGACTCCTCGGTCTTCGGGTACCCCGTAGAGAGCCTGAGGGACCTGGAGCCGGGGCGCTACCGGGTGCAGGCGGTCCTCCACGAGTACGAGACCTTCCAACTGGCCACCGGACACGAGGTGAAGCTCCCCATGGACCAGGGGGAGGGGCAGCACTGGAACCGCTCGCCCGGCAACCTGGTGAGTGAGCCGGAGTGGATCGAGGTCAGCCGGGGGGGCAGCTACCACATCGACCTGGACCGGGTGATCCCCCCCATCACGCCTCCCGAGGACACCGAGTGGATCAAGCACGTGCGGATCCAGAGCGACCTGCTGACCGAGTTCTGGGGACGTCCCATGCACCTGGGAGCCCACGTGCTGCTGCCGCGGGGCTTCCGCGAACACCCCGAGGCCCGCTATCCCCTCATGGTCTTCCACGGTCACTTCCCGTACGACTTCGGCGGTTTCCGCACCGAGCCGCCCGACCCCGACCTGGAACCGGACTACAGTGCCCGCTTCGACGTGGAGGGCTATAACCGCATCGTCCAGCAGGAGGCGTACGACTTCTACCGGACCTGGATCTCCGACGACTTCCCCCGCTTCCTCATCATCGAGATCCAGCACCCCACCCCCTATTACGACGACTCGTACGCGGTGAATTCGGCGAGTCAGGGTCCCTGGGGGGACGCCATCACCTACGAACTGATCCCTTACATCGAAGAGCGTTTCCGGGGGATCGGGGAGGGATGGGCCCGCTTCCTCTACGGCGGCTCCACCGGCGGCTGGGAGGCGCTGGCCGTCCAGGTCTTCTACCCGGAGGAATACAACGGATGCTTCGCCGCCTGTCCCGACCCCATCGACTTCCGGGAATACACCCAGGTGAACATCTACGAGGACGAGAACGCCTACTGGGAGGGAGGTCCCTTCAACCGTGTGGAGCGGCCCGGCCACCGCGACTGGCTGGGAAGGATCAGTTCCACCGTGAAGGATTACAACCACATGGAGCTTGCGCTGGGTACGAAGGGGCGTTCGGGGGACCAGTACGACATCTGGCAGGCGGTCTACTCACCGCAGGGACCCGACGGCTACCCGGCCCCCATCTGGGACAAGTACACCGGCGAGATCGACCACGAGGCGGCCGAGTACTGGCGGGAACACTACGACCTGCGCTACATCATGGAACGGGACTGGGAGACCCTGGGTCCGAAGCTGGTCGGGAAGCTCCATATCTACGCCGGCGACATGGACAACTACTACCTGAACAACGCGGTCTACCTCACCGAGCAGTTCCTGGAATCCACCACCGATCCCTACTACGCCGGTGTGGTGGATTACGGCGACCGGGCCGAGCACTGCTGGAACGGCGATCACGAGAACCCGAACCACATCTCTCGCCTGCGCTACAACACCATGTACGTACCGCTCATCATGGAGCGCATCCGGCAGAGCGCGCCCCGGGGAGCCGACCTGACCAGCTGGAGGTACTGAAGGGGGATCCTGCCGTTCAGCCCCCCCTGGTCGAGGGCTGCAGCACGGTGAAGACCTCGGTCTCCACCGTGTCCATGACCTCGGAGGCCTCCTCCAGCGCCTCCGGAGATCGGAGCTCCTCACCCCGCAGCCAGGAGCGGGCGATCTCCGGGTGATCCCCGATGCTCCCGGATGGCCGGATGTCGTCCTCTTCCAGGGCCTCCCGGAGGAAGGTGTCCGTCTGCTCGTCCCCCACCCGGTTCAGCACCACGCTCAGACCGCGGATCCTCGCTCCCCGGAAGAGGGATTCCGCCATCTCCACCAGGTTCGGGTCCTCCAGGTGGGCCGTGGCCGGACGGGCTCCGGACTGTATGTCCACGGCCATCTGCTTCATCTCCGCTGCCAGCCTGACCGACGTGATCGAGGGATCCACCACCAGCAGCCCCCAATCCAGACCCGTGAGCACGCCGCGTATCGAATCCTCCATACCCGCCTTGAAGTCGATGAGCATGACCGGCTGGGGGTCCTCCGCGGTCCTCACCTGCAGGTCCCGTGCGATCTTGGCGATCGGTCCGTCGCAGCCGGCGCCGGCTCCCAGATGTCCCATCTTCCCCCCCTCCAGGTAGGCGATCCCCTCGGGCGAGACGGCCCGATACCGGTCCGGTATCTCGCCGAGGTCGAGGACCCCCTCGGAGAGCAGGGTGGGGTCGTCCACCGGACAGGTGACCCTCCCGCCCGAGAAGACGAGTCCCCCGAAGTAGTCGATGAGAGGGTCGGGGACGCGTTCCAGGCCGAGGGCACCGGGCATGCCCAGGTTCGTGGAGTCCGCGTCCAGGACCACCACCTGGTAGCCCTTCATCTGCAGGGCCCGGGCGGCCAGCACGGTCACCGTGCTCTTCCCGCTGCCTCCCTTCCCGAAGATGCCGATACGCGTTCCTGTCAGCGGTCGATCTCGTCCTGTCATCTGTATCGCCCCTTCCTGCCCCGGACGGGGTCTTCCCCCGGCTCCTTCGTCTTGATGGGATCCCCCTCCGGAAAATGCGAGGTGGAGGAGACCCAGTAGGTCTGCCTGTCCCGTACCACGGTCCGAACCTTGCTGCTCGACCGAAGCTGCTCCAGGATCTCAGAAGAGCGGTCGGGAGACCAGCGTTCCACGGTCTCCCGCACCTGCGTGTCGGTCATGGGATGCCGCTGGATGATCTCGGTGAGCTCTTCGACCTCCGGGGCCCGGGAGATCCGGTTGAAGACCCTCCCTTTCAGGTGCGAGCTCCGGATCTTCCCGGCCCGGGCGAGGATCGACTCGGCCCGATGGATCCCGTCCCGACCGGCCGCCCGCACCCACGGCTCCACGGCCGGCCGGGTGGGGACGACCAGGTGGATCTCGTCGGGAGCGACCCATGCCAGGACCTCCGCGATATCTTCCAGGGCGGATGAGGTGTCGTTGACCCCCTGTAGGAGCATCACCTCAACGAAAAGACGGCCGGAGAACTCCCGGCGGAACGCTTCCATCCCCCGTATGTGCTTCTCGAAGGTGGTATCGGGATGCGGGCGGTTGATACGGCGGTAGAGGGCCTCCGACCCGGCGTCCAGTGTGGGGAGGACGGCCTGGACCGGCAGGACGGCCTCACGGACCTCGGGCCTGTAGAGGAGGGAGCCGTTGGTGATCACAGCCAGGGAGATGTCGGTCATGCTCCTCACCCCGCGTACCAGTTCACCGATCCCCGAATGGAGGAGCGGCTCCCCCGAGCCCACGAAGGTGATCCAGTCGACAGCGCTCTCGCCCCGGCTGGAGAGTGCCCCCCGCACCTCCTGCACGATGTGGTCGGCGGGGATGTACTCGCGGCGCTCGCTGGTGAGGGGACGGCTGCGGCCCAGCTGACAGTAGATGCAGTTCCAGTTGCAGGTCTTGAGGGGGATCGGATCGACCCCCAGAGACCTTCCGAGTCGTCGGCTCGGGACGGGGCCGTAGACGGTTCGCACGGCCATGATGGTCCTTCCTGCTGCTCCTCCCGGAGAGACCGCACTGCCTCCGCCATCGTATGATGCCCACCTGTGTCCCGCCGGGCAAGGATAACAGGGACCTATTTCATCGTATTTTATGGGGTGCCTCTCCCCCTCATTTCCCCTACCCTTAGATTGGAGTTCGGGAGGGGCTCGTCGTAAGGGTCTCCTTCAGCCGGGGACCCGGGAGAGGAGTTTTCCATGCGTTATCTGCTCGCCACCGACGGTTCGAGATCTGCCTGCAAGGCAGCGGCCTGGCTCGATCAGAACCTCCCCCACTCCGGAGAGCACGTGCTCTTCCTTGTCTATGTCTTCCCCCTGCCCGAGGACATCGAAGTCTACCGCAGGGTCGCCGACCTGCCCCGCGACCCCTCCGACGAACGCATCCGGGAGGCGGCCCGGCACATCTTCGAGGAGACCAGGGGGGCGCTGGACCGATGGGAGGGCACCATCCATGAGATCCTGCTCCTGGGAAATCCCGCCCACGAGATCCTCGAGTTCGCCTCGACCCAGTCGATCGACCTGCTGGTCACCGGCAGCAGCGGCAGGGGTCCGCGAGCGGAGATCTGTCTGGGAAGCGTATCCAACGCCCTTGCGCACCGGTCCCTGAGTCCGGTGCTCGTGGTGCGCTGAAGGCGGCCCCGCGGACGGTTCAGTCCAGGCGGCGGGCGGCGATGGCAACGAAGGACCCCTCACCGTATCCGGTCCTGACGGGTTCGGTACCTTCGGACGCACCGGGGAGACTGAAGAGGGTCTGGGCCGTCACCGGATCGCCGAACCCGGCCTCAGAGAGGAGTCCCAGCACCTCGCGGGCGACATAGAAGTCCGCGTCCCGGTAGAACACGTTCTCCGACCGCTTCTCCTCGTAAACCTGCCCGATGGGGCTCTCGCGATCGATGAGCCCGACCAGGACCGTCCCTCTCGACGCCAGCACCCTCCTGACCTCAAGAAAGGACTGGAGCAGGTCGTCCACGAAACAGATCGTCGTGACCATGAGGGCCTGATCGAACGTCCCCGTTCTCAGCGGGAGTCGCTCTGCGATCCCCCGGACCGTGACGATCCCCTTCCTGGCGGCGATCCGCGCCATGGCGAGGGCCGGCTCCACGCCGACCTGGAACCCCAGAGGGCGTGCGAACCGGGCCGAACCGACCCCGATCTCGACACCCAGTATGGGAGGCCCACCCTGTATCGACCGCAGGGCGGCCAGCTCGGAGCGGAAGGCCTCCTGATGCCGATCGAACCACGCCTCATAGCGTCCGGCGTGTTCTTCGAAGGGACGGGTACGGGGCATAGGACCACCTGCTTCATGTGTGGATGGTGATGGGGGCGCACGATCCTGCCATAGGGACCCGGAAAGTTGAAGCAGCCCTCACGGTCCCGGTCACCGACCTCTTCGAGGCCGTGCGGAGTCGCAGCACCATCCTGGTGCGGCGCGCGGAACGGCCCTGTGCCCGGAAGACCTTCCTGCCGCTCCGGCCGGCCCGAGCTCAGGAGGGGGTCGCGACCCGGTAGAGGGGCGACCGTCCCTCCGACCAGCGCCCATGGATCGATCGGAGGGCCGCCGCGGCCGGGGATGCAGCATCCGACGTCACGGGCACGCCCTCCACCATGCGGTGCACCACCGCCGGGTCGTAGGGGATCCTCCCCAGCAGGTCGACCCCCTCCCCCCGGCCCATGGACTCGATGGCGGCCGCAGCCCCCGGGTGGATGTCTGCCTTGTTGATGATGAGCTGCACCGGCAGCTCGAACCGGTGGGCCAGCGTCAGCAGACGCCGCAGGTCGCTCCGTCCCGTCTCCCCCGCCTCGGCCACGGCGATGATGCCGGCGGCACCGGAGAGAGCGCTTATGACAGGACAGCCGATGCCCGGCGGCCCGTCGGTGAGGAGGAGTCGGTACCCTCCGTCCCGGGCCCACCGGCGGGCCTCCTGCCGTATCCTGGCCACCAGCTTCCCCGAGTTCTCCGCCCCCGGCAGCAGCTCTGCACCGAAGAGGGGTCCGAAGCGCGATTCCGACCTGAACCAGGTCCCGACCCGCTGCGGTTCCATCTCCAGCGCCCCGCAGGGACACGCCTCCATGCAGGCTCCGCACCCCTCGCAGAGGAAGGGGTCGATGTCGGGGATCGGTCCGCGCCCCTGCCCATCCTCCCGCATCCTCACGGCATCGAAGCGGCAGACCTCTTCGCAGAGACCGCAGCCGGAACAGGCTTCCCCGATCAGCACGGGGAGGGCCGACCCGGTGAACGGGTGCTCCTCGGTCTTGCGTACCTCGCCCACGATCGCCAGATTGGCCGCGTCCACATCCGCGTCCACCATCACCGTCCCCGCGCCGCTGCCGATCGGACGGTTCAGATCCGCCCAGGCGGCACACACCGTCGTCTTGCCGCTCCCCCCCTTGCCGCTCAGGAAGACATACTCCTCAATGGACATCGGCCATCTGCTCCTGCTGGATCCTCTGCCACAGTCCCAAGAAGGCGGCCTCAAGACCGGGCACGACCGCCGTGAGGAGGATACCCCGGGCCAGCCCTTCGGCTATCTCCCTTTGGTACGGGATGCGGAGGAGTACCTTGAGTCCGGTCTGCCGGCAGAACCGCTCCACTTCGCCGTCCCCGATACCCTCCCGGTTGAGGACCACACCCGCCGGAAGCCCCATCTCCCGGACGGCCTCCGTCATGAGGCGCAGGTCATGCAGGCCGAACGGGGTCGGTTCGGCCACCAGCAGGGCGTAGTCGGCCCCCCGGAGGACGGCCATCGCGGGGCAGGAGGTCCCCGGGGGGGCGTCGAGGACGACCGGCGCGTCCGCCCCGATCCCGTCGATCTCCCGGAGCAGTTCCCGGATCACCGGTACCGCCATCGGTTCGCCCACGTCCAGCATGCCCCGGGCGAACCGGACACCCGGCGGCGCCGCACCCGTCTCGATGACCCCGATCTTGCGGCGGACCTCCGTGATGGCCCCTCGGGGGCAGACGCGGGCACAACTCCCGCAGCCGTGGCAGAGCGCCGGGAAGGTCTTGATCCCCGAGGCGAGGACCGCCAGGGCACCGAACCTGCACACCTCGGCGCACCGCCCGCAGAGATCGCAGCGCACCTCGTCCACCGAGGGGATCGGGATGCTGACCGCCCGGCTCTCATCCAGTACGGGTTGGAGGTAGATATGGGCATCGGGGGCCTCCACGTCGCAGTCCAGCATCAGAGGGGTTCCTTCCGTCCCCCCCCTCCCCGATCCCGACCCGATGGCATGGACCAGCGCGGCGGCCACGGTGGTCTTCCCCGTCCCTCCCTTACCGCTGGCCACGGCGACCCGCATCAGATCTCCCGTGTCCGGGCCCTGAGCCAGACATCCAGTACCCGGCTCACCGTGGCGGCCTCGCCGCCCGGGAGAGGCACGACGGCGATCGCTGCCTCCTCGAGCACCCCGGCGGCGTTCGGACCCAGGCGGGGCCCGATCACCACGTCCACCCCCTCCGCGACCATACTCTGGGCCGCGGCGACGCCCGCACCGCGTTCCTGGTCCCGGGCGGGGTTGGGCAGGAAGGTCCAGCTCTCGCTGGCCGAATCGAAGATGGCGAAGTGGGAACATCGTCCGAACCGCCGGGCGGGTGCGCGGTCCTCCCCCTCACCCGAGGCGGGGATGGCGATCCGCGTCCCGCCCGCTTCCTGGCTGCTCACGAGTCCTTCCGGCGCCTGCCCCCGCCGCCTCCGCCTCGCCGGCCCGGCCCCTGCCCGTGATGCTCCCCTCCACCGTGACCGTGCCCGTGCCCGTGCTCGATACTCTCGCGACAGGGGGCGGCTCCGATCAGCTCCCCGGCCAGGTAGGCCCTCACCGCCTCCTCCACCGTCCCAGCCGCCCCGGTCACCGGCTCGATGCCGTACTGCTGGAAGAAGCCGACCGCCCTGCCCCCCATCCCTCCGGTGATGAGCACGTCCGCCCCCTGTTCCTGGATGAAGGCCGGGACCTGCCCGGGACGGTGCTGTCCCAAGAAGGGGTTCTCGACCACCTTCACGGCGGCCGGACTGCTGTCCTCCACCTCGACGATGACGAAGCAGGGACAGCGGCCGAAGTGCCCGCTCACCCTGCTGTCCAGTCCTGTGCCCTGTTCTGCAGAAACGGCGATACGCATCGGACGCCTTCTCTCTTCCTTTGGTATGCTTGACCCCTTCGTTCGGCGAGGTCCTCTCCGCGGGCCCCTCGAGGGAGCCCTCACTCACTCCTTCACGAGGCGCCTGTAGGCCTCGAGCAGGCGGGCGATCTCCTGCCGGGACCGCTCGAGGTCCTCCATCCAGACTTCCAGGGCCTCACGCCCCGCTGCGGTCAGACGGTAGACCCTGCGCCGCGGCCCCTGGCTCTCGGTGTCCCACTCCGACTCCAGCAGGTCCTCCTGCTCCATCTCCCGCAGCAGGCGGTAGAGAAGGCTGGGGTCCAGGGAGTCGGGGTCGATACCGAACGGCTCCAGCTCCCCCAGGAGCCGGTAGCCGTGCCCCGGCTCCTTCGCCAGGAGCACCAGGACGCACGGCCGGAGGAACCGCATGATGCGCCTCCGGCCCCTTCCCCCTCTCCGACCGCGGCCCCGGCCCGTCCCGCGCCCGGCACCGCGTCTCCTGCCGGTACCGTCCCCCCGGCGGACTCCGGCGGGTCCGATCTCCTCCATGCGTTCGTTGTCCCTCTGCTCGTCACGCTCGTCCGGCATGGCACGGCCTTCCTCCGCGGGTGACGGGGTCCCCGGAGACCGGCGCCCCCGTGCAGATAGGAAAACACATCTATAGACTAAATGTCAATAGTTAGATGCCCCTTCCCTTCCGGGAAGACCTTCCGAGGTCCATCGTCATGCCGCCCTCCGGACCTTCAGCGGGGGAAGGGCTGTCCCGCCTTGACCTGGACCCGACCCTTCCGCACCTGGAGCACGATGCGGTCGGCGTCCGCCTCCCAGCTCTTCTGCGACCAGTCGCCGGCGCCGTGGAGGGTGATGGTCCGGTACTCCACGGGCACCTCCATGGGGACCTCCTCACCCCGGTAGAACTCGTAGACGCATACCGACTCCCCATCATCCAGGTTCACGAAACGGCCCACGGTCTCCACCCCCGGCTCGATGGGGACCGAGAGCTCCTCCCCTCCCGCGAGGGGCTGCTCGGTCATCTCTCCCGATTCCACCTTCAGCTCGGACGCCTCACGGGGCACGAAGACCAGTTCGTCGTTCTCCACCCGGGAGTGGTAGAGGTAGACCCAGCCTCCCGGGGCCCCCGCCGCCATGTCCTCGATCCCCCCGTCCCGGAGCCGGTATATCCGGACCCCTCCGGCGTGGGCACGATAGGCCTTCCCCGGCTCCACCCTCATCCGGACCGGTGTGCCTTCGGTCAGCGATGCCTCGAAGGGAGGCGTATGTACCGGGAGGGATGGGACGTCCTTCAGCCATGCGGGGTCCTGGCGTCCCGCCGGACACGGGACGTCGAGGGACACCAGGAGAGCGACGGGAAAAAAGAGCGTGAAGGAGAGGAGTGCTTGAGGAGCGGTCCGACCCATGGAAGACCTCCCGGAACGGGTGCACGTAGACACCGCGCCGAACGCCTCCCGGAGGGGTCAGTATATCACAACCTCGGTCCCTTTTCAGGGCCCCCGGCAAGTCGATCCGGATGAACGGCCGGTCCCTCCAGGTGGCGGGGGCGGCTTCCCGCGCAGTAGGGTCGGGGAAGCGGGCGGCATCGGGGACATGTGAACGAAACACCCGGACGCCGGATATCGTAGGCCGAGTAACACAGGACGCCTGCCGTCCAACCCCAGGCCGAGGTCATCCTGTCCGACCCGCTCCGACATCGAGGACTATCCATGGGCGAACTCCGTCACAGCCTGCGGCTCATCCGCAAGAACCCCGGCACCTCCCTCTCCGCCATCCTCTCCCTGGTCATCGGGATCACGCTCACCTCGGTGGTCTTCAGCGTGGTGGACTGGCTATGGCTCGAGTCCACACCCTTCGGCGAGCCGGAGCGCGTGGTCCGGGTGTTCACCCAGAACCGGGACGGGGAACTGAAGGATTTCTCCTGGCCCGCATTCACCGAGTTGCAGCGGCAGGCGGAGACCCTGGAGGGTGTGACGGCGGTGGAACACCGGGGTGCCCTCTACACGGACTCCGAGGGGGTCACACGCATGCTCCTGGCGGACGTGACCGCCCGGAACTTCTTCGAGCTCGTGCGGCTGCGCCCTGCGGCGGGCAGGTTCTACGGCGCCTCGGATCCACCCGAGGTCGTGGGAGAGCGGGGGGTGGTCATCAGTCACGCCCTCTGGGAGCGCGCCTTCGGCTCCGATCCCTCCATCATCGGACGATCCCTCTCCCTGAGCGGCCGGTCCCACCCCGTGGCGGGGGTGGCCCCGGAGGCGTTCACCGGGATCCGGAGGATGGGCCACGTCGACGTCTGGTTCCCGCCCCGTTCGTGGGGGGACCCGGATGACTGGACGAGCGACTTCCCGAGCCACTCCGTGCTGGGGCGGATGCTCCCCGGGACCGACATCGGTCAGGTGCAGGCCGAGATGAGCACCATCGTGGACCGCCTGGACATCCGGGACCGGGCCACCCGGACCCCGATGGGAGCGGTGGTGATGACCGACGCCGAGTACCAGACCCGCACATTCGGGGACACCGGCACACTGCTCCTTGCCCTGGTGGTCGCGGTGCTCCTGATCGCGTGCGCCAACGTGGCCGGGCTGCTGCTGGCGAAGGCCCTGGTCCGCCAGCGCGAGATGGCGGTCCGCATGGCGGTGGGCGGGAGCCGGGGACGCATCGTCCGACAGCTGCTGAGCGAGAGCCTCGTACTCTCGGGACTGGCCGTAGCGGTGAGCCTGGGACTGGCCGCCCTGATCCTCGACCTTCTCCCCGCTCTGCTCCCTCCCCAGCCCACCTACCGGGCATGGGGATTCGCCCTGGACGGCCGGGTCGTCGCCTTCACCGGGGGCGTGGCGCTCCTCACGGCCTTCCTCTTCGGTCTCCTGCCCGCCCTGAGGGCCTCCCGCCCCGACCTCATCGGGGTCCTGCGGGGGGACGGCAGGGACCGGGGGCGGCAGGGAAGCGGAGTCACCGGCCTGAAGGGCATGGTCGTGCTCCAGCTCGCCCTCTCCCTCGTCCTCGTCTCCACGACCGGCCTGCTCTACCGAAGCTTCCTCAACGCCCGATCGGCGGACCTGGGCTTCGAGCGGAAGGACGTACTGGTCTCCTGGATGATCCCCCGCATGGACCGGGAGGAGGCGAGGGACTTCTACCGGGGACTGGTACCCCGGATCCGGGTTCTCCCCGGCGTGGAGCGCGCCTCCATGGCCCGGGTGGTCCCCTTCTTCCCGTCCGGCAGCGGGGCCTCCATGGAGGTGAGTACCTCCCGGGAGACGGGAGCGGGCTTCACCCGGGGTTCGGCCATCAAGTTCAACCTGGTGGGTCCCGAGTACTTCGACATCCTGGGCATCCCGCTGCTGAGGGGACGTCCCTTCACGACCGACGACCGGACCGGAGGGCCTCGGGTGGCCGTCGTGAACCAGACCATGGCCCGCCGGCTCTGGCCGGCGGAGGACCCCCTGGGGCAGGTGTTCCGCACGGACACCTTCGGCGAGGAGCCGATCCGGGTCGTGGGTGTGGCCGCGGACAGCAGGTACAACGACATCGAGGAGGAGGTCGAGCCGTACTTCTACCTCCCCTTCACCCAGATGTCCTGGGGAGAGACCGTACTCCTGGCCGAGACCTCCGGTCCCCCCGCCGCCCTGGCCGGTGCGGTCCGACGTGAGATCCTGGGACTGGCACCGGACATCTGGACCCTCCCCATGACCACCCTGGAGGAACTGGTCCGGAACGCCACCTACGACCGGCGGGTCATCGCCCTGGCCCTGGGCGTGTTCACCCTGCTGGGTCTGATGCTGGCGGGGGTGGGACTCTACGGGGTCTCGGTGTACACGGTGAACCGCAGGGTGCGGGAGATCGGCATCCGCATGGCCCTGGGCGCGGACAGCAGCCGGATCGTGCAGCTCATCCTCAAACAGGGGGGCCGTTTGGTCGTTGCGGGCCTGGCCGTGGGCATCCCGCTCACCGTGGGGGCGGCGATGGCCCTGCGGGGTTCCCTCTACGGGGTGAGGCCCCTGGACCCGGTGAACCTTGCCGCAGCCGCCGCCCTCCTGGCCGCCGTCACGCTCGCGGCCGTCCTTCTCCCCGGCCGCAGGGCCCTGGGGGTGGACCCGATGAGGGTCATGCGGGAGGAGTGAGGTGCGGGTACGTCCTGGGCCCCGGACCCGGTGATGGGTTACCTTCCCACAGCGTACGGCGGCATCGAATCCCGACCGGAACCATCATGATGCGGACCCCTGCGAGATGAGACCCCAGGCGGACCACGGCACCGGCCGCTTCGGCCTGTTCACCCTCACCACCGTGGTGGTGGCCAGCATGATCGGCGCCGGGGTCTTCACCACCTCCGGCTTCGCCCTGGAGGACCTGGGGACCCCGGGGAAGGTGATGTTGGCATGGGCCCTGGGAGGCTTCATCGCCCTGACCGGGGCGAAGAGTTACGGCATGCTGGTCCGCCGGATCCCCGAATCGGGAGGTGAGTATATCTACCTCCGCGAGACGGTCCATCCCCTGGCCGGGTTCATCGCCGGCTGGGTCTCCCTGCTGGCCGGGTTCACCGGTGCCATCGCCTTCGCGGCCAGCGCCCTGGAATCCTACCTGGTTCCAGCCGGGATACGCCCCGATTGGCTCCCTCAGGACATCGTCGCCCTGGCCGCGGTCCTCACAGCGGGTGTCATGCACGGGCTGAGGGCTGCCCGCGGCGCTTTCTGGCAGGGAATCGCCGTGGTCTTCAAGGTCCTCATCATCGCCGCATTCGTGGTCTACGCGGGATACCAGCTCGCCGCTGGGGCCTGGCCGGGGGGCGGAGATGTCCCGCTGACCGGGACCGCGGCGTTCTCACTCCCCGCCTTCGCCATGAGCCTGGTGTGGATATCTCTCAGCTATTCCGGTTTCAACGCGTCCGCATACATGGCCGGGGAGGCGGTGGATCCCCGGCGTACGGTCCCTCGCTCCCTGGTCCTGGGCACACTGATCGTGTTCGCGGTCTACCTGGCCCTGAACAGCATCTTCGTGCTGGCGCCTCCCCGGGAGGCCGTCTCCGGCGCGGCGGATGTGGCGGCGGTGGCCGCCCGGGCGCTGGGGGGAGGGAGTTTCGCCGCCGCGGCCCGGTTCACCATCGTCCTCGCCCTCTTCACCTCGGTCTCCTCGATGGTGATGGCGGGACCCAGGGTCTACGCGAAGATGGCCGAAGACGGTCTGATGCCGAAGGCATTCGAGGTGGAGGAGGAACCACCCCGGGAAGCTATCTGGTTCCAGGTGGGGCTCGCCGTCCTCTTCATCCTCTTGACGGGCATCCAGCAGCTCCTCTCCTACCTGGGGTTCACCCTCTCACTGACCTCCGCCGCGGCGGTGACCGGGCTCTTCGTGATCCATCACCGGGAAGGGAGGACCCCTTCGGCCGACAGGGCCTACCCGTGGGTACCGGCGGTCTATGTGACGGCGACCGTGGGGCTCGCGGTGCTGGCCGCCGGCGAGAACCCGGTGGAATTGGCCGGGGCGGTGGCCACCTTCCTCACCGGTACCCTGGCCTATTTCGTCATCCGTGCCGTGAAGGGCCGTGGAAAGCGGAGGAGCTGAGACTCAAAAGGGGCTGTCGGGGAGACGTCGGAGGGTGTACGGGATGGGCTCATCCCCCGCTGTCACCCGGCCGGTCAGGATGTCCCCTTCCACGCTGCCCTCGAAGCGGATGAGGACGATCTCGTCCTGCCGCTCCCGGATCCCGCTGATCCTCAGCTCTCTCCCCCGGAGGACCGCTTCCAGGATGTCGACGCCCTGGCCGGAGATACGAATCTCCCCTTCCACCTCCTGGAACTCCTGGCTCAGCTTGAGACGGACCCGCCCCAGCTCGGCCTGCCCCTCCCAGGTTCCCTCCACCCCAGCCGGGACGACCCACATCATGACGGAGTGACGCCGGTATGTGCGGTAGTCATCCGGCCGCCAGTCACCCAGGTCGAACTGGTGGGAGACCACCCGGGTCCCGGGCTCCAGCTCCGCCAGGATCCTGGGACGCAGCCGTATGTTCACCTCGGGGAGCAGGTACATGGTGAGGACGGTCGCCGCGGAGAAATCCATCTCGAAGATGTCCCCCCGGACGAAACGGCAATGCCCTTCCACCCCGGCGGCCCGGGCGTTCCGTTCGCTCTCGGCGATACGGACCGGGTCGATGTCGATCCCCACCGCCCTTCCGACCCCCCGGTCCCGCACCGCGGCGATGACGATCCTCCCGTCCCCCGAGCCGAGGTCGTAGAGCACATCCTCCGACCCTGCCTCTCCCATCTCCAGCATCATCTCCACCACGCGGGCGGGGGTCGGTACGTAGGGGACGTCCCGACCCACCACCTGGGCCCCGGCAGTCACGTAAGAGCATGGGAGGAGCAGGGTGAGCAGGGTAAGCACCGATGCACGGGTCCGCCGACGATATGCGCTGGGACTCATCATGGAAGGGACGAGCCTATCAGCGGATCGGACGGACGGGCAACATCTCTCGGGGCAGCCGTTCGGGCCTCCCAGCACGCGGTCTTCGGGGAAAATGAGGATCAGGTCCCTGGAGTCTGCCCGCCGAGGTCTATCGGCTCCCGCGCTGGATCTCCGCACCTGAGACGACCTCGATGATCTCTGAGGTGATCTGTTCCTGACGCGCGGAATGATAGTGTTTCCGGATATCGTCCAGGCGCTCTTCGATCCGGTCGGCAGCACGGGTCATGGCTTCCAGGCGCGCGCCGTTCTCGCTGGCCAGGCTCTCCAAGAGGGTGCGGTAGAGGGAGATGAAGAAGTACTCCTCGAGCAGGGGGCCCAGGAGGTCGGCGGGATCGCCCGGAAGAATGGGTCCGAAGCCGGGACTCCGGTCTCCACCCCGTTCCAACGCGATCTCCTCCGGGGGAAGGATCCGCCGGCTGCGCACCTCGAAGCTGCCCACCGACTCGTATTCGCTGAAGACGAAGAACATCCTCCCCGCCCCGATCCCGCGGTAGGAACCGAAGATGCTTGCCGCCAGTTCCGTCACCGACGACTCGATGCCGTGGAAGCTGCCCGGCGAGCGGACGGTCATCTCGACGAGGATGCCCTTGAGATGCAGCAGTCCCGCGACCCTCTCTCCCACCGCGGTGAAGTGCAGGGGGCCCTCGAGGCCTCCGGCCGCCTCCTCGACCTTCTCCACCACCCGCTCGTTGTACCGACCCGCCAGCCCCTGGTCCCCTCCGAAGACCACGACATAGTCCGTACGCCCCCTGGGGGGACGGAGGGGGTCCATCGAGGGATGACCCAGCACCTCCGCCAGGGCCTCGTCCACGGTGGATGCGTAGGGCCGGGTCGCCTCGAGGGTGCTCTCCGCCCTGCTGACGTATGCGGCGGCCATGTCCCGCATGCTGGTGACCACATCCAGCAGCCCCTCCACGCTCTCGAGGCGCCGGTGCAGGACCCGCGCGTCCGCCATGCTCAGCCCTCCCCCATAAGTTCTTCCCGCACATCGCGGGCGATCCCCATCAGCCGATCCTCATCCTCCTCCTCCAGGACCTCTCCCGCAGCGATGCGGTCCAGGAGATCGCCCGATTCCTCCCGAACCTTCCGCCTGAACCGCTCCTCGAAGACCTCCACCCGGTCGAGGGGTATCTCCATCAAGAAGTCCCGGGAGACCACATAGAAGAGTGCCGCCTGCTCCTGGAGGGGCACGGGCTGGTGAGCGGGCTGGATGAGGACCTCCCGCACCCTCCGTCCCCGCTCCAGGGCCGTGCGGGTCTCCGATTCCAGGGATGCTCCGAACCGGGTGAACTCCTCCAGCTCCCGAAACCGCGTGTACCGCAGCCGCAGGGCCGGAGCATACTCCTTCATCACCTCGATCTGGGTCTTCCCTCCCACCCGGCTCACGCTCTGGCCGATGTCCACCGCCGGGAGGAACCCCTGCCGGTACAGTTCGGGGTTCAGGTAGATCTGGCCATCGGTGATGGAGATGAGGTTCGTGGGGATGTAGGCACTCAGGTTCTGCTCCTGGGTCTCCACGATGGGCAGCGCCGTCTGCGACCCGCCCCCCTGTTCTTCGTTCAGCTGGGTGGCCCGCTCCAGGAGCCGTGAGTGGATGTAGAAGATGTCGCCGGGATAGGCTTCGCGCCCGGGGGGCCTGCGGAGCAGCAGGCTGATCTCCCGGTAGGTCCGGGCATGCCGTGTGAGGTCGTCGTACACCACCAGGGTGTCCCTGCCCTTCTCCATGAAGTACTCGCTCACCGAACAGCCGGCATAAGGTGCCGCGTAGCGCATACCGGCCGGGTCGTCCGCGTCCGCCGCCACCACCACGGTATACCCCAGGGCCCCCTCGGCGCGGAGCGTCTCCACCACCCGGGCGATCTCCGACGCCTGCTTGCCGATGGCGGTGTAGACGCAGATCACCCCGGAGTCCTTCTGGCTCAGGATAGCGTCCACGGCGATGGTGGTCTTGCCGGTGCTCCGGTCACCGATGATCAGTTCCCGCTGTCCCCGTCCCACCGGGACCATGGCATCCACCGATTTGGTCCCGGTGACCAGGGGTACCGTCACCTCCCGGCGGTCCAGGATCTCCGGTGCTTCCCGTTCGAGGGCGATGCGCTCCTGCCCGTGGATCTCGGGGCCGTCGTCGAGGGGCCTGCCCAGCGGATCCAGCACCCGGCCCAGGACCTCGTCGCTCACCATTACCCGGGCCACCTCCCCTGTCCTCGCGGCCACGTCCCCTTCCGAGACCGACTCGGACGGACCCAACAGGATGCACCCCACCTCGCCGGGGTCGAGGTTGAAGACGATGCCCCGGAGTTCGCCGGGGAACTGCAGCAGTTCTCCGGAACGGGCTCCCGACAGCCCGACCAGTGTGGCGATACCGTCCCCCGTCGAGACCACCCGGCCGATCTCCTCCTTCCGCGGTTGGACCTCCAGGTCCTCCACAGCGCCGCGAGCCGCTTCCAGTGTGTGCCGCACCATCTCCTCTATCCTCACTCCTGCCCCTCCTCCCCCTGCACTACCGGCGCCGCCTCCGAGATGCGCTCTCCCAGGACCTCCATCATCCCCTCCAGGGAGGCGTCCACCCGAAGGGAGCTGAACTCCACCCGGACCCCCGCTATGAGTCCCTCGTCCACATCGAAGTCGATCCCCGTCTCTCCCCCGACCACCCGCTCGATACGATCCCGGATCTTCTCCCTCGCCTCCTCGTCCAGTTCCCGGGCGGATATCACGTCGACCTCTCCCCCGGGGGGCCCGCCATCCCCCTCCCCGGTCTCTTCGAGCTGCTCATACAGCATCTTGCGGAGCCGCTCGTCCAGGTCCTCACCGGTGATCCTGTCCAGCATCCGACGGCCCAGGTCCACCACCAGGTCGATGACATCCCCCTGCAGCGACTCGAGCTCCTGCCTCCTTCTGCGCTCCCAGTCCTCCTTCAGTCCCTCGACCTCCCGCTTCCCATCTTCCCGCGCCTGCTCCAGGATCTCCTCGCGGCGGCTTTCGATCTCCTCGCGGGCCTGCTGGAGGATCTCCTCCCGTTCCTCTTCCAGTTCCTCCCTGCGCCGTTCGTATTCCTCCTTCTCCTCCTCCGCCTCCCTGGCCTTCTGCCCCGCCCCGATGCGCATCTCCTCCACCTCTTCCTTCCTCCGGTCGAGCAGACGCAGGAGGGGCTTGTGGAGCAGCCACCAGAGCAGCCCTACCAGGATGAGGAAGTTGAGGACCGTGAAGGCGAAGGACTGCCAGGTGAAGCTGAGTATGTCACCGCCCTGCTGCATTTCCGACCTCCGGTCCGATCAGGTGGCGAAGAGGACGATGAAAGCCATCACCAGGCAGTAGATGGCGGTGGATTCCACCATGGCCAGTCCCACGAAGAGGGTGCGCGAGATGGTGGCGCTGGCGTCCGGCTGGCGGGCGATGGAATCCATGGCGTGAGCCAGCGCCCTCCCCTCCGCCAGGGCCGGGCCGATGGATCCTATGGCAATGGTCGCTCCGCCCACGATCATTCGCACCATCTGGAGAATCGTTGCCTCATCCATATCCGATCTACTCCTCGTCTTGAGTAGCCTGCACGCGTGCGACCCGGCGCTCCACGCCCGCCCCGATATAGACCAGGGCCAGGATCACGAAGATGTATGCCTGGATCACCGAGACGATGATGCTGATCACCGAGAGGAAGAGGGTGAGAAGGAAACCCCCGGGGAGGAAGACGCTGGCGTACCCCCTGAGCAGGGAGGTCACGACGCCGATGATCACGATGAGCAGGAACTCACCGCTCATGATGTTCCCGAAGAGCCGTACGGCCAGCGCCAGGGTCCGCGAGAGTTCACTTATGATGTTGAAGGGGAGCAGGAAGGGGCTGGGCTGGGCATACTGCTTGAGGTAGTCCCTTATCCCCTGTTCGCGGATCCCGTACCACGGCACGGCGAAGAAGACCACCGCGGCCAGCCCGGCGGGTACCGGCAGCTGGCTCGTGGGGCTGCTCAGGCCCGGGACCATCCCCAGGAGGTTCGCCGTGAAAACATAGAGGGCCAGGGTCCCGATGAGGGGGACGTAGGGTCGGGGGTCCCTGCCCACCATCTCGCGGATCTGATCCTGCAGATATCCGATGTAGAGTTCCAGAGCCGCCTGCAGGCGGCTGATCTTCCAGGGCCGCAGCCTGCTGCGGACCAGAAGGGCGAGGAAGGCGAAGACCAGGATGATCCCCCACGTGGTCCAGGTGCTCTCCATGATCCTCATGCGCCGGGTCCTCCCCCCGGGCCGCCGCCATCAGGTCCCGCCCTTCCCTCCGGCTCCCCGGGCACCCGGCCGCCGGAACGCGCAGGGCGGATCAGCAGGAACCGCGCGATGAGCAGCCCCGCCAGCCCGCTGAGCAGGGCAGCAGCCACCGCCTCAGGAGGGACCAGCGAGACGGCCAGGTAGAGGGCCGCTCCCAGGAACACCAGCCGCAGGACCAGCGCCAGGGGCATCAGCCATCCGCCCCCACCCCTCGCTACGAGGCAGCCGGCCTGCAGGCGGATCGAGCCGAAGTAGATGAGACCCGCAGCGAACCCTCCCGCCAGGGCCAGTATCCACCCATGCCATGTGAGGCCCAGCAGCATGGTCACGACCTCTCCTCGATCTGGCGCCAGGCCACCCAGCAGCCCATCCCCAGACCCACCAGCATGAAGAAGAACATGAAGGTGCTCCCGCTCCCCAGCAGGGCATCCAGCCACCGCCCGATGAGGACCCCCGCCGCCGTCGGCAGGGCCACCGACCAGCCCACCGTCCCGATGACCCCCACGGTCTGCCAGAAAGAGGAGCTCTCTTCCTCGTTGCGGCGAGTCCGTTCCAGGCGCTTCCGGATCGCCTCCTGGAACTGCTCCTGCTCCCCGCGGTTCCTTCTTCCCTCCTCTTCGGACGTCATGCGCCGCTCCCCAGCTCGGTCTCCAGCATCCTCCGCATGAACCGGAGGCGCATCTTCTGGAAGGCCGTTCGACTGGTTCGCTCTTCGTCGGCCTTCTGGTGGAAGGACCGGATCACCTCGTTCTCCAGGTAGACCCTCTCCTCACTCACCACCGCCTCACGGGTGACGATCCGTATCTTCCCACCGCTCACCGCCACAACGCCCCGGTTGACCGCCGCATAGCGGGCCTCCCCCTTCCGGGTCCTGGCATAGACCACCGAACGGGTCAGGGGACTGATCAGGTCGATATGCCCCGCTCGGATACCCAGGGAGCCGTCCGGCCCCTCCACGGTCACGTGCTCCAGGCCGGAGAGGTCGAGGATCACTTCGGAGGGGGTCAGGACCAGCAGGTGCAGACTCTCGTTCACGAGCTCTCTCCCCCCCCTTCCCCCTCCTCCTGCTCTTCCTCCCCGGTCCGGACCTCCTCGACAGGTCCGATCATGTAGAGGGCATCCTCCGGGACGTCATCGAACTCCCCCTCCAGGATGCGCTCGCATCCGATGAGGGTGTCCTCGATGGAAACGAGCCGGCCCTCCTGGCCGGTGAAGCGTTCGGTGACGTTGAAGGGCTGGGTCAGGAAGCGGAGCAGCCGCCGTGCCCGGTGGACCCTCCGCCGATCCTCCGCCGAGAGTTCCTCCACGCCCAGCATGTTGATGATGTCCTCCAGGTCGCGGTAGTGAGCGATGGTCTCCCGGACCTGCCGGGCCAGCTCGTAGTGTCGGTCCCCCACGATGGCGGGGGTCAGGAGCTTGCTCGAAGAGCCGAGGGGGTCCACGGCGGGATAGAGGCCCTGGCTGGCGAGGTCCCTGCTGAGTGTGATGGCCGAGTCGAGGTGGCCGAAGATCTCTGCGGGGGCCGGGTCGGTGAAGTCGTCCGCCGGGACGTAGATAGCCTGCACCGAGGTGATCGACCCGCGGCGGGTGGAGGTGATCCGCTCCTCGAGGTCCGCCACCTCGGAGGCCAGGGTGGGCTGGTATCCGACACGGGAGGGTACCCGTCCCAGCAGACCGCTCACCTCCGAGCCCGCCTGCACGTAGCGGAACACGTTGTCGATCAGCAGGAGTACGTCGGCCCCCTGCTCGTCCCGGAAGTACTCGGCCACGGTCAGGGCGGAGAGACCCACCCGGAAACGGGCCCCCGGGGGTTCGTTCATCTGGCCGAAGAGGAGCACCGACTTCTCCAGCACGCCGCTGCTCTCCATCTCCCGGTAGAGGTCGAACCCCTCCCGAGAGCGCTCTCCCACCCCCGCGAAGACCGCGAGGCCCCTGTATGCCTCCGCGGTGTTCCGGATCAGTTCCATCACCAGCACGGTCTTCCCCACACCGGCCCCGCCGAACATGCCCGCTTTCCCCCCGCGGGCCAGGGGGGTGAGGAGGTCGATGATCTTGATCCCGGTCTCGAACACCTCGTAGGAGGGTTTCTGCTCGCTCAACACCGGACCGGATCGATGGATGGACAGACGGAGGGGCTCCTCCCCCTCCTCTCCCGCCACCGCGCCCTTCCGGTCGATAGGCTCACCCAGCACGTTCAGCATCCGACCCAGCACGGCATCTCCCACGGGTACGCGGATCGGGCTGCCGGCATCCGACACCGGAGCTCCCCGCTGCAGCCCGGCCGTATCCCCCATGGTCACGGCCCGGAGATGCCCGCGGGAGAGGTGCTGCTGCACCTCGGCCACCAGGGTACCCGATGGAGCATCGATATGGAGGGCGCTGCCCACCGGGGGGAGAGGGCCCTCGAAGCGTACATCCAGGACCGAACCGCGGATACCTGCGACAGTCCCGTCAATGGGTACCATGGTATGTCCATCCCTCGGCCTGAGGAGGAAGGAAGTCCGGTCGCTTGCGCTCACCCGGGTGGAGATGAGCGTGTATGCACGTTAATGGAACCCGGTATGGCTGGACAATAGACCTGTTTAGCGTGTCCGGGTCGGGCTAAGGTACCTAACATGACAGCATACCCGCCCCGCAGCAGCTCGGCTCCCGCACGGATTCGGTGGCAGCTCGTGCTCATCACCCTTCTCATCGTGATCTTTATCTGGGCAGCCGCGGTGTGGTTCTTCCAGCGGTCGGTACTCTTCCCGAGGGGCCTCGCCAACCAGGGGGCGGCGGACCGGCCCGACCCTCCCCCCGCCGCCGAGGTCTGGCACCTGGGGATCGAAGAAGGTGATGTAGAGGCCTGGTTGCTGCCCGGGGACGGGGCAAGCGCAGAGGACCCGGGACCGGCGGTGGTATTCACCCACGGCAACGGTGAGGTCATCGACCACTGGGCGGACGACCTGAGTCCCTACCAGCGGATGGGGGTCACTGTCCTGCTCCCCGAGTACCGGGGATACGGACGCTCGGGAGGCACCCCCTCCCAGCAGGGCATCACCCGGGACCTGGAGACCTTCGTGGATCAGCTGGCTGCCCGGGACGAGGTGGATCCCGACCGCGTCTTCTACCACGGGCGCTCTGTCGGGGGCGGGTTCGCAGCCGTACTCTCCCGGCGCCGCGAACCGGCGGCCCTCATCCTCCAATCCACGTTCACCAGTGCCGCGGCGATGGCCAGACGCTACCTGGTCCCCCGGTTCCTCATGAGGGACCCCCTGGACGTGGTGGATGTGGTGGATGAGTATCCCGGCCCCCTGCTGGTCCTGCACGGGGAACGGGACAGCATCATCCCGGCCGAGCACGGACGGCGGATCCACCAGGCCGCTCCCCGCAGCACCCTGCACCTCTATCCCATGGGCCACAACACCCCGCCCCCGTGGAGGCAGTATTGGGACGATATCCGGAGATTCCTGGATGAGAACGACATCGTCGACGGGAAGAACGTCCCCGCATCCTTCCGCTGATGCCGCGAGCCGGTCATCCGCCACGATCTCCATGTGCCTGGAAATGTATCCCAGAGTACTCTAGCAAGGAGAGTTCCATGCCTGATGAAAGGACCCGCCAGGTACTCGAAAGCTTCGACAGGCTCCTGGAGCACCGGGTCCGCCTGGCGATCATCGTCCTCCTCACCCGCTCCGACCAGCTGTCCTTCTCCCGTCTGAAGGAACTCACCGGTCAGACCGACGGCAACCTGGGGGCCAACCTCCGAAAGCTCGAGGAGGCGGGCTATCTCGAAGCCCGGAAGACCCACGAGGACCGTCGGCCGGTCACCTGGTACTCTGTGACCTCCAGGGGCCTGGAGGCCCTCTCACAGCACATCCAGGCCCTGAGGGAACTGCTGGGGGGGGCCGGATAGCCCATCGATCCGCGTCGGGAGGACGACATCCGGGACTCTCTGACTCAGCGTCCCAGGTACCGCATCACCGCCGACAGCCAGACCTGACGGAAGAAGAGACCGGGCGGGCCCGGGGAGAGGCCGCTGTGCATGCCCCCTGCGTTGGTCAGCATCACCACGATGATGTCGGTACCTTCGAACCAGTACATGTAGGCGGTGAAACCCAGCGTGCCCCCGGAGTGCCCATACGCATCCAATCCCCCGTGAAGGTCCCCGGTCCACGCGATCCCCTGCAGGTAGCGATAGCCCGGTCTCCTGTCCTCATCGGGGGGATACCAGGTGAAGACCTCCTCCTGCATGGCCGGACCCAGCAGCTCCCCGTCCCGGATGGCCCTGGCCCAGCGGACCAGGTCGCCGGCGGATGAGACCATGCCGCCGGCGGTCCATTCGGGGGAGAGGTTCCCCTTCGTGGATTCCACCAGGAGGGGCCGGATCTCACGGAAGGCGGGATGCACACCGGCCGTCTCCTGGAACCGGGGCGTAGCATAGTGATAGTGGCCCACATAGCCCCCCGGCACCTCCTCGAAGGACTCCAGGAAGGTGTCCCGCATCCCCAGGGGCTCCAGGACCCGCCGCCGGATCTCCTCACAGGCTTCGTTCCCGGTCACCGCTTCGATGATCAGACCGAGGATCGTGTAATTGGTGTTCGAATAGGAGTAGCGCTCGCCCGGCTCGTTCGTCGCCGGCAGCAGGTCCGCGGTGCAGTAGTGCAGGGTCTCGGTCTTCCCCCAGGTCCGGCCCAGGTCCATCTCGGCCCCCCGCCCCTTCCGGATCCAGTCCGGCTGGAACTCCCAGGTCGGGATCCCGCTCTGGTGGTTGATGAGCTGGCGGAGTGTGGCTTTCCCCGTGTTGGGGACCCGCCGGACGACCTCCAGGTCGAGGTAGTCGGTGGGAGTCTTCTCCAGGTCGAGCACACCCTCCTCCACGAGCTGCAGGACTACCCGGGCCGCCATGGTCTTGGTGATGCTCCCCACCCCGAACCGGTCTCCGGGCTCGACCGGGACCCGTCCCGGCAGGTCGCTCCAGCCGGCCGTGCCCGCCCAGGTGAGGGTGTCCCCCGTACCGATGGCCGCCGAGATACCCGGCAGTCCCATGGCGATCCCCTCCACCAGCGCACCGCGCAGGACCCGGTCGTCCTGCTGTTGCCCAGCCTGGGGGACCGCCAGGGCGGTGCCCCTGCCCTCCGGCAGTAGGAGTATGAGGAACAGAAGGAACAGGAGGAACTGCCCCGCAAGGGGGCCCGCGGACAGCAGCTTCTGGACTCTGTGCTGCATGGGTCTCCATTCTCAAGGGGTGCGCTCGGTGTCGAGCATATCGTCCACGAACGCCCCTCGAACAGCCCGAACGAGCCGGCCGGCCGGGGAGCGGAGTCCATTCGAGATCGAGGCCCTGGTCGAAGGGAGGCTGGCACCCGGAGCCGGGTTGCATTATCCTGGTCGCATTGCCGCCGTTCAGAATGAGACATCTGCCCGAACGAAACCCACGGAGGCCGCTGATGAGGCTGTCCAGCCTGGCGCGGAAGATCCTTCCCGTACTGGCCCTATCCCTGCTCGTGATGTCCTGTGAGGACGATCCCACCGGACCCGGTGATTCCATCATCGGTGTGTGGAGGCTCGTGGAGCAGAGCATCGAGGTGACGATAGACGGCGTGCTCCAGCCCGACTTCGGTGAGACGATCACCGCCCCCGACGACATCCATTTCTGGCAGATCTTCGAGATCACCGAGGACGACCTCACCTCCTATCAGAACGATCCCTGCACCACCGATTTCTACAGCCAGACAACCGGCTACAATCGGGAGGGTGACGCGATCCATACCTCGGAGGGCGACACCCTGCAGGTCTCCTTCGACGGGGACCAGCTCGTTTTCACCATCGAGTACACCGAAACCAACGAGGGCGCTACGGTCGCGGAGAGGATGATCATCATTCTCGCCCCCTACGACGGTGCCCTGCCCCCCACTGAGTGGGGTACGGCCATCTCGAACGACAGCTATGAACCGGACGACACCTACACGGACGCCACCGCCATCGCCACGGGGAGCGGGAACGCCCAGGACCACATATTGCTCGACGGAGATGCAGACTGGTTCAGTCTCCCGGTCACCAGCGGTACGACCTATGTCATCGAGACGACCGGCTTCCTCGACACCTACCTCCGTCTCTACGACACCGACGGCAGTTCGCTGATCACCGAGGACGATGACAGCGGGGTCGGCCTCAACGCCAGGATCGTGTGGACGGCGCCCGCCGACGGGACATACTATTTCTCGGTCCGGGGCTACGCGGACAGCCAGTGCGGTCGCTACTCCGTGAGTGTGGTCACCCAGTAGACCCCCTTTCACAGACCGTCGGGGTTTTTGATTGACACGTACCCGGGGGGGCCGGTTCCCGCAGCCGGTCCCCCCCCTTCTTTCGGGATCCATCCCCGATCGGAGGTGAGAGAAGGATGGCTCACGGTTTCCGAATGAAGACCTCGACCAGGATCTCCCTGATCCAGATCGCCGGACTCCTGCTGGCAAGCGGTGTTCTGATCCTCGCCGTGCGGCATTCCATGCGCTCTCAAGCCCTCGAAGAAGCCCGAAAGAAGGCCCGGATCCTCCTGGATGCCAACCTGGCGGTCCACGCCTACTTCACCCACCAGTTGAAGCCGCAGGTCGGTGAACTGGCATCGGAGACGGTCGGGCAGGAGTATTTCGACCCCGTCTGGATGTCCTCCACGTATGCGGTACGACAGATCACCGGTTACTTCAGAGAGCTCCATCCTGCGCCCTACAGCTACAAAGAGAGCGCTATAGACGCCCGGAGTCCCTTCAACGAGGCGGACGCCTACGAACGAGCGTTCCTGGAACAGCTGAACGAGCGGCCGGAGCTGGAGGAGAGGTCCGCTGTACGGGAGATCGACGGCCGGCCCCACCTCCAGGTCCTGCGTCGGGGAGAGACCATGATCGCATCCTGCCTCAGGTGCCACACGGAACCGGAGTTGGCGCCGGAGGAGATGGTGGAGCGCTACGGGGCCGAGCGGAGTTTCGACCGAGCCCTCGATGAGACCGTCTCCGCGGTGTCCATCCGCATCCCCCTGGCAGATGCCTTTGCCGGCGCGGACCGGTTCACCTGGAAGGCAGCCGCCGTGGTCCTCGGTGTGCTCGCCCTCTTCTGGGGCGGCAACTCACTGGCCTGGAGCCGCTGGGTCGTGAAGCCCCTGGAGAAGCTGCGGCGGAACGCCCTCAGGATCGCGGACTCGGATGTGCATCTGGGGGAACAGATCACCGTGACGGGTGGTCCGGAGTTCCGTGATCTGGCTGATTCGTTCAACCTCATGTCAACGAACCTCCAGGCGAGTTACGAAGCGCTGGAGGCGCGGGTGGCGAAGCGCACGGAGGAACTGCAGGAGGCCAACGGCCGCCTGAAGGCAGAGATCGAGGAACGCCTGCGTGCCGAATCGGAGAAGGAAACCGTGATCGAGCAGCTGAAAACGGCCCTCGCCGAGGTCAAGACGCTGAGCGGTCTCCTGCCCATCTGCTCGAACTGCAAGAAGATCCGTGATGACGAGGGGTACTGGAACCAGATCGAAGAGTTCGTGGGGCGTCACTCCGATGCCAGGTTCAGTCACTCGATCTGCCCGGAGTGCATGAAGGAACTCTATCCGGGGTTCGGGGGGAAAAAGGAGTGAGCGGAAAGTGGGAGCCCGAACCCAGGTGATGGGCCGGGGCGATCCGCACAGGATATCGGGGGTGAACCGGTTCGCAGCGCACGGTACCCGGTCGGCCGTCCACGGCAGCATCCACGAGCACCACTCGTCCCATCTGGGTGATGTCCTCGGCCTGCTCCAGCGTGAGCTGCTGGGGCACGAGGACCCAGACTCCCGGCGGGAAGGGGCCCTGCATCCGGGCCTTGGAACATCGCCGCGGCCACGCCGTCGTCACCACAGAGCGGGTTCCCGTTATGCTTTGACCAGGGTCGTGCTCATCCGTTCTCCGGTCCACCCCCGGGCTCTCTCGTCCAAAATTCCGCCCTGCCCGGCGGCCAGCTAGTGAAATACTTCACAATTTAATTCGGAGACACAACGATAATCGGTGTTTTGAAGTCGGAAGGTGATGGGGAGGCTGGTGATGCGCGCACTCGAAGGCGAACAGGTCCTGATGCGGATCCACATCGGGGAGTCGGACCGCTACGAGGGACAGCCCCTCTACCGGGCCCTGGTGGAGATGTTCCGCGAGCAGGAGATCGCCGGTGCCACCGTGTTCAAGGGCATCAAGGGCTTCGGGGCCCACAGCCTCATCCACACCGACCACCTGCTGCGCCTGAGTCAGGACCTGCCCATCGGGATCGAGGTCGTTGACAGCCAGGAGCAGCTCGACCGGATCATGCCCCTCCTGGACGAGATGGTCCAGGAGGGCCTGGTGACCATGGAACGGGTGAAGGTGGTGCGCTACGCTGCGGGGAACCGAGAGGGGGACTGACCCGCGGACAGGGTGAGGCCACCGGTCCGGGGAGCGCGGGGACCTCCAGCATCGAGCTCCGAGGATCGTCCCGTCCCGTGGCATAGAACACCCCCCAGAGGAACCCGCCGAAGGTGCCGGCCACGAAACCCCACTTCACCGCCTCGCCCCCGTCCTCCACCACCAGGGCCGCAGCCAGCCCGAGGATGGTCCCTCCGATGGCACCCCACATCGTCGAGCGCGCCACTTCCACCACCGGGTTCTCGTCGTAGTACATCATGGCCGCCTCGGATGCGGTGCGGTCGAGCGAGGCAGAGGCCAGCATCATGGGAGAAGATGTTTGGAACGCCTCGGCGGACTGGGCCGAGGCGGACGCGGGAAGGATGAGCACGAGGCCCAGTGCGGCGGCGCGAACAGCAGGACGAGTTCTCATCACGGGTGCCCTCTCAGGAGTGGGGAGTATATCATTCGAGATATTGTATCACACCGTCCCGACCCGTCTACATCCCTCGACCTGCCTGCTCGATCCTGAACGCGTCGAGTTCCACCCGGAGTTCGAACGGCTCCAGGACGATCCCCCTTCGAGGCGCTGGTGCATCCGATCGGATGAGCCTGTCGGTACGCTTGCGGCTGAAGCGGTTTGATGATGATATGCTTTTATGCGTACCATGGTCGACCTACCCGAGGACATCATGCGTCGAGCGAAGGCGGACGCGGCCCTGAAGGGTCTCTCCCTGAAGGAGTGGATGACCCGGGCCGTGCAGGCGGCCCTCCGGGAACCCACGCGGGTCGTCTCCGAGCAGTCCCCTTCCTGTGCGGCCGAGGCGCAGGTGATCGAGGAGGGGTGCGTCCTCCCACTGATCCGCGGAGCAGGAGGCCCGGCCCTCAGGGACCTGACCCCCGAACGGGTCCACGAGATCCTGGAGGGGGAGGAGGCGGAGCGTGCGGGCGGCCGGCAGGATCCTCCGACTGCTCACGAACCGAGCGGTCATGGGTGAGGCACAGAGGACGCCCCGACAGGCCTGGGCGGACTACCGCCGGACCCTCGAGCAGGTCCCCATGACCTTCCTGGAAGAGCCTCCGGGGACGGAAGAGCTCCTGGGAACCCTGCTGGTCCATGACGAACCCGCTTTCCGAGGGCTGTGGACGGATGCCTACCTGGCGGCCTTCGCCCTGGAGTCCGGGGTGATGCTTGCCACGCTGGACCGGGGCTTCCGGCGCTTCCCAGACCTAGACCTCATCCTGCTCTGACCACCGGTTCCTCCCGTGACCGCCGACGGGCCGCCGATCCGAAGATCGGCGGCCCGTCCGTGCTGCGGGTCCTGCTCATGCGGTGCGGGGCTACTCCGGGTGCGTCATCTTCGCCGGGTCGACCTTCTCGTCGAACTCCTCGGCGGTGAGCAGGCCCAGTTCGACAGCCGCCTCCTTGAGGGTGGAGCCCTCCTGGTAGGCTTTCTTGGCCACCTTGGCCGCGTTGTCGTACCCGATGTGGGGGTTGAGCGCGGTCACCAGCATGAGGCTGTTGTCGAGGTACTCCTGGATCTGCTCCCGGTTCGGCTCGATGCCCACCACACAGTTGTCGGTGAAGCTCACACAGGCGTCCCCGATGAGCCGCATCGACTGGAGCAGGTTGTGGATCATCACCGGCTTGAACACGTTCAGCTCGAAATGTCCGTTCGAACCGCCCACGTTCACCGCCACGTCGTTCCCGAACACCTGGGCCGCGACCATGGTCATGGCCTCGGCCTGGGTGGGGTTGACCTTGCCCGGCATGATGGACGAGCCCGGCTCGTTGGCGGGGAGGATGAGTTCGCCGATCCCGCACCGCGGGCCCGAGCCCAGCAGCCGGATGTCGTTGGCGATCTTCATCAGTCCGGCGGCGATGGTCTTCATCACACCGCTCGCCTCCACCACCGCGTCGTGGGCGGCAAGGGCCTCGAACTTGTTGGGCGCGGAGACGAAGTCGATGTCCGTGAGATCGGAGATCTTGGCCGCTGACCGCTGGGCGAACTCGGGGTGGGTGTTCAGTCCCGTCCCCACCGCGGTGCCGCCCAGGGCGATCTCATGCAGCCGGGGGAGCACCCCCTCGACCCGCTCCACCGCCATCTTCATCTGATGGGCGTAGCCGGAGAACTCCTGCCCCAGGGTCAGCGGGACCGCGTCCATGAGGTGGGTGCGGCCCAGCTTGACCACGTCCTCGAATCCCTCGGTCTTCGCCGCCAGGGCGTCCCGGAGCTTCTCCAGGCCCGGGATGAGCCGGTCGCGGGCCGTCATGGCGGCGGCGATGTGCATGGCCGTGGGGAAGGTGTCGTTGGAGGACTGGGCCTTGTTCACGTCATCATTGGGGTGGATGGGGTCCTTGGAACCCAGCTCCCCTCCTGCCAGTTCGATGGCCCGGTTCGCGATGACCTCGTTCACGTTCATGTTGGACTGGGTGCCGCTCCCCGTCTGCCATACCACCAGCGGGAAGTGGTCGTCGAGTCTGCCCTCGATCACCTCGTCGGCAGCCTTCACGATCAGGTCGGCTTTCTCCTGGGGAAGGGTGCCGAGTTCGGCGTTGACCAGGGCGGCGGCCTTCTTCAGATAACCGAAGGCCCGGATCACCTCGAGCGGCATCTTCTCGGCGCCGATCTTGAAGTTCTCCAGGCTCCGGGCGGTCTGGGCCCCGTAGTACCGGTCGGCAGGGACCTTGACCTCGCCCATCGTGTCCTTCTCAATGCGGTAGTCCATGGTGTGGCTTCTCCCATTCACATCCTTGACGGTCGCAGACGCTGTCGTGGACAGATGTGAGTATACGGTACCCTGGGAGGTCTGTCAGCAATCCCGGAGTCCGGACTCCGATTAGCAGAAAGGCAACATGGTCGTGCACCTCGTCACCCACCCCGACTGCCTGCTCCACAGCAACGGGCCGGGCCATCCCGAGCGGCCCGATCGTCTGCGGTCCCTCCTCGACCTTTTCGACGAGCCCCGATGGACGGGTCGGCTGGATCGGCGAGAGGCTCCTGAGGCCACAAGGGAACAGCTCCTCCGGGTCCATCCCGCCGACTATCTGGATGGACTCCGCACGGCGGCACCCGGAGGGGAGGGTCTGGTACCCCTAGACCCCGACACCTCCATGAACCGTCACTCCTGGACCGCCGCCTCCCGGGCCGCAGGAGGGGCCGCGCTGGCCGCCCGGATGGCGCTCGAGGAGGGGGAGCCCGTCTTCGCGGCCGTGCGCCCGCCCGGCCATCACGCGGAACGGGCCCGAGCCATGGGGTTCTGTCTGCTGAACTCGGTCGTCGTCGCCGCCCGGGAGGTGCAGGAGTCCACCGGAACCGAGCGGGTCCTCATCGTGGACTGGGACGTACACCACGGCAACGGTACACAGGACCTGGTGGAGGAGGATCCCTCGATACGCTACGTCTCCCTCCATCAATACCCCTACTATCCCGGGACCGGGGCGGCCCACGAGCGTGGGGTGGGGAACATCTTCAACGTGCCCATGGGACCGGGCAGGCCCCCCGAGGAGTATGTTCGGGCCCTCGAGGAGGCCATCGACACGGCGGTGGAGGGATGGGGACCCGACCTGGTCCTCGTCTCCGCGGGCTTCGACGCCATGGCCGGAGACCCGCTGGCCGGCTTCACCCTTCAGCCTGAGCACTACACCCTCCTCACCCGGAGGCTGCTGCGGGAGGAGGTCCCCATCGCCGGGGTCCTGGAGGGGGGCTACAGCCTGGAGGACCTGGCCGCCGGGGTGGACGCCTTCCTGGAGGTCCTGATCTCGTGACCGTCGCCTACTTCGCCACCTGCCTGGCAGACCAGTTCTTCGCCGAGGCCGCCGCCGACGGGGTCCGGCTCCTCCGGAGCCTGGATGTGGAGGTGTTCTTTCCCCCCGGCCAGACCTGCTGCGGCCAGCCGGCCTGGAACGCCGGTTACCGCTCCGAGGCGGAGCGCATGGCCCGGCACACCCTGGAGGTGTTCGCCGGAGCGGAACACGTTGTGCTCCCATCCGGGTCGTGTGCCGCCATGATGCGCAACCACTCCGCCGAGGTGCTGGGGGAGGACCCGGCGTCCCGGGAAACCGCCCGGGAGCTGGCCGGGAAGACGTGGGAGCTCTCCCAGTTCATCGTGCGGGTCCTGGGCATCGAGAGCCTGGGACCTCCCGACGCCCTCGAGGGGCGCCGTATCGCCTACCATCACGGCTGCCATGCCCTCCGGGGACTCGACCTGGAGACCGAACCCCTCACCCTGCTCTGCTCGGCGGGCGCCGAGCTCGTCGACTGGGAGGCCGCCAAGGAGTGCTGCGGCTTCGGGGGCCTCTTCGCGGTGAAGCTCCCGGAGGTCAGTACCGCCATGGCGGACCGCAAGCTGGAGACCCTGCCCGGCTATCCCCATGCCCTCTCGCCGGGGACCCGGGGATCGGGGGAAACCGCCCCCCTCGAACTGGTCTCCGCCGACGGCGGCTGCCTCATGCACATGGCCGGGCGGATGGAGGCCCGGGGCGCTCGGGTCCCCGTGCGCCACCTGGCCAGCGTGCTCTGGGAGGCGCGCCGTGGCTGAGCGCAGCGAGGGAACGTCCTATCGGGAACGCGCACGGGAGATCATCGACCACCACCCGGAGATCCGCACCTCCGTGACCGGCGGGGTGATGGACCTCCACCGCAAGCGAGAGGAGCGGTACGCGGAGATCGACAGCACCGGCTGGCGTGACTGGGCCCGGGATGTGAAGGACCACGTCGTGACCCGGCTGGACCGGCTGCTCGAACAGGCCGCGCAGAACCTGGAGGCGAACGGGGTCCGGGTTCACTGGGCGGAGACCGCAGCCGACGTCCGGCGCGTGCTGGTTGGGATCGTCCGCCGGAGGGACGTACGGGTGGCGGTGAAGGCCAAGAGCATGCTCAGCGAGGAACTCGAGGTGAACCGGGGTCTGGAGACCGCCGGGGTCGAGGTCTTCGAGACCGACCTGGGGGAGTGGATCGTCCAGCTGGAGGAGGGGCCGCCAAGCCACCTCATCGTACCCGCCATCCACCGCGACCTGGATGCCATACGCCGGCTCTTCCGCGCGAAGCTGGACACCCCCCTGGATGCCGAGCCGGACGCGCTCGCCGGCCAGGCCCGGGCCACGCTGCGGGAGGCGTTCCTGCAGGCCGACCTGGGGATCTCGGGATGCAACTTCCTGGTGGCCGAGACGGGCACGGTGGCCCTCATCGAGAACGAGGGGAACATCCGCCTCTCCACCTCCGCCCCCCCGGTCCACGTCGCCCTGGTGGGGATCGAGAAACTGCTTCCCCGCTGGGAGGACCTCTCGGGGTTCCTGCAGCTCACGTCCCGGGCCGCCACCGGACAGACCCTGGGGACCTTCGTCTCCCTGCTGAACGGCCCGAAACGGGCGGACGAACCGGATGGACCCGAGGAGATGCACGTTGTCCTGGTGGACAACGGACGCAGCAGCGTGCTGGCAGATCCCGAGGCGTGGGAGACCCTGCGCTGTGTGCGGTGCGCCGCCTGCCTGAACGCCTGCCCCGTCTACCGCCAGACCGGCGGACACGCGTGGGGTCATGTCTACTCCGGACCGATCGGCTCGGTCCTCGACCCCGCCCTGCTGGGCCTGGAGCGGGCCGGGGGGCTGGCCTATGCGAGCAGCCTCTGCGGGGCGTGCGCCGACGCCTGCCCGGTCCGCATCCCCATCCCCGAGCTGCTGCTCTCCTGGCGGGCCCGCATGGTGGGGGCCCGACACACCACCCGCACCGAACGGGTCCTCATGGACGCCTATGCCCGTATCATGACCCGTCCCTGGCTCTATCGGCTGGCGGGACGCCTGATGCGCCGGATGCCCGGCCTGCTCTCCAGCCGCCGACTCCCCCTGATCGGGGAGTGGGTGGGGCGCCGATCGGGCCTGGAACCCTCCGCCCGCACCTTCCGGGAGATCTGGCGGGCGGGGCTGGCGTCCCCTGACGGAGGGGGGGAGGAGGAGGGATGATGCGAGACGATGAGGCCCGCGATCGGATCCTGGACCGGATCCGTGCAGCCCTGGAGGGCAGGGAGACCCTTCCCCACCCCGGAGGGCTTCCGGCCTGCAGGGATTGCCCCGATCCGGTGGACCGGTTCGCCGAGGTGTTCGAAGCCAACGGGGGGGAGACGGTCCGGTTCGAGTCGCAGGAGTCGGCGCGGGAGTGGCTGGCGAGCTTCGCGGAGGAGTTCGCCACCATGGCCCCGGGGGTCGGCGTACCCGGACCCCTGCTGGCCGACCTCCCCGCGGCTGCACCCGAGGAGGCCGCGTTCGGCATCAGCATGGCACGGGGGGGCGCCGGGGAGACGGGGAGCCTGCTGCTGGACTCCCGGCAGGGTCGGAGGGGGCAGATCCTGCCTCCGGTCCACCTGATCTGGGTGAGGGAACGCGACATCCATCCCACCCTGGGGGAGCTGCTGGAGAGTGTGAAGGAGGAACTGCCTTCCGCCCTGGCCCTCCACTCCGGCCCCAGCAAGTCGGCGGACATCGGGCAGGTGACGGTGCGGGGCGTGCACGGACCCCGGCGGGTCGTCGCCGCCATCCTACCCTGAGGCCGCCTCGATCTCCTCCGCCTTCTCCTCCGCCCGCTTGAGGTCATCGGGGGTGTCCACGTCGAAGGCCGCCTCGGGCAGGGTTACCTCGGCCACCTCGTCCGGGTACTTCTCCAGGAGCGCCTTCGCACCCCCGTCCCCCTTGAGGGCGTTGAGTTCTGCGAAATACTTCCGGTCGAAGAGGACCGGCACCCCGGTGACGCCGTCGTACGAAGCGGCCACGATGGTCTTGTCGGTCTTCTCGTAGGTCTCGATGAGACTCCGGATGTGTTCGGGGGTCAGCAGGGGCTGGTCGCACACCATGATGATCATGGCATCCAGGTCAGGGGCGGCGTTGTAAGCCACCGAGACCCCCAGCCGCACCGAACCCGACTGACCATCTCTCCACTTCTTGTTCTCGGCCATGATCATCGGCAGGCCGGCCAGTTTCCAGGTCACCTTCTCGCCGGCATGCCCGATCACCGCCACCACCGGCCGGCAGCCGGACTCCACGGCCGTCTCCCCCGCCACCCGGACCAGGCTCCGCCCCCGGAAGGGCAGGAGCTGTTTCGGCTTCTGCATCCGTTCCGATGCACCTGCTGCGAGCAGGACGACGCCTACGTGGGTCCTCTCGCTCCTGCGGATGCCCTTATCGGCAGTCATGCATGCGTCCCTTTCCCCTGGATGGTCTCCTGCGTCTCTTCCCGGCGGTGGACCGGCCCCTCCCGGTCCCTGAGCTTCCCCCCCGGGGCGTCCCGAAGCGCGGCCTGGATCTCCGCGGCCGTGGCCAGGGCCATCTCCTCCGGCCGGTCCGCACCCAGGTCCAATCCCATCGGACTGTGCAGTGCTCCCGCCGCCCGTTCCCGGACCTCGGGTGAGAGCTGATCCAGCAGGTCGTCCCTCCGGGAACGGCTGCTCATGAGCCCGACGTAGAAGGGGCTGTCGGGAAGGTAGCGTTCAAGGAGTTCCCGGTCACGTTCACAGTGGTGTGTCATCACCACCACCGCCGTCCGCTCAGGATACTCCAGCACCGGTGCCCCTTCCGACACGTCATGACAGCGGACCAGTTCCACCCCCGGGAACGCCGCCGGCTGGAGACGATCGGGACGGTGGTCGGCCACCGTCACCTTCCACCCCATCATCCGACCCAGCGAGGCGAGCACAGAACTCCCCGGACCTGCACCGTGGATGAGCAGCCGGGGATGGGGGCGCACGTGCTCGAGGAGCACACGGAGACGGCTTCCCTCCGCTTCCACCTCCACCGGCGACGCCTCGCTCCGGCTCGTCACCGAACCGGCCGCCTCGCGGAGCCGGGCCCCCGGTCCACCCTCCGGAGACGCCCCCCCCCCGGGGTCCCCCGGTGTGAGGAGACCGCGCCACCGTTCCGTCGGTGAGGGCGGACGCCATGTCTGTCCGTCGGAGAGGGCGAAGAGCGTTGCCAGCACCCCCTCCTCGAGGGGGTCCTCCAGCCTCCCGAAGAGGTCCAGGTCCTCGTCATCGAAGGGCTCCAGCAGGGCACGGACGTTCCCGGGACACCCCATGCCCACTC
>JAWOFN010000139.1:0-12453 GCA_046497505.1 bacterium | reverse complement strand
CCCAGCAGCTCTCCGTAGCCGGTGTAGAGAGCGTAGGCCAGACCCCGGTGGCCGACCGGCCGCCCGTTCACGAACAGGTGGACGCCGCTGGAGGACCTCCGAGCCGCATCGGGATGGCCGAGGATGCCCCGGAGCCGCATCCCCGCCGCCTCGGAGGCGACACTCATGGCCCCTTCGACGCTCCGGGCGCTGAACAGCGTCTTCGCCCGGTCGCGCAACCCCTGCCCCGGAGGCACCCGGTAGACTTCCCGTCCGTCGTGCGTGAGCCGGAAACCCGTGTCCAGACACGCCAGAGCCGCTTCGTTGACGGCTCCCAGGGCGTGACGGTACTCGGTCTGGACCGCCCGGAGGAACTTGCGCCTGGCCGGCACGTTCGCGAAGAGGTGCTCCACACGCACCGTGGTGCCCCGGGTGCGGGCAGCGGGCTCCTCGGCGACCCTCCGGCCCCCCTCGACCCGTATCCGGACCCCCTCGGCGTCCCCGTCCGAGGTCTCCAGTGTCAGCCGGCTCACGCTGGCTATACTGGGCAGGGCCTCCCCGCGGAAGCCGTATGTCGCCAAGCGGCTGAGGTCCTCTTCGTCCTCGATCTTGCTGGTAGCGTGACGCTGGAGTGCGAGGTGGGCTTCCTCGGGGCTCATCCCCGAACCGTCGTCGATGACCTCGACGAGGTCTCGGCCGCCGGCTCCGAGTACAATCTGCACATTCCCAGCGTCGGCATCCAGCGCGTTCTCCACCAACTCCTTCACCACCGACGCCGGCCTCTCCACCACCTCTCCGGCGGCGATCTTGTTGATCACCTGGTCTTTCAGGACGTGGATCCTCACCTGCTCGCCATCCCTCTCCGTGTTGGATCGAACATCTCAGCCGACGATCACCGCCAGGAGACCTGCCAGCATGTCCCACTTCAGCACCCGGGCCGCTCGCCCCCATCCCGCCCGGTCGGTCCCGGACACCAGCACATACAGCACACCGAGTACCGGCAGCCCCACCCCGACCCCTGCCAGCACCAGGTAGGCCGGACCCATCCAGCCCGCGATCCATGGTACGGGGAGAGAGACCAGCAGGAGGGTCAGCACCGCTCCCGCCGTCCCGCGGGCCGCACGGCTCCCGGCAGCCACCGGCAGGGTCCTCAGGGACGCCTGCCGGTCGGCGTACTCGTCTTCGAGGTCCTTGATGATCTCCCTCCCCAGGTGGAAAAGGAGGGCCAGCACACCGGGTATCGCCCCCCACCAGCCCAGGCCCGCCGCAAGGCTGGCGAAGGGGAAGGCCATCCCCGAGATGGCCGAGACCATCACATTGCCCACCAGGGGCTGTCCCTTCCCCCACAGGTCGTACACCACCACCAGGACCACGGCCCCGACCGTGATGACCTCACAGAGGGTCGGGAGGGGGACGGAGGCGATGACCGCCCCGGTGAAGAACATCAGGGACCAGAGGATGGCCAGCGGGATGCTGACGAGTCCGCTGGCCACGGCCCGGTGGGGTTTGCTCATCCGGTCCACCCGCACATCGACCACATCGTTCAGGACGTTCCCCCCGGCCGTGACGAGCGAGGCCGCCACCGCCGCCCAGACCACCGGACCCCAATCGGGGGGGAGGCTGGGAGCGGCCAGCACGCCCGTAACCACCGCACCGGCGGCTATGAGCACGTTGCCCGGCCGGGTCAGGGAGAGGAGACCCCGTGCGCTCTTCACGGCACATCCTCCGGGGGCAGGACCGGTCCTACAGGGAGCCTGCGGACCCCTGCCGGAACCTCCAGCTGGAAATCCCCGGCACTCCCGGGCAGCCTCTCCGATCGCCGACCCACCCGCCACGTGAGCTCGAGCCCGCGCATCGGGAAGTACCACGTCAGCTCGGTGGGGAGCAGCCCCTCCCCCGCCCGCTTCCACTCGGTGTAGGTCGTCTCCCAGAGCACCCCCCCGGCGGCGTCCTGGTAGGTCGCCGATCGGAAACGGAGATCGTCATCCAGCCTGTAGAGCAGACGCCCGCCCCCCGGCAGGAGGATGCCGATCAGGCATGTGCCCGGGCCCAGGTCGAAGCGGTCCACCTGCTCCGCCAGGGCCGTCAGGTCCCTGGCCGCAGCGGGACCGAGGAGGACCTCCCGCAGGGCTGCGCCGTCCAGGGGGACCCCCGCGATGGACCTGAGAGCCCGGTCCCTCAGGTCCCCCTGGTAGAGTACGTTCTCCTGGGGCAGGTGGAGTTCCATCCAGTCGTCCAGGAGCAGCGTCCGGGCCACCGTGGTGCCCATGAAGGCCTGGACATCCATCCGGAGGGAATCGGGGGCGGCGTAGAGGAGGATGCCCTGAGCGGTGAGGGAACCGCCGTCCATACGGACCTGCAGGCTCCCTGTGGCACGCACCCGGGAGAGGGACCCCCCGTGGGCCTCTGCCCGGGTGAGGGCCCCGACGGGGCCCAGTTCGGCCAGGTCCATCCGCGCGGTCCGCCGGTAGGGGGTGCAGCTCCCAAGAAGACCCGCCGCGGTGACCAGGGTGAGGAGTCGGACGAGGAGACGGGGATATCCCCTGCGGTTCCTGGCACGTCGGTTCGACCTGTCACGGGCGCTCGGAAGCATGGCTCAGCAATATACCCCAGGTGACCGGTCGGGACCAGCCGCCGGGGAGGGGCCGCCTCAGCGGAAGAACCGGCCTGAGGTCAGGGATTCGTCCAGTTCGGTGAGATAGAAGGCCGCGACCAGGCTGCCGGGGTCCAGGCGATATGCGTCCCGGAACCGCTCCCGGGCGGGCGCGGCCTGGCCCGCCTCCAGCAGGACCCGACCGAGGTAGGTCAGGACCTCGGCCGGGGGGGTGCGGGGATCCATGACGGGCAGGAGGTCCTCACGCATGGCCGGGGTCATGGTGCCCCCCTCCAGCGACCGCAGCACAGGGGCCAGGGTGCGGAACAGTTCGGTGGGGTCCGCGGCCAGGCCCAGCCGGTCCACCGTCCGTTCCAGGAGTTCGATGGCCCTCTCCACCCGTCCCAGGTCGTAGGCCGCCTTCCCCGCCTCGTACAGATACCAGGTGCCCTCCCTGTCGTCCACCCGGCCGGCGAGGCCGGGGAGCAGGTCGAGCAGTCCCTCCGCGAGGTCCCGGGCCGGGTGGATGAAGCTCCGGAACTGCCCGTACTGCTCGATGAGCACCTCCGCGTAGAACCGGGCCGGGGCCAGGCTGTCCGGGGAGGCGTGATACATCGCCTCCGCCTCGGAACGCGCGGCCTGCGCCTGCACCAGACCGGCCCTCACGGCCGACCGCCGCACCCTCTCCGAGGTTGACCGCTGCATCCGGGCCCGGATCGCCGACCGGTAGACACGTTCCCCTTCCAGGTCCAGGCTGCGATAATAGTCCGTCAGGGACTCCAGCTCCTCGAGTTCGGGGTCCCGCCCCGCCAGGTAGTCGGCGATGAAAAGACCGGTGTTCCGCAGGGCCTTCAGCCGCTCGTCGAACCGGCTCGTCAAGGTCGCGGTGGCATCGAGGAAGAAGGCACGGGGCGCGGCGTATTCCAGGAAAGGGAAGTTGTCGGTGTTCAGATAGCCGCCCAGGCTGGTGGCCTCGGCCGTCCGGAGGGCACTCATCCGCTGGCGGCCCAGCAGGGTGAAGAGGTCGCCCACCCCGACCCGCTGCAGCATCTCCGCCGCGCCCGACCGCCGGATCAGCTCCTCCGATGCCCGGAAGTCCCACTCCACAGGTCGGGTGCTCCCCACCAGCAGGAGGTCGGAACGGGAGGTGCCCCAGACCGTGACGTAGGGGAATACCTCCCCGAAGGTGACGAGCACGCTCGTGAGGGTCTCGTCCGTCTGCTCGTAGGTGTGGATCCACTGCGCCGCCACCCCCCCCGGTCCCAGGCGGTCCCGCAGGGCCCGGAAGTACTCCAGGCTGAAGAGACCCCCCATCCCGGCGATCCACGGGTTGCTCGGTTCGGAGAGGATCAGGTCGTAACGGGCCTCGGGACGGTTCAGCAGGTAGGTCTTGGCGTCCTGGGTCACCAGTTCGGTCCTCGGGTCCTCCAGGGGCCTCCCGTTGATGTGGTCGAAGAACCGGCTGGCCTCCACCACACCGGGTGAGATCTCGATCACCTCCACCCGCTCCACCGGGTAGCGCAGCAGGTGACCGGCACTCTGACCGCTCCCCAGCCCCACGACCAGGGCCCGGGCCGCGTCGGGAACCATGAGGGCGGGGATGGCGGCGATGAGCGTCTGGGTGGCCTGGTCCGCCCGGTAGGTACTGGCATCCGCCTTGCCGTTGACCACCATGGAACGGGCCCCGGTGGTCCGGTCACCCAGGACGGCCACCGTCCCGTTCACATCCTCCTGGTAGTAGAGCACCTCGTACCGCTGGAGCCGGGCCTCGTACTCATCTCCCGTCATCCCCTGTACGCCGTGCTCCCTGAAGACCCCGGTGGCCAGGGCCCTCTGGTCCCAGCCCGGCACGAAGATGAGATAGAAGGCGGCCAGCGCCGCCGCCAGCGCGCCGGCCTGCTTCAGGCGCTTCCGGGTCACGGCGGGATGGAGACCGAGCACACCCAGACCGAAGAGCACGTTCACCGCGATGGCGAGTTCGATCGTCAGCTTCACACCCAGACCGGGTATGAGGATGAGACCGCCGGCCAGGGCCCCGACGATGGTGCCCAGGGTGTTCACCGCGTAGACGCGCCCCACCGGGCCCCCCACCCTCCGGCTCAGCCGTGCCGCCGCATCGGTGGCCAGGGGCAGGGCCGCCCCGGAGGCCAGCGTGGGCAGGAGCATGATGCTTAGACAGAAGAGGTACTTCAGGATCTCGTACACCGCGTAGCCGGAGGGGGTCCGGGCCACCACGCCCTGGAGGTGCAGGAAGCTGAAGGGCAGCCGGGCGTAGAGGGGGAGGGCGGCCAGCATGGCCAGACCCATGAGCACCTCGGCGACGCCGAAGTACAGAAAGGGCCGTTCCCGCCGCGCAAGCCGTCTCGCTGCGAGGGAACCCAGGGCGATCCCGGTGATGAAAGCGGCCAGCATGAGGGTGAAGGAGTAGGTGCTGCTCCCCAGGATGGTGCTGAGCAGCCGGATCCAGCTCACCTCGTAGACCATCACGATGAGACCGGAGATGCCGGCGCCCCATACGGCCACACGGTACCAGAGGACCAGACGTGCCGGGTCTTCCGGCCAGTCGGGTCCTGGAGGGGGCTCCGAGACCGGCTCGCCGGTCTCCGACCCCTCCTGTCGGGCGTGGGTGTCCAGCGGCCCGATCCGCCCCGCTCCCAGGTACCCGAAGCGCCAGGCCGCCAGCAGCCCCGCCCCCACGAGGATGTTGATGGCGGCCGCCGTGGTGACGGTGGCCGCGTTCCCCAGGACACGGATGAAGAGGAACCCTGCCAGAAGGGTCCCGATCACCGCACCCAGACTGTTGATGAAATAGAGCCCCGAGACCCCTCGCCCCACATCCTTCGGCAGGGAGGTCACCGCCCGCGTCAGCAGGGGGAGGGTGCCCCCCATCAGGAAGGTGGGGGGCATGAGCAGGAGTGCGGAGACCAGGGACTTGTTCAGCACGCCCGCCGTTCCCGTGGTGCCGAGGGGCCCGGCCAGGGTGAGGTAGAGGGAACTGCCCCAGGTGAAGAGGGTCGGGAAGAAGAGACCGTAGAGCCCTATGGCCAGTTCCAGATAGGTGTAGACCACCAAGGGCTGCCGCATCCTGTCCGCCAGCCGCCCGAAAAACCAGGCCCCGAGGGCCATCCCTCCCATGTAGGCCGCCAGCACCATGGTATGGGCATAGGCGGTGCCCCCCAGGATCAGGTCGAGGTAGCGGGCCCACACCACCTCGTAGACCAGCCCGGCGGCGCCGGAGAGGAAGAAGGCGGCCCAGACGGCGGGCACGTACCACCGCTCTCGCCGTATCATGCCCCTCCCTCCCCCATGAGGCCGTCCGCGAAGGCCCCGGGGTCGAAGGGACGCAGGTCCTCCACATCCTCACCCACCCCCACCAGTTCCACCGGCAGGCCGAGGCGCTGCACGATGGGCACGATCACTCCTCCCCGGGCGGTCCCGTCCAGCTTGGTGAGCACCAGCCCGGTCACGTCCACCGCCTCACCGAAGGCCTCCGCCTGGACGATCCCGTTCTGCCCTGTGGTGGCGTCCAGCATGAGCAGGCTCTCGTGGGGTGCCCCGGCCAGGCGGTTCCCGAGGACCCGGTGGATCTTCCGCAGCTCCTCCATGAGCTCGCGGCGGGTATGGAGGCGTCCTGCTGTGTCGATGAGGACCACGTCGATCCCCCGGGAAGACGCCGCCTCCGCGGCGTCGTAGGCCACCGCCGCGGGGTCCGCCCCCTCCTGGGAACCCACGAAGTCGGCACCGGTACGTTCGGCCCACAGCTGGAGCTGCTCCACGGCCGCCGCCCGATATGTGTCGGCCGCGGCGAGGAGGACCTCCTTCCCCTCGCTCCGGTAATGGTGGGCCATCTTACCCGCCGTGGTGGTCTTCCCGGAGCCGTTCACGCCCGCCATGAGGATCACGTGGGGGACGGGACCGGGGATGCGTCGGAAGCGGTCGGGATAGCGGGGTTCGGGGAGCTGGTCGCGCAGGGTCTCGGCGATGACCCGAAGCACCGCGGAAGGGTCCCGGGCCTCGCTCCCCCGCACCTCATCCTCGAGCCGCTCCCGGATCGCCGCTGCCGCTTCGAACCCCAGGTCGGCCTCGATGAGCCGGTCTTCCAGCTCGTCCAGGCGTCCCGGGTCGAGGCGGCCTCCGGCCACGAGGTCGGAGACGTCGGTGAGCAGGAGCTCGCGGGTCTTGGCCAGACCGCGGGCCAATCGGGAGCGAAGACTCACGGAGACGCCTCAAGGTCAGGCAGCGGCTTCTTCGCCGAACCGGACGCCCACCACCTTGGACACGCCCGGCTCTTCCATCGTGATCCCCAGGAAGGTATCGGAGGCCTCCATCGTGCGCTTGTTGTGGGTGATGAGGACGAACTGGGTCGAATCCTCGAACGACTTCAGGACCTTAAGGAAACGACCGATGTTGGCTTCGTCCAGTGGTGCATCCACCTCGTCCAGCACACAGAAGGGGCTCGGTTTGACCAGATAGAGGGCGAAGAGGAGGGCGACGGCGGTGAGCGCCTTCTCCCCGCCGGAGAGGGCGGCCATGCTCTTGAGGATCTTCCCCTTCGGCCGGGCCACGATCTCGATCCGGTCCTCCAGGGGGTCTCCCTCGCCTGCCAGGTAGATGTCCGCCTCCCCCCCCTCGAAGAACTGCTCGTAGGTACGGCGGAAGTTGGACCGTACCGCCTCGAAGGTGGCCAGGAAGCGCTCCCGGGCCGTCTTGTTGATCTTCCGGATGGTCTGCTGGAGGGCGTCCCGGGCCTCCTCCAGGTCCTGCCGCTGCTCGGTGAGGAAGTCGAGCCGCTCTTTCTCCGACTCGTATTCCTCCAGGGCGAGGAGGTTCACCGGACCCAGGCGGTCCAGCCGCTCCCGGAGGGTCCGGACATCCTCCTCCAGCTCGTCGTAGGCGGGCGGCTCCTCCCCCTCCTCCATGAGGAAGTCCTCGTCCACCTCCGCCAGGTCCACGTCGTATTCCTCCCGGATCCGCTCGGCCAGGTTCTCCCTGCGCATGGAGAGCTCGGAGAGACGGAGGTCGATGGTGTGGAGCCGCTCCTGCTGGTCCTCACGAGCACGGCGCTCCTTCCTGAGCGCCTCCTCCAGCTCCGCCAGCTCGTTCCGATGCTCCATGTAGGTCTTCTCGCGCTCGGCCAGGTCGGACTCCAGCCGGGCTCGGACCTCCCGGCGCTGCTCCAGCACCGTCTCGCGCTCGGCGATGGTCCCTCCCAGCTCGTCGTACCGTTCGGAGGCCTCCCCGGCCTCCTCGAGCCTGCGGGCCGCCGCTTCCTCCAGTTCCCGCGCGTTCTCCAGGAGCCGTTCCATCTCCCTCTTCAGCCCCTCGATCCGGTGTTCCGACTTCACCCGGTTGACCCGGTGCTCCTGCTGGTCCTGCTTGACCTGCTCCCGCTCTTCGACGATGGCTCCCACCTGACGACGCTGGGTCTCCATCTCCCCACCCAGCATCCCGCTCTCTTCCAGTGCCTGGCTCAGCAGGGGGCTCAGCTTCTCCAGTTCCGTCCTGTCCTCCGAGAGCTCCTCCTCCTCGTCCTCGATCCGGGCGCTCAGGTCCTCCGCCCGCTCCTTGAGCCCGTTCAGCCGGCTCGCCGCCGCCGAACTCCTCCGCTCGGTCTCAGCCAGATGCTCCTCGGCCTCCTCCAGGGCCCGGACCGAGTCGGCCAGGGCGCGCCGGCTCTCCTCCAGGGCCTCCTGGCGTTCCTCCAGGACCCGGTCGGCCTCCTCAAGTCTCCGACCGGTGGCCCGGACGTGCTCCTCCAGTTCCTCCAGACGCCGGCGCCGGCTCAGGATCCCTCCGGCCTGGCGCTCCGCGGGACGTCCGGCCCGTACGATACCGCCGGGGTGCACCACCTCCCCCCGGTCGGTGACCAGGGTCCAACCGTCCCGTGAGGCCTCCCGGGCCAGTCCCAGGGCGGTGTCGATGTCCCTCACCTGCAGGGTGCGGGCCAGCAGGCCCCGGGCCAGACGTGCCTCGTTGCCCTCGCCCCGGACGGCCTGGGCCAGCACGCCCACCACACCCTCTTCCCGGGTCCACCCCGGGGTCCCGCTCCCATCCCCACCGCCGAGATGGGGCGCCAGCAGGAGGGCCTGTCCTCCCCCCTCCCGGGCAACGAGGCGGTCGATGGCCCCCCGGAGGGCTTCTTCATCGGCGATCAGCAGCCCCTCCAGAGCGGGGCCCAGGGCCGCTTCCACCGCGGCCACCGCATCCGCCTCCACATCCAGCACCTCGGCGAGCAGCGGACCGTATCCCTGCGGGGCCCTGCGCAGATCGCGGGCGGCCTCGTCCACCCCCTCCAGCCGTTCGATGAGACCCCGTACCACATCCCGCTCCGCACGGGCCGCCTTCAGGGTGCCCTCCACCTCGGCCCGCTCCCGGGTCTGGGCCTGGAGGGCCTCGGCGGCCTCCTCACGTGCGTCCTCCGCCTGTTCGCGGCGATGACGGAGTTCGCTCCGGCGCTCCCGGGCCTGCTCCAGTTCCTCCTCCAGCCGCTCCCGCTCCTCTCCTGCCTCCCGGGCGCCTTCCCGGGCCTCCTCCGCCTGCCTCCGCAGGCCATCGAGACGGCCCTGACGCTCCTTCACCTTGAACTGGAGGAACTCGGCCCGCTGGGCCTCGTCCTGGTAGTAGTTGCTGGCCCGGTCGTGCCGCTCCTTCAGGTCGTCGAGCTTCTGGCGGGCGGTCTCCAGCCGTCCTTCGATCTCCTCGAGCCGCGCCGTCAGCTCCCTCTCCTCTTCCTCCAGCCGGGCCCTCTCGGTCCGGGAAGCATCGAGTTCTTCCTCCAGCCGCTCGTGCTCCTCCCGTGCGGCGGTACGCCGGCGCTGCATCTCCTCCGCCTCCTGCCGACCCCGCTGCGCGGACTCCGAGGCGGCGGTCCGCCGCTCCCGGAGGGCGATGAGTTCGCTCTCGACCCGCCGCACCAGGTCGCGGGCCTCGTCCACCTGGCGCTGGAGGGAGGTGACCCCCTGCTCCAGTTCCACCCCCCGGGTCTTGGCCTCCTCCACCTCCGACTCGATACGGGCCAGATCGGAGCCCGTCCCCTCCCGGGACTCCCGCATCCCCCGCATCTCCTCACGGAGGGGCTTCATCTCCTCCTCGAACCGTCGGTCCTTCAGTACGGCCAGGTGCACCTCGGCGTCGTGGAGGCGGTCCCGGTACTTCTGGAACCGCTTGGCCCGGTTCACCTGCCGCTTCAGGCTCCGGACCGCCTTCTCCACCTCGCCGATCACGTCCCCGATGCGGAGCAGGTCCTGCTGCGTGTTCTTGAGCTTCAGCTCGGTCTCCCGTCGGCGGCTCTTGTACTTCTGGATCCCCGCGGCCTCCTCGAAGATGGCACGGCGTTCGTCGCGCTTGTCGCTGACGATCACCTCCACCATGCCCTGCTGGATCACCGAATAGGAATCGTTCGCCAGGCCCGTGTCCATGAAGAGGTCCTGGATGTCCCGCAGCCTGCAGGCCTGCTTGTTCAGGAGGTACTCGCTCTCCCCGCTCCGGAAGAGCCGGCGGGTGATGCTGATCTCGGGCTGGTCCACGGGCAGCAGGTGGTGGGCGTCGTCGATGGTGAGGGTGACCTCGGCGAACCCCAGGGGCTTCCGGTCGGCCGAACCGTTGAAGATCACATCCTCCATCGACCGGGCCCGGATGGAGGTGGGCCTCTGCTCACCCATCACCCACTTGATGGCGTCCACGACGTTGGTCTTCCCGCAGCCGTTGGGACCCACCACCGAGGTCATCCCGTCGCCGAACTCGATCTCGATCTTGTCGGCGAAGGACTTGAAGCCGTATATGGTCAGCTTCGATAGACGCATGCGCCCCTCAATCTCAAAGTGAACCTGATGCAGCACGTACGGCCCGCACCATCAGCTGGGCCAGCTGATGGTCCTGGGAGGGGAACACGGACCGAAGACTAAGGATGACCCTCCCCTCTGACACCCTGCACACCACCGGCGGGCTGCCCCGCCGGAGCGCCCGTTCCACCGCAGCGGCCGAGGGCCCCCCTGCCGGCTCCTCCCACGCCACCCCCCATCCGGGCAGGGTCACGTCCGGGCTGCTCCCCCCGCCCAGAGCCTCGTCGGTCCGCACCGTCCTCACCTCGCGGATCGCTCCCGCCTCCTCCAGTCCCTCCTCCACCGCGTCCCGCACCAGGCGGGCCCGTCCCTCCAGTACCTCGAGGGCGGTCCGGGCCATGATCCGAGCCGGGACCTCCCGGTCGGCCTGCCCGGTCAGGTAGAGACAGAGTGTGGCCTCCAGGGCGGCGAGCTGCAGCTTGTCCAGGCGCAGGGCCCGGGCCAGGGGGTTCTCCTTCATCGCGGCGAGGTGCTCCCGCCGCCCCAGGACGATGCCCGCCTGGGGTCCGCCCAGCAGCTTGTCCCCCGACCAGGTGACCACCCCGGCACCGGCCTCGAGGCTCTCGAGTACGGTCGGTTCGCCCGCCGCGCCCAACGCCTCCGCGTCAACGAGCACTCCGCTCCCCTGGTCGTCGACCACCGGGATCCCGTGCTCGGCACCCAGGGCGCACAGTTCGGAGAGCGGCACCTGCGACACGAACCCCTTCTGCACGAAGTTGCTCTGATGGACGTGGAGGAAGAGGGCGGTGCGGGAGGTGATGGCGCCGGCGTAGTCGTGCAGGTGGGTCTTGTTCGTGGTCCCCACCTCCACCATCACCGCCCCGCTCTTCTCCACCACCTCGGGCATCCGGAAGGAGCCGCCTATCTCGACCAGGTGCCCCCTGCTCACGACGGCCTCCCTCCCGGAGGCCAGCGTGTCCAGGGCGAGCAGCACCGCGGCGGCGTTGTTGTTCACGGCCACGGCGGCTTCGGCGCCGGTGAGGGCACAGAGCAGTTCCTCCACCCGATGGAGCCGGCTCCCCCGCCCCCCCCTCTCCAGGTCGTACTCCAGGTCGCTGTAGCCCCGGGCGGCCTCATGGAGCGCCTGGAGGGCCCGTTCCGATGTGGGTGCCCTCCCCAGGTTGGTGTGCAGTACCACCCCGGCGGCGTTGATCACCGGCCGCGGATGGGGCTCCAGCAGGCGTTCCGCGGACCTCCGGGCATCCTGCCGGGCACGTCCCTCTCCCTCCTCGCGGGAGGAGGGGGTCCATTCCCCTGAGGTGATCGCCCGCCGGAGCTCCTCGAGCACCCGGCGCGCCACCCGGGTCCGGACCTCCGGCGTGAGCCTGGCGCCCGCACCTCCCTCCAGGTCCTCCAGCACCCCGTCGACCGGGGGGAGGAACCGCAGGGATCGGCGGGGATCCGCTCTCTGTTCTTCGCTCATCGACCTCTCCGGGTGGAAGCGCTCCTCGCCCACCGACCGTCAGGAGACCGGGAGGCCCCACGGAGCCTCCTGACCCTCCTCCGGGCATATTCCGCCCTCCGGTCGGATGTTGCAGCATAACCATGCGGGACGACATCCCGAGGGCGAATTTCCCGTTGCCCGGGAAGGTGAGATATCACAGTATATACAGGCCCTCACAAGCGAGAGTAGCTCAGCTGGTAGAGCTTCACGTTGCCAACGTACTTAAAGCCGCCTAGAAGCCGTCTAGGTCTCTTCGTAAATTGTTGCCCCGTAACACCTTACAAGAAAACCCCCCAATTCAGGCCAACGTAACACAAACGGTCCAAAGAGGGGGGTAAACCTGCAAGTACGTAACAGCTTGTTACGTCCTACCCTATCCGGTCGGCCATCCTCTGCCTCTTGCCATCGTACAGGTGCTTATACCTGTCGAACATCTTCGGATTCGACCAGGCGATAAACTCCACAATCTCTAGGCGAGTAAAGTCTAAGTCGATCAGGTGCGCAACACAGCTATGCCTCAGACTGTGGAATGTCAGATTAGTCAGCCGCTTTTCGGTCCCCACCGGGAGTCCGAGCATTTCAGCTTTCCGTATTAC
>JAWOFN010000137.1:0-13782 GCA_046497505.1 bacterium | reverse complement strand
GATCGCTGCGGCTCCGGCCGATCCAGTTCTCGATGGTCCCCTCTTCCGGGTCCGGAAGAGGGGACCATCGAGAACTGGATCGGCCGGAGCCGCAGCGATCGGAAGCGCATGGCCGCCTACGAGCCTCGACGTCCCCCGCTGGAGAAGAGGTGGGGCCGGCCGGGGGAAGAGGAACAGATGCGATCCCTCATGGAGGGGGATGTGCCCCCGGAAGCGGAGGAGGGGGCCATGGAGGCGGGAGCGTGGGCGGATCTGTACGCTGAAAACGATGCGGATATCCCGGGGGAAGGAGAGCGGGAGGCCCTCCCCGAAGGGGTCCCCCCCGACGCGCGTCGGGCCGTCACCCACTACCGGACCGAGATACGATACGACGTGGCCGCCCTGGTGGTCTGCCGTTTGCAGACCGGACGTACCCACCAGATCCGCGTCCACCTCGCCCACCGGGGCCACCCGGTGGTGGGTGACGAGGTGTACGGCGGGGGCAGGAAGGCCTTGAGGGGACTGGCGGCCCGGCAGCGGGAAAGGGGGCGGGCGGTGCTGGAGGCGGTCCAGCGACAGATGCTGCACGCGGCGGGACTGAGCCTCACCCACCCCGTGACAGGAGAGGAGATGGACCTCGAATCGCCCCTCCCCCGGGATTTCCGAGAGGTCCTCGGAGTCCTGGAGTCGGGAGCGGGGGGGCAGTAACCTCCCTACCCGGTTCCTGGCGGTCTCCTTACCCGCTGCGACCTGATGAGTCTCTGAACCAAGGAGTAGAGAACGTCATGGGATTCTCCACCGACTGCATCCACGCCGGCCAGTTCCCCGACCCGACCACCGGGGCCATCATGCCCCCCATCTACCAGACCAGCACGTTCGTCCAGGCGGGACGGGGGGACCACAAGGGGTACGAGTACGCACGGACCCAGAACCCAACACGGGGGGCCCTGGAGCGGAACGTGGCCGCCCTGGAGGGGGGCACGGATGCAGTGGCCTTCGCCAGCGGGATGTCCGCCATCGACGCGGTCATGAGCCTGCTGCGTGCGGGAGACCACCTGGTCGCGGCCGAGAACACCTACGGGGGGACCTACCGCCTCTTCGAGCAGGTCGGGCGGGAGCGGGGACTGGACTTCTCCTGGGTAGACACCACCGACCCGGGCGCGATCGAGGGGGCATTCCGTGAGGAGACCCGGATGCTCTACCTCGAGACCCCCACCAACCCGCTCCTCTCCATCACCGACCTGCAGGCCTGCAGCGACCTGGCGGACGGCCACGGGGACGTGCTCGTGGTGGTGGACAACACCTTCATGAGCCCGGCCCTCCAGCGTCCCTTCCGTTTCGGGGCGGACATCGTCCTCCACAGCAGCACGAAGTTCCTGAACGGCCACAGCGACATGGTGGGGGGCATCGTGGTGACCCGGGAGGAGGACGAGCTCACGCAGCGCCTCCGCTTCCTGCAGAACGCGGTGGGCGCGGTACCCGGTCCCATGGACTGCTGGCTCTGCCTGCGGGGCATCAAGACCCTGGCCCTGCGGATGAAGGCCCACGAGGCGAACGCCCGGGCCCTGGCGGACTGGCTGCACGACCATGACCAGGTCGAGAGGGTGTACTATCCCGGTCTGGCCGACCATCCCGGTCACGAGCTGGCGAAACGGCAGCAGAAGGGGTTCGGCGGGATGATCGCGTTCGATGTGGGCAGCCGCGAACGGGCGGAGCAGGTCATGGAGACCACCCGGGTGTTCAGCCTGGCGGAGAGCCTGGGCGGGGTGGAGAGCCTGATCAGCCATCCCGCCAGCATGACCCACGGTTCGGTCCCGAAGGCGGAACGGGACCGGATGGGGATCACCGACGGTCTGGTCCGGATCAGCGTGGGGTGCGAGGACCTGGAGGACCTCCAGCGGGACCTCTCCGGGGCTCTGGCCTTCTGAAAGAGGACGAACCTTTCCGTCGTGGGTCCCGTTTAGAAGGTCAAGGGACCACCTCCTGACCTTCGAGGAGCCGTATGCCGAAGATCCGCCGCGCCTTCCGTTCGCTGCTGAAGACCCCCGTGGTGACCCTGGTCGTCATCCTCTCCCTGGGCCTGGGGATCGGGGCCAGCACGGCCATCTTCTCCCTGATGCATCAGATCCTTCTCCAGCGGCTGCCGGTCCCGGAGCCCGAGCGCCTGGCGCTGATCACCTCGCCTGGCGAGTTCAAAGGGGGACGGCAGTCCACGAACGAAGCCGGCGATATGGACTACGTGTTCAGCTATCGTGCCTTCCGCCGACTCGAGGCCTCCGACCAGGATGCGGCGGATGTGGCGGCGTTCCGCATGTGGGGGGCCAACATCGCCAGCGGCACGAGTACCGAGAGCGGTCAGCTCCTCCTCGTCTCGGGGGGCTACTTCCCGGCACTCCGGTTGCAGCCGCGGCTGGGCAGGCTCATCTCCCTGCAGGACGACGTGCCCGGCCAGGGGAACCCGGTGGCGGTGCTGGGCTGGGGCTACTGGCAGGACGAGCTGGGAGGCGACCCGCAGATCCTGAACAGCACGATCAAAGTGAACGGACATCCGTTCACCGTCGTGGGCATCACCCCCCAGGGATTCACCGGCCTCACCCTGGGCAGCGATCCGGATGTCTACGTCCCCCTCGACTTCAAGCCGCTCATGACCCCCGGCTGGGACGGTACGGACCGGTACGACGACTACTGGCTCTACCTCATAGCGAGGCTCACCCCCGGTTCCACGCTGGAACGGGCGCAGACCGCGCTGAACACGACCTATGCCGGCTTCGTGGAGGAGCAGGCGGAGACGGTCACAGGACGCGGCCAGGATTACATCGACCGCTTCCTGGCCAGCCGCCTCATCCTGGAGGAGGGGGAGCAGGGTCACAGCTCGTTCCGGGAGGGGAGCCAGGTCCCCCTCTACATCCTCATGGCCGCCACGGTACTCGTGCTGCTCATCGCGATGGCCAATGCGGCCAACCTGCTCCTGGCACGAGCGGCCCAGCGGGGCAAGGAACTCAGCATCCGCGCCGCGCTGGGAGCCGGGCGGCGCCACATCGTGGGCCAGCTCCTGACCGAATCCCTGCTCCTCTCACTGCTCGCCGGGCTCACCGGCGTCCTGATCTCCTGGTGGACGGTCTCCCTGCTCATCCGCTGGATCGGCGGGGGCAGCATGGCGGTCCCTTTCTTGACCGCCCGGCTTCCGTGGCCGGTCCTCTTCTTCGCACTGGCCGTCTCGGCCGCCGCGGGTATCCTCATCGGGCTCTATCCCGCCTGGGAGGCCTCCCGGAAGGATGTGGCAGGTGCACTCAGAGAAGACACGGCGAAGAGTTCTGCCAGTCGGGGGGCCGCGAAGCTGCGCAAGGGTCTGGTCGTGGCCCAGGTCACGATCTCGGTGCTGCTCCTGGTCCCCACCGGGCTCTTCCTGAAGAGCCTGGCCAACCTGGTGCAGGCCGACCTGGGTATGGACACCCGCGGCCTTGTCACCTTCCGGGTGAGCCCGGACCTGAACGGCTACACCCCGGAGGAGACCAGGAGGCTCTACATCCGGATGGAAGAGGAGCTCGCCGCCCTGCCCGGCGTGAGCAGCGTGACGTCCTCGATGGTGCCCCTGATCAGCGGAAGCAACTGGGGGAACAGCATCACGGTCCAGGGGCACCCCAGCGACTTCGAGATGGACACGCTCTCGAACTTCACCGAGGTGGGGCCGGGGTTCCTCTCGAAGATGGGGATCCCGCTCCTTCGCGGACGTGACCTCACGGAGCAGGACACCGAGGACGGACCCCTGGTGGTCGTGGTGGACGAGGCTTTCGCGGAGCACTTCTTCGACGAGGGGGAAGAGGTGGTCGGGAAGCGGATCGGACGGGGTGTCGGGGACGGGGTCGAGCTGGATATCGAGATCGTGGGTCTGGCGAAGCAGGCCGCCTACAGCAGCGTTCGGACCGATATGCCCCGCAGGGTCTTCTACATGCCCTGGCGGCAGGATCCGAACGTGGGGGGCATGTCCTTCTACGTGCGTTCCGAACTGCCCATAGACCGGACCATCCCCGCCGTGCGCAGCACGATGTCACGGATCGATCCCGATCTCCCCCTGGAGGACCTGCAGCCGATGGAAGCCACGGTCCGGGACAACATCCAGGCGGACCGCATCGTACTGCAGCTGGCATCCCTCTTCGCCTTTCTGGCCACAGGGCTCGCCATGCTCGGACTCTACGGGGTGATGGCCTACCGTGTGGCGCAGCGGGTCCGCGAGATCGGGATCCGCATGGCACTGGGGGCCGCCGCCGGCAGGATCCGGATGATGGTGATGCGGGAACTCATGGCGATCCTCGGGATCGGGCTGCTCCTCGGTGTGCCCGCAGCCCTTGCCTTGGCCCGGCTCACCGAATCGCAGCTGTTCGGCGTCCAGGCATGGGACCCCGGTGTGGTGGTCTCGGCGATCGCGGCTCTCACCGCGGCCTCGGCTGCGGCCGGCTTCATCCCTGCCCATCGGGCCGCCCGGGTGGACCCGGTGAAGTCGCTCCGGCACGAGTAGAGGTCCTCCCGCCCGGACCGTCCCCTCTCCTCACTCGAGTTCGGTGGTGGCCTCGGCGAGCTCCTCGGCGGTGACCTTCGGGATCGGATTGCCGTAGCCCTTCCGGGCCAGAACCAAGCCTATCACGATCCCGATCAGGGCGGGCAGGATCCAGCCGAACCCGCCGCCGGCCCCGGGCACGTTGGCCAGCAGCTCGTTCGCGGACGTGATGGGCAGCCCGGCCGCGTTGAAGGCGTCGAAGATGCTGGTGGTGAGGGCGCCGACCACCCCGCCGGCGTAGATCGCCGTGTGGCGTGCCGGCCCGCCGAGCATGGTGAGCAGGATCAGGGTGATGACCACCGGGTAGGCCAGGAAGAGGAGCGGGAAGGCCACAGCCACGATGGTCTCCACACCCACGGTGGCGAACACGCCGCTGAAGACCACGGTGGCCACGCAGATGGCGCCGTAGCTGACTCGGTCCTTCGAGAGTTCGTTGAAGTAGTCGGCCACCGTGGCGGTGAGTCCGATGCTCGTGGTGAGGCAGGCGAGCCCCACCGCGAGTCCCAGGGCCACCTTGCCGCCGGCACCCAGCAGGTGCTGGGCGATGCTGATGAGCAGCTCGGTCCGCTCCACGTCCTGGGTGAACTCGGAGCCGGCCGTGGCCCCCAGGTACATCAGCCCCCCGTAGACCAGGCCCAGACCGGCGGCGGCGATGACCCCCGCCAGGGAGGTCATCTTCACCTGGTCCTTCACCCCCCGATATCCCTTGAAGATCAAGGCGGCGATGACGATCTCGGCGAAGACGATCGAAGCCATGGCGTCCATCGTCTGATACCCCTCCTGGAAGCCCCGGCCGAAGGGTGCGGCGAGTCCGGTCTCCACGATCGAGCCCACCGGTGTGAGGATCCCCTTGATGATGATCCACGCCAGGGTGACGGCCAGGAAGGGGGTCAGGAACTTGCCGATACGGTCCACCACCGCCGAGCGCTTCATGGCCATGGCCAGGGTGATGCCGAAGAAGATGATCGAGAAGAGGGCGGGGCTGAAGCCCTCGAAGGAGGGGCGGATCCCCATCTCGAAGGCGACGGCGGCCGTGCGGGGGATGGCAAGGAGCGGTCCGATGGCCAGGATGACGACGATCCCCAGGACCCGTCCGAACCAGGGGTTCACGCGGCTGCCCAGGTGTTCGACCGAACCTCCGGCCCGGGCCGCTGCCATGATCCCCAGCAGGGGCATCCCGATGCCGGTGATCAGGAATCCGATCATGGCCAGCGGCCAGGCGGTGCCCGCCAGCAGCCCCATGTAGGGGGGGAAGATCAGGTTCCCCGCTCCGAAGAACATGGCGAAGAGGGCGACGCCCACCACGATGACATCGTTCGTCTTCTTCTGCATCAAGGCTTCTCCATACCGGTCGGATGAGACGGTGCGTTATCCACTCATACAATCTTCGGCCGACGTTCCCTCACTGCCAGCCGGCCCGCTCCCCCGGACCAGGGATGGACCAGCGGATGAAGTCGCGCAGGTGGTCGGTGGAGGTCGGCAGGTCCTCGCTCCTCAGGTACATCATGTGACCGCTCCGGTATGCATGATAACGCATCCTGTCCCGGAGTTCTCCGGAGGGGTCCATCTGCCACATGGTGTACTGGGCCGAGAAGTAGTCGGTGCCCCCGTCGTAGTAGCCCGACTGCACCATCAGCTTCAGGAAGGGGTTCTCGGCCATGGCCCGGCGGAGGTCCTCCCCGGTGGTGTCCCCCTCACGGTCCCAGGGACTCACGGGACCGAATATGTTGTAGGAAAGCCTGGTCTCGTACCCCAGCTCCTCGCGGAGGTAGATGTTGATGGCCGGGGTGAATGTGTGGTTCCAGGCAGCCATGGCCGGGTCGTATTCGTACGATTCCCCGGCCGCGTCCCGGTCCCTGCCGCGGTAGCGGGCGTCCAGCCGTCCCACGGTGAGGCGCTGGTCCCGCATCAGTTCCTTCCGCCAGTTCGAGATGGGGAGGACCAGGTTGGAATCCAGCACGTACTGCTCGCTCACGCCGGCGTAGCGGGCCACCCGCTCCGCGATCGCCTGCCTGCCGGGGGCATCCAGCGACCCGGCCCGGACCAGCGCCGGGATGTACTCGTCCACCGTGAAGGCCTCCACCTCGTCCAGCACATCGGTCAGGTCCCGCTCCTGCAGGACGGGACCGAGCTGCTGGTGATACCAGGCGGTGGCCGCGTAGTGGGGGAGGGTGAGGGCCTGACCCACGGGGCCGTCCCGGTCGATGCCCAGGCCGGTGGGGGAGACCAGGACCACACCGTTCAGGAACATGCGGTGGGCACCCTGGAGCCGGCCGGCCAGCCCGGAGACACGGGTGGTGCCGTAGCTCTCTCCGATGAGGAACTTGGGCGAGTCCCAGCGCCGATGCCGGGTCACGAACCGCTCGATCCAGCCGGCCAGGTAGTCGATGTCCTGGTTCACCCCGAAGAACTGCTCAGGGTCCGCGTCGCCCAGGATCCGGGCGAACCCGGTGTTCACCGGGTCCACGAAGACGATGTCCGTGACGTCCAGGATGGAGTGCGGGTTGTCCACGAAGCCGTACGGCTGGATGGGGAAGCCCTCGTCGTCGATCTTCAGCTTCTTCGGTCCCGTGTAGCCGATGTGCATCCATACCGAGGAGGAGCCGGGCCCCCCGTTGAACGATACGGTCAGGGGGCGGGTCGTCCGGTCCTCCACGTCGCTCCGCTGGTAGTAGACGTAGAAGAGGGCGGCTGCGGCCTGCCCGTCGTCGTCGTAGACCGGGAAGGTACCGGCGGTGGCGGTGTACGGTATACGCTCCCCGCGGATGGTGGCGGTGTGCTCGGTGGTCACCGCCGACTCCGGTTCGACCGAGATGGAAGGGAGGTCCTGCTGCCCCTCCGACTCCTGGGCCGCCGCGTGCGCGGGTACGCCGAGCGCGGCGGCCAGCAGGAACATCAGGACCGCTGTCTGGAGACGGGAAGGTGGAACCATGGGATCTCCTCCTGACCGGGGGGATGGATTCCCATGTGTCTTACCGTATCGGGGCCTCCGCTTCAAGCCCCGCGCTCCTGCAGTCCCCTGTTCGAGGCTTGGTCCCCCGGGAGGGGTGCTTCAGGGGGTGCGGGCGTGGAAGAAGAGGATGTCCCCGTCCCGGACCACGTAGTCCTTCCCCTCGCTGCGCAGCTTCCCCTCAGCGCGCGCCTCCTTGAAGGAGACGCAGGAGGTGAACTCCTCGAAGGCGATGGCATCCGTCCGGATGAATCCCTCCTGGAAGTCGGAATGCACCCTGCCGGCCGCTTCCGGGGCGGTGGCACCTTCCCGCACGGTCCAGGCCCGCACCTCCTCATCCCCGATGGTGAAGAAGGTGATGAGACCCAGCAGCCGGTAGCCGGCCTGGATGAGGCGGTCGAGGCCGCTCGCTCGCAGTCCCATCGCCTCCAGGTACTCCGACTGTTCCTCCTCGGGCAGCTGGGCCACCTCGGCCTCGAGGCGGGCACAGAGGGGGACGGTGATCGCTCCCGGTTCGGAGGCGCGTACGGCCGAGGCCAGCTCCTCCGCCCGCTTTGAGCCCCCCTCCAGGTCCTCCTCCCCTATGTTGGCGACGTAGAGGACCGGCTTGGCGGTGAGCAGGTCGCAGGAGTCCAGGCGCCCGCTCTTCGATGAGGTCATCTCCTCACGGCGGGCGGGTTCACCCCTCTGGAGCCGGTCGCGGAGTCGTTCCAGGGCCAGCAGTTCCTGCCGGGCCTCCTTCTCTCCCGAGACCGCCTTCTTCGTGATCCGTTCGATGCGGCCCTCGACCACCTCCAGGTCGGCCAGGATCAGTTCGGTCTCCACCACCTCCCGGTCCCGGAGGGGGTCGGCGGTCTCATAGGGGTGGACAACCTCCGGGTCGTCGAAGCAGCGGATGATGTGGGCCACCGCGTCCATCTCCCGGATCCGTGCCAGGAACTGGTTGCCCAGGCCCTCTCCCCGGCTCGCGCCCTCCACCAGCCCGGCGATGTCCACGACCTCCATCGCAGCCGGCACCATGCGCTCCCTGCGGGGCTCGACCCGTTCCCACAGGCTCCGGAGTCGGGGGTCGGGGACCTCCACGATGCCCACGTTGGGGTCGATGGTGCAGAAGGGATAGTTCTCGGCGGGGACCTGCGCGCGGGTGAGGGCCTGGAAGAGGGTGGACTTCCCCACATTGGGGAGTCCCACGATGCCTATGGCGAGACCGGGCACCTCAGGACCCGGGGGAGCGCCGGTCGGAGTCCTCTCCGGGACCGGGGTCCTCCTGCCAGACGGACCCCCATTCCCAACCCTCCTCCTCCTCTTCCCGGGCGTGCCAGGCGTCATCGCGGGGAGCCGGACCGCTCAGTTCCTCCGATGCCATGTCGAGCCGCCCCCTCAGGGCGGCCAGGAGGATGAGGGCCCCGATGGCGATGAAGAGGACGACCACGAGGGTCCGGGTCCAATCGCCTCCCAGCAGCTCGTCCAGGACGTCCCCGAGGGCGGAGAGCGCCAGGATCGCGGCACCTCCCGCCACGGCGGCGACCTTCTGGAGCCAGGGGGGCGTACGTCGGATCTCAGAGGGTTCCAGGAGCCGCTGACACTCGATGCAGTAGCGGGAGCCCTCGTGCAGCTGCGTGTCACATCTCGTACACCACGCCATGAATCCACCTCCACGGGTCGTGATGGAAGCGTAACGCCCTGGAGGGCGGGCTGCAACGGTACCGGATACCGGCCCGCCTCCCCGGTGGGATCGTCCCGGGCCGATGGGAGAGGGGATCAGGGAGCGGTCCAGCGGAAGATGATCCCCGGTGAGGGGGAGGAGGGCCGGAAGTCCCCCGACCAGGCCAGCCCGTCCAGTGCGGGACGACCGGAGACATAGAGGCTCCCCCCGCTCACCGCCGCGCGGAGTTCCTCCTCCTCGAAGGGGAGGGGGATGAACGCGATCGCCCGGGCCGCCTTGCTGAAGGTCACGAGCCCCACCTCTCCCTCCTGGACCCCCGGGACGGAGAAGACCCGGAGGTCGGGATGCCACAGCATGGCCGAGCCGGTCCCCCCCGTCAGACCTCCCCGCCGCAGTTCCTGGCTGTCCACGAGGGCATCGTCGAAATTGAAGCTCCCGCCCGTCTGGAAGCTGGGGGTCAGACGGTGCAGTCGGGGGAAGGTGCCCTCCTCGGAAGCGGCGGGGTAGCGCACGATGAAGAGGTCATCGCCGTCGCTGCTGATGGCAACCCCCCCGTGACTGCTCCAGGGGAGCAGGCTCACGCGGGACCAGCTGCCCCCGCTGACGGGGACCCGGCGGATCTCGAAGGCGGTCACCCCGAAGTAGTATCCCCCCAGGCGGCAGAAGGAGGCGGGGGGAACGGCGGTGGTGAGGGTCTCCACCTCCGCACCGGAGGAGGTGACCACCCGGAGCAGGGTGCCCTCCAGGATCGCCAGGTCGGTCCCGGAGGCGGCCAGGGCCCCTCGGCCTTCGATCCGGCCCACGCCCTCCGCCGGTTCCAGGGCCCGGAGGGCGACGCGCCCCGCCTCGGCGGAGGGGGACACGCGGAACCGGACGGTCCCGTCGGGGGCCAGGAGGGGGGCACCCGCGGCGGGGAGGAGCCAGCCTCCCCGCCACCACCAGTCCACGCTCCCGGTGCCGCTCACCTGCCGGTCGGCCAATCCGACCCACATCCCCGCGTCATGGTCCCATCCCTCCAGGACCACGCGTCCCGCGGGCACCCGCATGAAGGTCTCCAGCACGCTCCCCGCCTCCACGGGGGCCCGGGCCTCGGGGGAGAGGGTGAAGCGCATCTCGGTGACGGGAGAGCCGGCGGAGTCGGGCGGGGTGTGGGCATGGAGGGTCTGTACCAGGCCGGCGGGCTCCAGCTCCCGCAGCGGGAGGATCGCGTCCGGGTCGGGCAGGGGATCGACCAGACCGCACCCGGTGAGGAGCAGGAGGGCGAGGAGGGTCGGGAAGGGGGTGCGCTGAAGAGGCTCGTTGAGGGTCATGCTCGCCCTCTCCTCCGGTCTGTGGTCAGGTTCCCGGCGGGAGATCTCCTCGTACTGTTATAGCGTGCGGAGGGCCCCGGGGCCACCCCTGCCCTGTGCCCGCCTCCCCGGGTCGAGGTGCTCCGTTGACCGGCACCGGACCCGCTGGTACCTTCACAGAATGCCTTCCCAAGAGAAGCTCTTCCTGGTCGACGGTACGGCCCTCGCCTATCGCGGCTACTTCGCCTTCATCAAGAACCCCCTCATCAACTCGAAAGGGGAGAACACCAGTGCTCCCTACGCTTTCACCAACTCCCTCCTCAAGCTGATCCGGGAGTACGAACCCTCTCACATCGCCGTTGTGTTCGACGCACCCGGCCGGACATTCCGCCACGAGCGGTTCGAGGAGTACAAGGCCACCCGTGAGAAGATGCCGGAGGACCTGCGGCAGAGCATGCCCAGGGTCCACCAGGTGGTGGAGGTCATGTCCATCCCCATCCTGGAGGTCCCCGGCTACGAGGCGGACGACGTGCTCGGCACCCTGGCCCGGAGGGGGAGCAGGGAGGGGATGGAGGTCTGGCTGATCACGGGGGACAAGGACCTCATGCAGTGCCTGGACGAGAACGTCCGCATGCTGAAGCCGGGGCGACGAGGAGACGACTGGACACCGCTGGACGCGGGGGACGTGCGGGAGCGCTGGGGGGTGGACCCGCCCCGGATCATCGACATCCTGGGACTCATGGGGGACTCCTCCGACAACATACCCGGGGTCCCGCAGGTGGGGGAGAAGCGCGCCCGGGACCTGGTCCGGGAGTACGGGAGTGTGGAGGAGGTCCTGGCCCATTCCGGCGAGGTGTCACAGAAGAGGGTGCGGGAGAACCTCATCGAGTACGCCGACCAGGCCAGGCTGAGCAGGGAGCTGGTGACCATCGATACCGAGGTGCCGGTGGAGGTACCGGTGGAGGACCTGCTCTTCCGCGGCTTCGACACCACTTCCATGGTGGAGATCTTCAGCGAGCTGGAGTTCACCAGCCTGGTCCGGGACCTGCTGGAGGAGAGCGACGAGGGGGGGGTGGGGCGGGACGCGGACTACATCCTCGCGGACAGCGAGGAGGAGGTGGAGAGGGCCCTGGAGGCGTGTCGGGAGGCGGAGATCGTCTCGGTGGACCTGGAGACCACCAGCCTCGACCCCCATGAGGCCCGGGTGGTGGGCGTGAGCCTCGCGGCCTGGGCGGGGCGGGCCTGGTACCTGCCCCTTCGGCACGAGCGGGGGAGCAACCTCCCGGCGGAGCGGACGCTGGAGATGCTGCGTGAGCTGCTTGAGGACCCCGAGAGGCCCAAGGCGGGCCACAACATCAAGTACGACACCCTGGTGCTCCGGAGTGAGGACATCCGCATGGAGGGGATCGGCTTCGACACCATGGTGGCCTCCTATCTCCTCAACCCTTCCCGCAGGCAGCACAGTCTGGACTCCCTGGCATTGGAATACCTCCAGCACCAGATGATCCCGATCAGCAGTCTCATCGGTTCGGGGAAGGATCAGGTCTCCTTCGCCGATGTCCTCACCGAGGATGCCTGGGAGTATGCCTGCGAGGACGCGGAAGTGACCCTCCGTCTGCAGCAGATGATGGCACCCAAGCTGGAGGCGCTGGCACTGCGCCCCCTCTTCGACGAGATCGAGATGCCCCTGGTGCCGGTGCTCGTGGAGATGGAGGCGAACGGGGTGCTCGTAGACCGTGAGCAGCTCGCGGACATGGGGTCGGAGTTCGAGGCGGAACTGGAGGCCCTCGAGAAGGAGATCCACGAGCTGGCGGGGGAGGAGTTCAACGTCAACAGCCCCCAGCAGCTCCAGGAGATCCTCTTCGAGAAGATGGGCCTGCCGCGCGGAAGGCGCACCAAGACCGGATGGTCCACCGATTCGGAGGTCCTGGAAGGGCTGGTGGCCGAGCACCCCGTCGCGCAGAAGATCCTGGACTACCGGGGGACCTCGAAGCTCAAGAGCACCTACATCGACGCGCTTCCCCGTCTGATCGAACCCGGGACGGGCCGCATACACACCTCTTTCAACCAGACCGTGGCTACCACGGGGAGACTCTCCTCCAGCGAGCCGAACCTCCAGAACATCCCGGTACGTACCGAGGCGGGGAGGAGGATCAGGAAGGCGTTCATCGCGCCCGAGGGGAGGGTGCTCCTCTCGGCGGACTACAGCCAGATCGAACTCAGGATCATGGCTCACATCTCCCGGGACGAGCGCCTGCTGGAGGCGTTCCGCCAGGGCACGGACATCCACACCTCCACGGCGGCGGCCATCTTCGATGTCGATCCCGACCGGGTCTCGGACACCCAGCGCCGGCAGGCCAAGATCGTGAACTTCGGTGTGATGTACGGGATGGGGAGCGTGAGTCTGGGCAAGCAGCTGGGCATCCCCAGCTCTGAGGCGAAAGAGTTCATCGAGAACTACTTCCAGCGGTTCAGCGGAGTGGCCCGGTACATCGAGGAGACCAAGGCATCGGCCAGGCAGAACGGCTATGTGACCACCCTCCTCAACCGGAGGCGCTACATGCCGGAACTGGAGAGCCGGGCCCCCCAGGTCCGTTCCTTCGCCGAGCGTACGGCTGTGAACACGCCGATCCAGGGCTCGGCGGCCGACCTGATCAAGAAGGCCATGATCGAGATCCAGGCATGGATATGGGAGGAGGGGATGCCGGCGGACATGATCATCCAGGTCCATGACGAACTGGTCTTCGAGGTGGACGGGGACGCGGTGGAGGAGGTCCAGCAGCAGGTGGTGGGGATGATGGAGGGAGCGCTGGAACTGGAGGTACCCATCGTGGTGGATTCCGCGTGGGGACGGAACTGGGCCGAGGCCCACTGAGAGGAGATCACCGGGTGCTTCTGGTCTTCGACACCTCCCTGGCCGATGAGAGCATGGTCGCCCTGGCTGATGAGGAGGGCAAGGAACGGTACGGGACCCGTGTCTACCCCCGGAAGGAGGGCGGGTCCGCCTATCTGCTCCGCGGGGCGAGGGAACTCCTGGGTGTCCGGGGAGCGGGCCTGGAGGCCCTCACCGGCCTGGTGGTGAGCAGGGGGCCGGGTTCCTACACCGGTCTCCGCATCGGGTTCAGCCTCGCTCAGGGGCTCTCCGAGGCCCGGAGCCTGCCCGTGGTCAGCGTACCCTCCTTCGACGCCTTCGCCGCAGGACACAGGGAGCCCGGCCTCCCGCTGGTGGTCTGTTACGACGCCCGCAGCCGGGGGGTCGCCTTCGTGATCTTCCCGGCGGGTTCGGCGGAGGCCATCACGGCAGGTTCGGAGGAGGAACGGAAGGCGGCGGCCTCAGCCGTGG
>JAWOFN010000031.1:0-3252 GCA_046497505.1 bacterium | reverse complement strand
TCTCTCCCACGACCGGGTTGATGGAACGCACCTCCTCCATGCCCTCCAGGCCCATCATCCAGGTGAGGAGGGCGTCGGCCGCCCGGGGGACGTTGAGGGTGCCGCAGAGCAGGATGGGGGTCTCCAGGGTCCCCAGCTCCCGGATCTGGGTCGCCCCCGCCAGCTTGCCGAACCCGTTCCCCACGAAGAGGGAGGCGGGGACCTTCTGCCAGAAGATGTTCTCGCCGTGGGGCACCACCGCGGTGACGCCGGTTCGGATATCCTCCCCTTCGATGAGGGTCGCCTGTCCCACCCGGACACCCGGTACGTCGGTGACGGCGTTCAGGGGGCCGGTGGGCATGGAGCCGATCCGGATCCCCAGCTCCCGGGCACGGGGGCGGTCCGGACCCTCCTGGGTCGTACCGGATAGGGGGGAGAAGAGGATCATGACGGCCGCCAGGCCCGTGGAGAGGAACGCGGGCCAGCTGGAGTGGAAGGGAACACGCATGATGAAGCATCCTAACAACGGGTGACGGTACCGGGCAACCATCAGTGGGAGTCCCCGGCTCTGGACGCGGGGTCCGGCCGGCGGATATGCTCATCCCCGCCGTCCTCAGAACATAGGGGCCCCGGGGCCCCGGCAGGAAGGGGAACATGGATCGGAACAGAGAATCCGTATCAGGCCTCACGGTGGTCGTGCCGGTGCTCGACGAGATCGGTGAGATCGTGTCCTGGATCCGGCACACCGCCGGACGTCTGCCCGGGTCCGCCATCCTCGTGGTGGACGGGGGGAGCACCGACGACACCGTCGACGCCGTACGGGGGCTGATGGAGAAGCCCGCCAAGCGGAAGCTGGACGAAGCAGTGGGCGAAGTGCGTCTCCAGGTGCTGGACAGCGTTCGGGGCCGGGGCAGCCAGCTCGCCGCCGGCGCCCGGCACGCGCTGGACGGAGGGGCCTCCCACCTGCTCTTCCTCCACGTGGACACCGCCCTCTCCCCCGAGGCCGCAGGAAGCGTGGTCCGGGCCTGTTCCGACCCCGGCTTCCGATGGGGGTGGTTCAAGCTGCGCCTGGACGGTTCCTCCTGGCAGGAGCGGCTCATCGAGAGGGGCATCAACGTGAGGGCCCGCTGGACGGGCCGCCCCACGGGGGATCAAGGACTGCTGGTGAGCAGGGAGACATACGAAGCCAGCGGAGGGTTCGCACCGATCCCCCTCTTCGAGGACGTGGACCTGGCGGACAGGCTCCGCCGAGAGGGGAAGGGGCGGCGTCTGGCCGGGGAGGTGATCACCAGCGGCCGCAGGTACCGGCAGGAAGGGTACTTCCAGACCACCCTCTTGATGTGGTGGCTCCGGCTCCGCTGGCGGCTCGGTTCCACCCCCGAATCGCTGGCCCGCCGTTACGGGGCATCCTGAGCTCTCTCGGGACGTCGTGGCAGGGGATTACCTTCCCGGAAAGGGGACTTGTGGCCGGGAGCCGCGGACAGTATTGTTAACGGGTTCAGGGTAGGCCTGAGCCGATTATCCCGCTCCCCGCTGCGATATCATCGATGGAGAACCAGGACATAGCGGGCCTCAGCGAGTTCATAGGGGCCATCGAAAGCGCCGAATCGTCCGATCGCACCCTCCAGCTGCTGGCAGACGCCGCCGCGGTGCTGCTGGAAGCGGAGAAGGTGAGCGTCGTGGCACGCTCGGAGAGCGGGCTCCTCCAGGTCCGGGCCCTCCACTGGCCGGCCAGTGACGGCACGGACGGGGTCGCCGCCCAGGTGATGGCCTCGGGGGAGGCCCTCCTGGTCACCGACGCCGATCAGGACCCCCGACTCTCGCCCTACCGCGGACCGCGATACAGCACCTCCTCCTTCCTCTGCGTCCCGATCAGCAGCGGCGGTTCCCGGGTGGCGGTCCTCAACGTGACGGACCGGAAGGACCGGGAGTCCTTTGCTCGCGGCCACCTCCAGCTGGCGCAGCTGCTGACCCGGATCGCGGGTCTGAACCTGGAGCGGCACCGCTTCGAGGAACGGATCGAGGAACTGCAGAAGGAGTCGGTGACCGACGCCCTCACCGGTCTGGGCAACCGGCGACATTTCGAGCAGCGGGTGGCCAGCGAGATGAGCCGTGCCCGGCGCTTCAGCCATCCCCTCAGTCTCATCCTCCTGGACATCGACGACTTCAAGATCCTCAACGACACGAAGGGACATCCTGCCGGCGACCGGGCCCTGAAGCAGGTGTCGGAGACACTGCTGGACAATGTGCGTACCATCGACGACGTGGTCCGCTACGGCGGTGAGGAGTTCGCTATCGTCCTCCCCCAGACCCCCATCGACCTGGCCACCGTGGTGGCCGAGCGCGTGCGGACCGCCATGCACCGCCTGGATGTGGAGGGAGCTTCCCAGCAGCCCCGAGGACACTTCAGTGTCAGCCTGGGGGTCTCGGCCCATCCCCGGGACGCCCGGGACGACACGGAGCTTGTGAACCACGCCGACATCGCCCTCTACATGGCGAAGGCGGACGGCAAGGACCGGGTGGCGGCCTTCGAACCCCTCAAGGACGATGAGCGGCGCAACCACCGCCGTATCCCCATCCGCCTGAACAGCACCATCGAAGGGGAGGACGACCGGGGACGGTTCGAGGAGCAGGCCACCATCCAGAACATCTCCGCCGGGGGCGCCCTCTTCCGTCACCGCCGGCAGCTGGAACCCCGGTCGGAGGTCCTCCTCAGCATACACAGTCCCTTCACCAACGGCGGCGATGAGCCGGTCATCATCCGGGTGGACAGCTGCCTCGTCCGGAGCGACGAGGGAGAGGAGGGCTACCGGGCCGCGGTGGCCTTCAAGGAGGAGCTGGAACGCTTCTCCTGACCCGCCGCTGCAGCAGGCAGCCCGCTCTTTTCCGTTTGGGCCGGACGGTCCGTCTGCCCACCTTGAAGCCCCATGGCGAACACCTCCGAACTCGAAAGCTATCCCGTCATCACCCTCAAGCGGGGTCACGACCGAAGGCTCCTCCGGGGACATCCCTGGATCTTCAGCAACGAGGTCCACATGCCGGAGGAGGAACTGGAACCGGGCACGCTGGTGCGGGTCCGTGACGGGAAGGAACGCTTCCAGGGGGTGGGTTATTTCAACCCCCACTCCCTCATCGCCCTCCGGATGCTCCGCAGGGACGATGTGCCGGTGGACGAGTCCTTCCTCTCGGGACGCCTGGAACAGGCCATCCGGCTCCGCGAGCGGTTCTACCCCGGCGCCGAGGCGGTCCGGCTGGTCTACGCGGAGGGGGACG
>JAWOFN010000017.1:0-11357 GCA_046497505.1 bacterium | reverse complement strand
TCCACGACCGCGGATGTGAGGAGGAGGTCGGTGACGCCGGTCTGTCCGGCCCCCAGCCATCCCTTCAGGCGGGAGCGGACCGAATGCAGACTGTCGGCGTCGGGGGCCCAGACCGAGGGGAAACGGGCGGAGAGCCAGTGAGCCGCGGCCAGGAGACCCGTGGCGTCCCGGCCCGTCACCACCGCCCCCCCGGCGGCATAGCGCTGCCCCGGCGGCAGCCGGAGCACCCTCCCCTGGCCGGGGGCGAGACCGCGGGACGCTTCGGCGGCCGTGAGGTCCGTCCCCCGGAGGGAGGTCTCATCGGGCTGGAGCAGGAGCACCGGTGCGCTCACCCGCAGGCCCGCCTCCGATGTCGAGAGAGCGAGCCCGGGGTCCATGGCGGTGGTCTCCCAGCCCAGACGGGCCGCCAGGTCGGCGGCGGCGGCCAGCTCCGGACTGTCCGCGCTCTCCGGGAGGAGGATCCGGACCTGGAGCTGGTCCACGATGCCGTCGCCGTTCAGGTCGTGGAGGATATATCCCCGTTCGAAGAGGTCCTCCAGACCGCGGGCGGTCTCCTGGGCCCAGGCCGGCCGTTCGGTCGGCCACAGGGAGAGCAGCGGGAGGAGGAAGAAGAAGAGGATGCCGGTGCGGAGTCGGGTCTGCGGCATGGAGGTCTCGCTCCTTGACGGGTTCACAACCTCGGGGAGCGGATAGTACCATGGGGTGGACGGCAGAGGCAGGGGCTTTCCTCCCCCGTTCCAGGTCCATCCTTCTCGGAACGTCCCGCTCAGAGGGTGTCCCCTCCCAGGATCACCGTGACTCCCAGCCGTCCGGGGGCCAGGTGGAGGGTCGGTCCCTCACCGCTCCCGCCCCCCTCCCGGTGCAGCCGGGGTACGAGCCATCCGGCGGCCGCACCCAGGAGGGCCCCGGCGACCGTATCGGTGGGGAAATGCTGTCCGCTCCGGACACGCAGATGACCCACCACCGCGGCGGTCCCGAAGGATGCCAGCCCCACAGCGGTCTTCCAGCGGGAACCCGGGTGGTAGTCGGCGTACACCGTGGTGAGGAAAGCGGCGGCGGTGAAGGAGCCGGCGGCGTGTGCGCTCGGGAAGGAGCGCCGGGCGTCCGGCGGCAGACCCTCATCCCGGGGGAAGGTCACCTGGTAGGCGAAGGGGCGGACCCGGCGGGTCAGCTCCTTCAGGAGGTACACGGTGGAGAGAGCCAGCCCCAGGCTCTCCGCGTACAGGGTCCCGATGACGAGTGCGTCCGACCCTCCTCTCGGAGAGAGACCCAGCAGGACGGGGGAGAGCAGGCACACTCCCAGGCCGATGTCGCTGGCCCCGTCCAGGGAGGGGGAGTTCCAGTCCAGGGCGAAACGGTCCAGGGAGGGCACATCCTCCCTCCGGAGACCGGACAGCTCCGCGATGTCCAGGGGGGCGGTGCCGCTCCGCATGACCGCGGCCAGCCCGCCTGCCGCAGCCACACCCATCACCAGGGGCAGATCGTCGGCGGTCGTGATACGGTAGGGGGACTGGGCCGCGACCGGTCGGGAAAGGCCGCCGGGAAGCAGCAGGAGGAAGAGGACACAGACCAGACGCCGATGGCCCTTCATCCCGACAATACGGTGACGCCCGCCTCCTCGGCGGCCCGCAGCGCGTCGAGGTATTCCGCACGCTTCAGGGGGCGGTCCACCTCCGGCCTCCGGTGGGACAGATAGGCGGGACGATATTGATCCATGAGGTTCACATGGGTCCGGGATCCCAGCGTCTCGGCCAGGAACTGCATGCAGGAACGTGTGCCCGCCTGATCGTCGGGGAGCACCAGGTGGCGGACCAGCAGGCCTCGGTAGGCGATCCCCGCCGGACCGGTCACCAGGTGACCGACCTGGCGATGCATCTCGATGAGGGCCATCCGTGCCGCGCGGGGATAGTCGGCCGCTCCGGAGAGGCGTCGGGCCGGTTTGGGATGGGCGTACTTGAAGTCGGGCATGTAGACGTCCACCACCCCGTCCAGCATGCGGAGGGTGCGGACACTGTCGTACCCCCCGCTGTTGTACACGAGGGGGAGCCGCAGGCCCTTCCGGGCGGCCACGACCAGGGCTTCGAGGATGTGGGGGGCCACATGGGTGGGAGTGACCAGGTTGATGTTGTGCACCCCCTGACCCTGGAGGTCCAGCATGGTCCCCGCCAGGGACTCCGCTGAGACCTCCTTCCCCGACCGGAGGTGGCTGATATCAGCGTTCTGACAGAACCAGCAGCGGAGGCTGCAGCCGGCGAAGAATATGGTCCCGCTGCCGCGCCGTCCGCTGATCACCCGTTCCTCCCCGAAGTGGGGATGGGCCGCCGCCACCCGGGCACGGAGCCCGATACCGCAGTGGGCGGAACGCGGGTCGGAACGGTCCGCCCCGCATCGGCGGGGACAGAGGGTGCATCGGGTCAGTTCCGCACGCAGAGCCCTGCTGCGGCGTTCCAGCTCCCCCGATTCGAGGTGGGCGAGATAGGATGGATAAGCAGCGATCATGTGAGCCCCCCGATGAGTGGCAGGACGGGGATATCCGATGCCCAAGAGTATGGAGCAGAAGGACGGCCATGTCGACCGCGAGCGGGTGCGGGGGTGTGCGGAGGGGATCCGCGCGCTATATTGAGGCCGTTCTCATCTCACTTCACATCCACCTGGCGGGGTCTCCTGCATGATCTGTCCCAACTGCGGCACCAGCTACCGTCCCGGGATCGTGGAGTGCGCGGACTGCGGGGTCACGCTGATGCGGCCCGACGAATACGAGAAGCTGAAGGACCTGGCGGAGAGGGAGGAAGAAGACCTTCGCAGGATGAAGGTCGTGGAGGTCTACACCTGCCAGGGGGAGGTGGAGGCGGGGCTGGTTCGATCGGTCCTGGGGGCCTCGGGGATCGAGAGCTTCACAGGGGGGAACGCCACCCAGAGCGTGCATCCCTTCACGATGGACGGCATGGGTCAGATCAAGATCATGGTCCGGGCCTCGGAGGAGGACGAGGCCCGGGCCGTGATCAGCGAGTACATGGATGAGGGGGACGACTAGCCCGGGTTCATCCGCGCGTCCTACCTCTCCACCTTCCCGAACGGCATCCGCCGAAGGCGCACACCGGTAGCGGCGAAGACCGCGTTGGCCACCGCGGGAGCCAGCGGCGGGATCGGGGGTTCTCCCACGCCCCCTATGGGCTCGCCGCCGTCGATGATGTGCACGTTCACCTCGGGATGCTGATCGAAGGTGAGGATGGGGTATTCGCTGAAGGTGCGCTGCTGCACCACACCGTCCTGGACCGTGATCTCCTCGCCCAGGGCCACGCTGAGCGCCAGCGCCACCCCGCCCTCGACCTGCTGGCGTACCCCGTCGGGATAGACCGCCCAGCCGGGGTCGATGGCGCTCTCGACACGGTGGACCCGGATGGTGCCGTCGCTTTCCACCTCCACCTCGACGGCATGGGCCAGGCGGCCCCGGAAGCAGTGGGTGCATGCGATACCCAGACCGCGCCCCTCCGGCATGGAGCGCCCCCACCCGATGGCCTTCGCGGCCGTTTCCAGGACCGTCTGGATCCGGGCGTCCCGACCCTCCAGGAGTTCCAGCCGCAGGTCGAGGGGGTCCCTCCCCAGCTCGTGGGCCACCTCGTCGATGAAGGCCTCGGTGGCGAAGCGGTTCTGGGACTCGTAGACCGAGCGCCAGGCCCCGGTGTTCAGCGGGGTGTTGGACATCTTCCACTCGATGAGGGCCGACGGCCACCAGTACTCCAGGCGGGCCGCACCGGCCAGGGCGCTCCAGTTCGGGTTGGTCTCGTACCGCTCGGACCGGCTGGTGGAGTGGGCGATGACCCGGTGACGCCAGCCCGTCCACTTTCCCTCCTCATCGAAGGCCGCTTCGAGCTGGTGACGGCTGATGGGACGGTAGTTGCCGTGCATGGTGTCCTCGGCCCGGTCCCAGAAGATCTGGACCGGCCCGCCGATGATCCGCGAGATATCCACCGCGTCCGCCACCCACTCGGCGGTGAGGCGGCGCCCGAAGGCACCCCCGCTGTAGAGGGTGTGGATGCGGATGTCCTCCCGGGGGATCCCGGAGGTCTCCTCGGCCACCGACCAGCAGGTCTGGGGTGCCTGCGTGGGCACCCACACGTCCACCTCGTTCTCCTTCACATGGGCGGTACAGTTGATGGGCTCGAGGGGGGAGTGGCTGATGTAGGGTGCGTGGTAGACGGCGGAGATCCTCTTCGGAGCGCTGGCGAAGATCTCGCTGGCCCCCCTGAGGTCCTCGGCCACCACGGGTTCCTCCCGTCCGTCCCGTTCGAGCTGGCGTTCGATCCCCTCGCTTGAGAGGTCCGCATGGGGGCCGGGATCCCAGTCGATCTTCAGCTCATCCATCCCCTTGAGGGCGGCCCAGGTGTGGTCGGCGACCACCGCGACCCCGGCGTGGAATTCCACCACCTGCCGCACCCCGGGGACCTTCATGGTCTCCGTGTCGTCCCATCCGCGGAGGCTCCCGCCGATGACCGGCGGGCGCTTGAGGACGGCGAACTTCATGCCGGGCACCCGGAAATCCAGACCGAAGACGGCGCTCCCGTCCACTTTCTCGGGAATGTCCACCCGGTCCTTCTCCCCCCCGATGTATCGGAACTCCCGGGTCTGCTTGCGGGTCGGGTCCTCCGGGACGGGCAGTGCCGCAGCGTACTCGGTGAGTTCCCCGTACGTGAGGGAACGGCCCGAGGAGGTGTGTACGACCTTGCCCCGCCGTGCGCTGCAGGCCCCCGTCTCCACCCCCCATCGGTCGGCGGCGGCTCTGACCAGCATCTCCCGGGCCGCCGCCGCGGCGTCACCCAGGGGTTCCCAGAAGAGGCGTATACTCGTCGAGCCGCCGGCCGTCATGCTCCCCCAGACCTCCCGCGGGCCGGCGAGGGCCATGACGATCTCGATGTCGTCGATATCCACTTCCAGTTCGTCGGCCACGATCATGACGAGACCGGTACGGGAACCCTGGCCCATCTCGGGTCGGGGTGTGTGGAAGATGATGTGTCCATCCGGCTCCACGGCCACGAAGACGTTGGGTTCGAGGGTCTCGCCGGCGGCGAGTTCCTCCCCGGGCAGGGGCAGGTGTGCACCCACGACCAAGCCGCCTGCGGCTGCCGTGGTGACCTTCAGGAAGTCCCTGCGATCGACTTTAGACACGCTCGCCATCACGGACCTCCTTCGCCGCGGTGTGGATCCCCTTGCGGACCCGCTGGTAGGTGCCGCACCGGCAGAGATAACCGGACATCGCCTCATCGATCTCCCCGTCCGAGGGGTCCGGGTTCCTCCTCAGCAGGTCCACAGCAGCCAGGATCTGACCGGAGTGGCACCAGCCGCACTGGGGCACCTGTTCGGTGATCCATGCCTTCTGGACCGGGTGGGAGCGGTCCTCCGACAGGCCTTCGATGGTCTGGATGTCCGCGCCTTCGGCCGCGCTGATGGGCAGGATGCAGGAACGTTCCAGCGCTCCGTCGACGAACACCGCGCACGACCCGCATTCCCCCACACCGCACGAGTACTTCGTGCCGGTCAGGCCCAGGGTGTCCCGAAGGACCCAGAGCAGGGGGGTGTCGGCATCCACGTCGGCCGTGCACTGCTTCCCGTTCACGGTGATGGAATAGGCAGGCATGCACACTCCTCCAAGGATCAGGATGGTCGATAGTCGATTCTAGCATGCTCGGGCGGATTGTCAGGGAGAATCCTGCACGGTCTGTTCACATGGCCATCGGTTGGTCCCGGGAAGGAGGATGCGGGGACCGGGTAATAGTGGGAACGGGTCGGCATATACGGTACAATCTCCCCGCGGGCGCATCCCCCTGCTGCAGCGAGGTGGTGCTGTTGGAGACCTATCCGAAGCTGTTCGAACTGAAGGACGGGACCGAGGTCGAGTTCCGCATCATGACCGAGGACGATCTGCCCGCCCTCATCCAGTTCTTCCAGTCCCTGCCCGAAGAGGACCGGCTCTACCTCCGGTCCGACACGTCGGTCCCGGAGAACGTCCGTCGCCGGTACGGCGAGCTGGACTACGACCGTCTCTTCCCCCTGCTGGCCTGGGTCGGGGACCGCCTGATCGGTATGGCCACGATCTGGCGCGCTCCCTTCGGGTGGACCCGGAACCTGGGGGAGGTGCGGATCGTGGTGGGCCGGGACTTCCAGCGGAAGGGACTCGCCACGATCTTCTCCCGGGAGATCTTCTTCCAGGCATTGAAGCAGAGACTCTACAAGCTCCAGGCCGAGCTGATGGATAGCCAGGAGTCCGCTATCGCGGCCTTCGAGAAGCTGGGTTTCCATCGGGAGGCCACCCTGAAGAAGCATGTTACGGACGTGAAGGGCTATCGTCGCGACCTGGTCATCATGAGTTTCGACGTCGAAGATATGTGGTGCGTGATCGAGGACCACGTGAAGACGCCCGAGTTCCGGATGCACTGAGCAGCGGTACCCTTTTGCGGGGCAGGAGGCAGGAGCGGCGTCCCGGAGGATCGGGCGGGGCTCTACGCGATGCGTACGCTCTCGATGACCACGTCCTCGTCGGGGCGGTCCATGACGCCGGTCTCGACCGCGCCGATCTCCCGCACCGTGTCCATCCCCTCGGTCACCCTGCCGAACACCGCGTGCTTGTCGTCCAGCCACGGTGCGGCGGCCAGTGTGATGAAGAACTGGGAGCCGCCGGTGTCGGGGCCCGCGTTCGCCATGGATAGGATGCCGGCCCCGTCATGCCGGAGCTCGGGGTGGAACTCGTCGTCGATGGTGTAGCCCGGCCCCCCCCGACCCGTCCCTTCCGGGCACCCGCCCTGGATCATGAATCCCTCGATGACCCGGTGGAAGATCAGTCCGTCGTAGAACCCATCCTCAGCGAGTTCGATGAAGTTGCCGGTGGTCTCGGGTGCGCGCTCCTCGAAGAGTTCTACGGAGAAGGCGCCCCTGCTGGTCTGGAATGTGGCGGTCCGGTTCGGCATCCGTCAGTGTCCTCTCGCTGGCCGGTGAGACAGGTCGTCAGGCTCGGCAGGTGTCCTCGTGGATCGGAAGGAACGCGCCGGGGCGTCATCGTGCCACGGCTTTCCCGGTTTCCGCTGTCGCCCGGCGGGCCTGGGAGGGCAGGGCCGCGTTATCCAGGGCCTTGTAGAGACCGGGACGGCGGTTGGGGAAGATCTGTTCCTCCGCCCGCCAGGCCCTCAGATCGACCAGGTCGATCTCCGCACGGACCACCCCGGGAGCCTCCTCTGCTGCTGCGATCCGTTCTCCCCTGGGTCCGAAGACCCCGCTGCCGCCCGCGAACTGCGGTGCGGGCCGATTGGCGTAGATCACGAAGGCCTGGTTGTCGAGGGCGGCCCCCCGCATGCGCCGGTGCATGTATGCGGTGGGGAAGTCGGAGGGTACGGCCGATATGTTCACCATGATCTCCGCGCCCCTCAGGGCCAGCACCCGCCAGACCTCGGGGAAAGCGGCATCGAAGCAGATGTTGATGCCCACCTTCCCCAGTGGGGTGTCGAAGGTCCGAAGCCTGCGTCCCCTGACGAACTGCTCGGTCCAATGGACGTGGGTCTTCGTGTAATGCTGTGAGCCGTTGGAGTCGATGTAGCTGGCGATGTTGGAGAGGCGTTCCTTCCTCCGGCGGATCTCCCCGAGGATCACCCGGGCCCTGCGCTCCCGGATGAAGGTGTGGATGTCCCGGGAGACGGGACCGTAGAGGGCACGGGACCGGCGGAAGAGGAAACCGGCCGGCCGGTCCATGCTGGGGTGCCCCTGGAGGATGAGTTCGGGAAAGACCAGCAGGTCGGCGTCGGCGTGCTCCGAGATTACCCGCTTCAGGTCGGACACATGCTCGTCCAGGTCCTCCCCCAGGAAGCCCACCTGGGCGACGGCGATCTGACAGGTCTCCTTCATACGGTCTGCGCCTCCGTGTCCGGGTCGGGTGCGAGGAAGGGGGGGATGAAGCGTTCCTTGATCTCCTCCTCCATCTCCTGGAGGAAGGCGCGGGTGAGGTCCTCGCCGTACGCTTTCGTCTCGTAGCGGTAGAGGCTGCCCCGGTCCGCTTCGATGTTGCGGCTCGCGAGGCCTTCGTCGTGCACAGCGATCTTCCGGGCCGCGATCTTCTGGATGATGCCGTGGATACCCGAACCGGACTGGGCCGGGTCTTTCTCCCGGAAGGCCAGATAGGCGGGGACGCCCAGTTCCTCCGCCGCCTGGCGGTGCACCCTCTTGCCCATGCCGTCGTCGGGGCCCTGGATCTTCAGCCTCGGGGAGGTCCGCATGGCGGTCTGGATGACCGCCCGGTCCAGGTAGGGTGCCCGGAGTTCGATGGAGTGGGCCATGGTGAGCTTGTCCTCCCGCTCCAGGGTGTCCTCGTAGAGGTAGTTGAGGTCCTCCCAGAGCCGCTCGTGGAGCCGGAGGAAGCTGTGTTCCTCCAGCACGGCGTTGTACCACGGGTAGCCGGCCCACAGTTCGTCCGCCGCCTGGCCGGTGAACATCACCCGGATGTCGTCCTCGGCGGCACGACGAGCGGCCAGGTACATGGGTATGGCCACCTCGACCTGGAGCAGGCCGCTCTCCTCGACGTCCCGGATCACCTCGGGGAGCAGTCCCTCCACCATCTCCTCGTCGATGATGGTGGTGTGGAGGGTGAGGCCCAGGTCGTCGGCCACTTCCCGTGCGGCAGCCACGTCGCCGGAGTCCTCTGTGCCGGTGCAGTAGCAGAGCACGTTGCGGCCCTCCTGCTGCAGCAGCTTGGCGATGAGGACCGAGTCGATCCCCCCCGAGAAGATCACCCCGACGGCACTCTCCCGGAGCCCCACCAGCCGCTTCCGGACCGCCTTGAGGATCATCTCCTTGTAAAGGTCGACCGCCTCCCGGAAATCCACGATGTCGATCTGGGGATAAGGGAGCGGATGAACGTCATGGACCCGGGTCCTCTCCTCGTCGATCTCGAGGATCTCCCCCGGCTTCAGCCGTTCCGGTTCGTCGGTGCCGTTCCAGAGGGCCTTGCGTTCCGAGGCGAAGTAGGTGGTCTCCTGGTCCTCCACGAAGTAGACCGGCTTCTTGCCGATGGGGTCCCTGGCCACGACGATACTCCTTCCGTCTGTGACCGCGATGGCGTACATGCCGTCCAGCAGGCCGCTCACCTTCTTCATCGCGTCCAGCAGGTCCCCTTCGTATGTCTCCTCCAGCAGGTGGATGATGATCTCGCTGTCGCTGGAGGTCTGCAGGTCGTGATGACGCATCAGCATCGACTGCAGCTCTTGGTAGTTGTAGATCTCGCCGTTGTGGATGAGGGTGAGCTGACCGTCACACGACTCGTAGGGCTGGGTGAACGCCTCCCGACCCACGATGCTGAGGCGGGAGTGCCCGAGCCCGATCCGGCTCTCGTCCAGGGAGGGTGCCCGCAGTTCGTCCACCTCCGATACCCGGTGGATCACCCCGTCCAGGAAGAGTCCGTGGGTGTCCGGACCCCTGTGCTCGGTCTTCTTGAGCATGTCATAGATGTCGGTCGAGACGATCTCGGACCCTTGCGCGAAGTGGCCGCATATGGTGCACATGTTAGGTCTTTCCGGTGGGTGGGCTGTCGGCGGGGGGACGTCTACGACGAGACCGACACGCTGCCGGTCAGATAAGCCGCAGGAATCCGTTCCAGGTTCACCGTGACACAGGAGAGTCTGACTACGCCCAAAGGGTAATATGGTGGAGCGCCATGCTCCAAGGACTGTCTCGGACCTCGATCAGCCGAGGGAGGTCTGGATGAGGCCGAGCCGCCGCAGCTCATCCAGGGCGATGCGAACCATCTCCTCGATGATCTCGTCCCGGTGGGGCAGTACGTGTTCACCCTCCATCCAGTGGATCCGCTTCGGTTCGGATGCGGCCTCGAAGAGGAGCCGTGCGTTCTCCCGGGGGATCCGCTCGTCGTCGGTGGCGCTCACCTGGAGGTAAGGGGTCGGAGACATCCTGTGGGCAAGGCGGGTGGGTTCCAGGGGGCGTACGAGGAGACCGAGATAGGCCGCCAGCGGTACCGAGAGCAGACGGGTGGGTACGTGGCCGCCGGCGCGAAGGTTGCTCTCCAGGAGTGCGGTGAGATCCCCGCCTCCCATGAACGAGACGATCGCCGCGGGCCGGCTGTCCAGCGCACCGGCGTCGACCACATAGAAAGCTCCGAGGGAACCTCCGAGGAGGACCATCCTGGCCGGGTCGACCTCGGGCTGTGCCTCGAGGAAATCGAGGGCCAGCCGCACGGCTTCCACCCCGTCGAAGAGGGCCTCACGGACCCGGGGCACCCAGGGGAGCATCTCGATGCCCCGGAAGGAACGGGGGCCGCTGTAGGGATAATCCATGGTCAGGAACGCCCCGACCCGGCCTACGGAGGGACGATCCCCGATGATCCGGATAGCATCCCTCCCGGTGCGGATCCCGCCCAGCACGACCATGGCGACCACGGGGTCCTCGGTCCCGGCAGGTCGACTGTAGTATGCGTCGAAGGCGACCGGGGGGCGGTGCTCCGCCGGGGGATCCTCTTCCAGGAAGCCGGAGATCCTCAGGGACTGCTGGACCAGCGGGCCTTCCTGCCACGTGCTGTCGATCCGGGCCTCCCACCTCACGGAACGGCGCGCCGTGAAGAAGGCCGCCGGGTCCTTCCAGGCCGGCAGCAGCACGCCCCATACGAACCAGAGAAGGAGCAGGCAGGCCAGGAGCCCGATCAGGGAGAGGAGGATACGGCGATACGAAGTCCGATGGGGGGCATCGGGTGTCCGGTCAGGAGTTTCCATCACCGGATCATCCCCGACGGAGGAGCCGTCCCGGCAACAGGCCGGTGGGAGAGCCGCCCCTTACCACCGGGCGGCCGTTCACGATCACCGCGTCGAACCCCCGGGCCGTGAGGTGAGGTTCCTCGTAGGTGGCCCGGTCGTATACACCGGAAGGGTCGAAGACCAGGATGTCGGCAGACCAGCCCTCCCGGAGCAGTCCCCGCTTCTGGCGGTCCAGCCCGATGGTCTCCGAGGGCAGGCCGGTCATCTTGCGCACCGCCTCCTCCAGGCTGAGAAGCCCCTCCTCCACCACGTATCGCCGTATGACCCGGGCGAAGGTCCCGTGCCCCCGGGGATGACGCATGGCGGGGCTCCCGTCCGAGGCGATCATCACGTGAGGGTCTGCCAGCAGGCGGTCCTGGAGTCCTCGGTCCATGACGAAATAGGCGGCGCTCGCATCCCCGGGTCCGATCTCGTCGATGAGCACCTCCTCGAAGCGCCGTCCGAGTTCCTCCGCCACCTGGGCCAGCGTCCTGCCTGCCCACGGTCCGGTTCCCAGGAGCGTGGCCTCCGGGCCGTTGCGGGCCGTCACCCGTTCCCGGAGGTGGTCCTCGAGTTCCT
>JAWOFN010000007.1:0-4802 GCA_046497505.1 bacterium | reverse complement strand
CGGCGAGGATGAGCCGGCCCTCTCCCTCCCCCAGGTCGATCTCACCCGTGCGGACCTCCATGACCGGGTCCAGGGAGGAGGTGACGATCTGATACGCTACCTGACGCTCCTCCTCGCCGGTGCGTACCAGGGTGCGGAGGTGCTCGCGGAGTGCCGCGGGATGGACCGCGGCGTTGAACTCGAGGGTGACGTGGAAAATCCCCCGTTCGGGGGCGGAGGCCAGCCGTTCCATGTAGTGGGAGGGGCGGACCACCTCGAGCCACGGGGTGTGGAAGGTGAAGCTCCGCTTCCCCCGCAGCCCCGTGCCCGCCGCCCTCTCCAGCTCGTCGGTGATCTCGGCGCGATAACCGGTGGAAGGGCGGAGGGGTTCGGTGGGGAAGAAGCGCAGGGTGGAGGGGGCGATCCACCGGAAGCGTCCGCTGATGGGAGGTTCGAAGCGGATCGGTCCGCTCCGCAGGACCTCCCCGGTGGAGTCGGGGGAGACCACCTGTCGGCTGAAGGCGACGGTGATGTTGGTGAACCGGTCCGTCTCGCCCTCCGGTTCGAAGGAGGCGACCCGCAGGGCGCCGCCCTCCTCCCCCTCCCCCCCGCAGGCGGTGGTCAGGAGGAACAGGGCGAGGAGGGGGACCAGCAGGGAGAGGGGATGGGGTCGGCGCTTCATATCCAGCTCCCGCGGACAGGCGGAACGATGGGGGCAGATCTCGAGGCGACCTCCGCATTCTACACGCCCGGGGATGATGCCGACAGGGGGGAACCGCGCGGGGGCGGGTCCCGGCTCTCCTTTCGCGGGCTCCGGGCGGGCGCACTATAATAGGGAGGCGAACGGGGTCCGGCCGGACGGCGGCGATCCGCTGTGCCCGTACCCGCCGGTCCCCCCACACGCACCGGAAGGATGCCATGTCCCGCCGCACCCTCCACACCCGACTGGCCGACCACGGGGAGAGCGTCTCCCGTTCCCTGGAGAGAGCCGCCGACGAGGAACTCGTCCGGCGCGTCTGGGATGAGGACCATACCCTCTGGGACCCCGATCCGCAGGAGATCGCCGACCGGCTCGGGTGGCTGCGGGTCGCCGATGCGATGACGGGGGAGGCGGCCTCCCTGCAGACCTTCAGCCGGGAGGTGCTGGAGTCGGGGATCGAGCAGGTGGTCCTCCTGGGCATGGGGGGCTCCAGCCTCGCCCCCGAACTCTTCAGCCGGGTCTTCGGGCACCGCGGAGGGGAACCGGAGGGGGGGGAGGAGGTCGTGGGCTCCCGGCAGGCGGGGCCCGGTCTGCCGCTGGGGGTGGTGGACTCCACCGACCCGGAGGAGGTGGCCCGGTGGGAGGAGGGGATCCCCCTCTCCTCCACCCTCTTCCTCGTCTCCAGCAAATCGGGGAGCACGGTGGAGACCCTCTCCCTCTTCAAGTACTTCTACAACCGCGTGGCGGAGGGACTGGGACCGGAGCAGGCGGGTCCCCGGTTCGCGGCGGTCACCGACCCGGGGAGCCGACTGGCGGAGATGGGGAGCGAGCTGGGTTTCCGGGAGGTGTTCCTCAACGACCCGGACATCGGGGGACGCTACTCGGCCCTCTCCTTCTTCGGGCTGGTCCCGGCCGTCCTCTGCGGTGTGCGCCTGCAGCCGCTGCTCGAACGTGCCCGGGCGGGGGCCCGGGCATGCGGGCCGGAGGTCCCGGTCGGCGAGAACCCCGGGCTGGAGCTCGGCGTCATCCTGGGCACCCTCGCCCGGGAGGGATGCGACAAGCTCACCCTCACCGTCTCGGAGGCGATCGCCCCCTTCGCTTCCTGGGCCGAGCAGCTCATCGCCGAGAGCACGGGCAAATCGGGGAAGGGGATCCTCCCGGTGGTGGGCGAGCCGCTGGGTCCTCCGGGGACCTACGGTCCCGACCGTCTCTTCGTGGACCTGGCCCTTCCCGGGGACGGCGCCAGGGACGCGGCCCTGGACGAGCTGGCGGAGGCGGGGCACCCGGTGGTGCGCCTGGAGGTGGAGGACCTCTACGACCTGGGCAGGCACTTCTTCCTCTGGGAGTTCGCCACCGCCGTGGCCGGCTGGCGCATGGGCATCCAGCCCTTCGACCAGCCGGACGTGGAGGCGGCGAAGGTGCGGGCCCGGGAGATGCTGGACCGCTACCGGGCGGAGGGGTGCCTTCCGGCCGCCGAGCCGCTGACCGCCGACGGCGGGGTGGCTCTCTACGCCGATCCCGACGACCTGGGGCGGGGGGGCGATGAGGACCCGGCCCGAACCCCGTCCTCGGCGGCCGAGGGGCTGCAGACCTTCATCGACCAGGCCGGAGCGGGACGCTACCTGGCACTCCAGGCCTACCTCCCGAAGCTCCCGGCGTACGAGCACGCGCTCGAGCGTCTCCAGGAGAAGCTCCGCGACCTCACCGGCTGCCCCGTCACCTGGGGGTGGGGTCCCCGGTACCTCCACTCCACGGGTCAGCTCCACAAGGGGGACGGGGGGGAGGGGCTCTTCATCCAGATCACCGCGGAGCATCGGCGGGATGTGCCCATACCGGACGAGGCGGGCTCGGCCGCTTCCCGTGTCGGGTTCGGGGCGCTCATCGACAGCCAGGCCCTGGGGGACCGGCGGGCCCTGCACGAGGCGGGCCGCCAAGTCATCCGGCTGCACCTGGAGGAGGACCCGGAGGGGGCCCTGGAGGCGCTGGCCGTGACCGACTGAAGCTCCCTGCGGGGCCGGCACCGGGCAGGGTCCGTTCCGCCGTCCCCGCGGGAGGCGTTGGGAAAGGACGTTGGACGGGGGACGTTCGGTGGTTATCTAGAGACTCGTCCCGGACCGTATCCGTACGGGAGGTCCGGAGGCCTCACACCAGTCCATGAAGGGTGATCTCACATGCCGTCCGGCCAGATCCGTTCACTGACGCGGGGAGTACCCCGCCTCCTCACCGTGATGCTCCTGGGCGGGATGCTCACCCTGTCCGGGCAGGCCGCTGCCCAGGGTACCGGTCCGCCGCCGGTCCAGGACCCCGAGGTCCAGGAAACGGGGCAGGACAGTCTGCAGGCCCTCGTGCAGGAGGCACAGCAGCTCCAGCAGGAGCTGGTGAGCCTGCAGCGCAAGGCCATCAGTGAGAGCGAGCACCTCCAGCAGCTCGAGGGCGCCCTCCAGGACTCGGTCCAGGCCGCCATGGTGGAGGCGGATTCCACGATCCTCCAGACCATGGCCCGCATGGAGGAGATCCCACAGCGATTCGAGGCCGCCCAGCAGGCGGGCGACCAGGAGCAGCTGACCATGATCCAGGCCGAGGCCCAGCAGCTCCAGGCCCACTACCTGCGCCTGCAGGACCAGATCATGCAGCGGGAGACGATCGACGAGCAGATGAAAGACTTCCGGGAGGAACTGCTGGAGGTCATGGTGACCATCGACCCCGAGGCCCGTGAGATGTACGAGCGCATGGAGGAACTGAGCAGGCTGCTCGACCAACCCGGCTGATCCCCGGTGCCGGGGCCCCCGGCCGGGACCGCGGTGAGAGGCTGCCTGCGGGCCGGAGACGCGTCAGGGGTGTGGGCTAACCTCCATCCTGCGATTCCGTTGCAGGCGAGGGTCCGCCCCCATCATCGCGGCCCCCCTATCCAGCGCAGGAGGTCATCAACGTGCTCCTCGTCTCCGTGCTGCTCATCGGAGCCGGGATCCTGCTGCTGGTCCTCACCATGCTGAGGACCCAGCATCTCATCTCCATCCTCTACGAGCAGGGACCCTGGCGCTCCCTTCGGAACCTGCTCGGGTTCTTCGCCCTGGGCTACGCCGTCTATCTCCTCTCCGTCCTCATGGCATGGCCCGTCAACCGCGAGCTGATCGTGGCCGAGGTCTTCTTCCTCGCCGCCCTCTTCATGTTCCTGGCCGTGCGGTTCTCATTCCGGACCATCCATGACGTGACCCGCCTGGACGAGGCGGAGCAGCTGGTCAACCGGGACGAGACCACCGGCCTGTTCAACCGTGACGCCATCCTCTACCTGCTGAACCAGGAGTTCTGGAAGGCCCAGCGCTTCGGTTTCCCCCTCGGACTGGCCATGGTGGACCTGGAGGGGCTGGAGGGGATCGAGGAGGAGCACGGAAGGGAGGCGGCCCGCACCGTGCACCGGGAGGTGGGAGAGCTGCTGGACGGCGAGCTCCGGGACGTGGACCTGGTGGGGCGGGTGGAGCCGGACCGATTCCTCTGCCTGCTCCCCTCCACCACCCTGGCGGGCTCCAGCATCACCGCCGAGCGCCTCCTCGGCCGTCTGCGCACCCTCCGGTTCATCGAGCAGGAGGGAAGGATGGTCAGGGACCCGCGCCCGGACCAGCTCCGAGACGGTCTCCACCTCCCCGTCCGCATCGGGGTGTCGACCATGACCGACGCCGTGCGGACCCCCGGCCAGGCCCTGGAGGCGGCTGCCCGGGCGGTGGAGCTGGCCAGGAAGAAGGGGGTCAACCGGATGGAGTCGGTGGAGACCCCGCAGGGAGCGGTGGACCGAGGATAAGACGGGGAAGGCCGATATCTCCTCCGCTGCCGACCGGTGGCAATACGTCGGTCACGTGCTGCTATCAGCTCGACCCGGTCGATAAGGGCGTCCTCGGATGGCCTTCCCCGCTCGTGTCACGTCATCGGAGGATCCTGTGACCTGGTCCCGAGCCTAGCGGGGGGCTATCAGGGCCGGATGATATCGGTGGCAGGAGTGTGTGTGGTTCCTGTCAGGGACTCCCGACATAGCGGAGGGATACGGGAGCGAGGGGCTGTGCAGGGGGGCCTCCCCCTCAGCCGTCGAACCGATAGCCCACCCCCTTCACGGTCACGATATGCCGGGGCT
>JAWOFN010000002.1:0-5816 GCA_046497505.1 bacterium | reverse complement strand
GAGACGCCCGGCGGGGGGGGATGGGGAGAGGAGGGGTGAGGCGGCGTCGGGCGTCTCCAGCCTGAGCGCCTCGCCCGCCTCGAACCGCCAGCTCCCCTTGCCGGGCAGGGGCTGCTCGGAGCCGTCCCGCCCGATGCGCACGTTCCGGCCCGGCGTGCCCTCTCCGCCCCCCCGCAGCCCCCACGGGCCCCGCTCCCGGCGCTCGGTCAGCAGGCTCACCGTGGAGGGGGCCAGCAGACGGATCTGCCGGATGATCCCGTCGCCGCCCGGATGCAGACCGCTCCCCCCCGAACCGGTCCGGATCGCGTACCGCTCCACCCGGAAGGGATATGCGTGCTCGAGGGCCTCCACCGGGGTGTTCCGCGTGTTGGTCATGTGGACGTGGATGGCCGAGGGGCCGGGCCCGTGCGGTCGTCCTCCCATCCCGCCGCCGGTGGTCTCATAGTAGGTGAAGGGCCGGCCGGTCCGGGGGTCGGTGCCTCCGATACTCAGGTTGTTCATCGTGCCCTGGCTCGCGGCGGGCACCCGGTCGGGGACCGCCCGCGCCAGGGCGCCGAAGAGCACGTCGGTGATGCGCTGGCTGGTCTCCACGTTCCCCGCCGCCACCGCCGCCGGGGGCCGGGCGTTCACCACCGAGCCCAGCGGGGCGATCACCTCCAGGGGGACGAAAGAGCCGTGGTTGGGGGGGACCGCCGGGTCGAGCAGGCAGCGGAAGACGTAGACCGCCGCACTGAGTGTGATGGCCTCCACCGCGTTCAGGGGACCCTCCACCTGGGGGGCCGAGCCGGTGAAGTCGACCACCGCCCCGTCCCCCTCGATGGTCACCGCCGTCCGGATGGCTGCCGGTCCCGACCCCATGCCGTCGTCGTCGAGGACATCCTCGAAGCGGTAGGTCCCGTCGGGGAGGTCGGCGATGAGGGCACGGGTCATGCGCTCCGCGTAGTCCATGAGATGGCCGGCATAGGCGAGCGGCTCCTCCAGGCCCCGCTCGGTGAGGATCTCCTCGAGCCGGCGGCTCCCCACGTCGAGGGCGGCCACCTGGGCCCGCAGGTCCCCCTCCCGCTCCTCGGGGGTGCGCACGTTGGCGAGGAGCAGGTCCATGAGGCCGGGGTCGGGATCGGCCTCGCCCGCCCGCCTGAAGCGCACGGGGGGGATGCGCAGCCCCTCCTGGAAGATCTCACGGGCCACGCTCATCGAACCGGGGGCGCCGCCCCCCACGTCGGCGTGGTGCGCACGGCTGGCCGCGTAGAAGAGGGGTTCGGCGGCACGGTCCTCGGCGGCAGCACCTCGCCCGCGGGGGAGCGGTGCGAAGACGGGCGCCACCATGGTGAGGTCGGGGAGGTGGGTACCTCCGGCGAAGGGGTCGCTCAGCAGGACCAGCTCGCCGGGGCGCAGGGGGCCGAGCTCGAGGGCGGCGGCCACCGACCTGGGCATGCTGCCCAGGTGCACGGGCATGTGGTCCCCCTGGGCCACGGTCCGGCCCCGGACATCGAACAGCGCGCAGGAGTAGTCGCGCCGCTCCTTGATGTTGGGAGAAGAGGCCGTGCGCTGGAGCACCGCCCCCATCTCCTCGGCGATGCCGGCGTAGCGGTGCTTGTAGACCTCGAGGAGGACGGGGTCCATGACGGCGCCGGCCCCCTCAGCCGGCGGTGGACCCGCCCGGGAGGTCCGCCTCCTCGGTCACTCCCTCACCGCTCATGATCGACTGGATCTCCTCCATGGAGCCCAGGGCCAGCGAACCCACCCGGCTGCAGGCCGCGGCGGCGCAGGCGCTGGCGAAGTAGCCCACGTCCGCACCCTCCTGCCCCGCCAGGATGGCGTAGGAGACACCGCCGAAATACGCACCCCCCGCCCCGGTGGTGTCCACCACCGGTCCCCCCAGCGGCGGGATGTACCACTCCTGGTCCAGGTAGGCCAGGGAGCTCCCGTCCCGGTCGGCGGTCACGAGGGTGTAGCGGCTGCCGTACTTCCCGTGGATGATCCGGCAGGCCTCCTGGGGGTCCTCCTGCCCGGTGAGGCGGGCGGCGGCGGAGCGGCAGAGCTTCAGCACGTCGGTCCGCTCCATGATGACCTCGAGTTCCTTGTGCCGCCCCAGACCCACCTCGTCCACCAGGTAGACGGGATCGGTGTCCAGGTCGGTGAATATCATGCAGTCGGCGGCCCGGGCCACCTCGATGGCCTGGAGGGTGGTCCGCAGGGGGATGGTGGCCACGTCGGTGTGGAAGTGGAGCGCGTTGTCGATGCACCCCACCATGGTGGCGCTCACCTGCTCGGGGGTGAGGTCGGAGAGCACGTTGGGGAAGAAGAGGGTGCTGCGGCTCCCGTCCGGCGCGACCATGACCCAGGCGAAGGGGCTCCGCTTGCCGCCGAGACGCTTCACGCACCGGGTCTCGATCCCCTCGCGACCGAGGTGGTTGATGAGGGTGTCGCCGTCCTCGTCGTCCCCCATGACACCCAGCCATCCGGCCGTCACACCGAGGCGGGCCAGCTGGGTGAGGGCCACCGCGGCGGCCCCGCCCGGGACCACCTCCAGCCCCTGGCTGTGGAGCTTCTGCTTCCCCCCCACCTGGGGCACCAGCGCTTCGTAGAGGAGCATGATGGTGCCCATGCCCACCACGTCGGCGGGCTGGAGGGGCTCGTCGGCTGAGAACTCGGGCGTCGGTCGGTCGCTCATGGCCTCACTGCCTCACTGGTGCCGGTTCGGGCACGCCGCTCTGCGTCCCGCTGCACTACAGGACGCCCAGACCTCGACTGAGGTCCTCGATGATGTCTTCGACTTCCTCGATCCCCACCGAAAGGCGGATGAGCCCGTCGGGGATGCCGATAGCCTCGCGCTCCTCCCTGCTCAACTTGTAGTGTGAGGAGACCGCGGGCAAGAGGAGCGTAGTCTCCACGCTCCCCAGGCTCGGGATGATCCGGACCAGTTCGAAGCTGTCAGCCACCGCCCGGACCCCCTCGATCTCCGCATCCACCTCGAAGGAGAGCATCCCGCCGAAGGCCCGCATCTGCCTGCGGGCCGTCTCGTGCCATTCGTTGGAGGCGAGCCCGGGGTAGTTCACCTTCCGTACGCGGGGGTGGTCCTCCAGGTACCTGGCCGCGGCCAGGGCGTTCTCCGAGGCCTGCATGACCCGCACCTTGGCGGTCTTCACCCCGCGCATGATCAGGAAGGCGGCCAGGGGGTCCATCACCCCGCCCAGGTCCACCCGGTGGGTGCGGACCCGCTCCATGATCCCGGCATCCCCGGCGGCCAGGCCGCCGGTGGTGTCGCCGTGCCCGCCCAGGAACTTCGTGAGGCTGTGCACCGCCAGGTGGGCGCCCATCTCCAGGGGGAGCTGGAGGATGGGGCTGGCGAAGGTGTTGTCCACCACCACCGTCGCCCCGGCCTCCCGGCCCATCCGGGCCGCGGCCGCGATGTCCGCCACCTTCAGGGTGGGATTGGTGGGGCTCTCCAGGTAGAGCACGTCAGCCCCCCTCTCCATCGCCTCCCGCAGGGCCCTGCCGCCCTCGGCGGTCTCGTCCCCCACGTCCAGCCAGGCGACCTCCACCCCCCACGGCTCCAGGACCCGCTGGAAGAAGCCGCTGGTACCGCCGTAGACGTCCCGGTAGGAGACCAGCCGGCTCCCGGGCCGGAGCAGCGCGGACATGACCGTACTGATGGCGGCCATCCCCGACCCGAAGGCCGCCGCGTCCTCCGCCCCCTCCAGGGCGGCCACCTTCTTCTCCAGCGCCCTGACGGTCGGGTTGCCCAGGCGGCTGTAGATGTACTTCCCCTCACGCTGGTCGTAGAAGGTCTCCTCCAGCTCCTTCGCGGTGGCGAAGCTGAAGGGGGCGGTCTCGTAGATGGGGACCGCGGCGGCACCGGTGGCGGGGTCGGCCTCCTCGCCGGCGTGCACCGCGCGGGTGGAAGGACCGTGTCTCGAGGGCTCGGTCATGGCGGCTCTCCTGCGTTCTCAGACGTACAGGACGATATCTCCGTACGCCCCCACCTCCGCCTCGGCGTCGGGGGGGACGATGACGGTCGATGAAAACTCGTGGATGAGCACCGGTCCGGGCAAGCGCACACCGGGGGCCAGCTCCGAACGGGGCACCTGGGGTGCGGGATGCCGCTCCCCCTCCCAGACCATGGGGCGGCGGGGGAAGTCCGAGAGGGCCCCGGGGAGGGTGCTCTCCGGGCCCACGGTCCAGGGGCCCTCCGGGAGGGGCAGCAGATCGTCCAGCTCGGCGGCCGCGGGACCGTGCCCCTCCACCCTCAGGCTCACCAGCTCCACCGGGACCCCCTCCCGTCGGTAGCCGTATCGCTCCCGGTGGGCCTCGGCGAAGCGGCGGCGGACAACCTCCCGGACCTCCTCCGCGTCCCCGCCGGTCGGGCGCGGGGCGTCGACCGTGAGTTCGAACGACTGCCCCTTGTAGCGGAGGTCCGCCTTCCACAGCACCCGCACCTCCCCGGGATCCGCCCCGGCATCCTCCAGGGCCCCGCTCACCTCCCCGGTGAGCTCCTCCCAGGCCGCCAGGAGGGCCGCCGGGTCCCCGGAGGGCCCGCGTCCCAGCACCGTGCGGGCCCTGTCGATGCGCAGCCCGGCGGTGAGGGTCCCCACCGCGGAGAGGAGACCGGGCTCCCGGGGCACCAGCACCCGCTCCATGCCCAGTTCCCGTGCCAGGGCCGCGGCGTGCATCGCCCCGGCCCCGCCGAAGGCCGCGAGCACGTAGTCCCGGGGGTCCTTCCCTCGTTCCACGCTGATCGTGCGCAGGGCCCCCGCCATGGCCGTCACCGCCACCCGGACGAGTCCCTCCGCCGCCGCCTCGGGCCCCATCCCCCCGGCGCCCGGGGTGCGGGAGGCCGCGGCGGCCAGCGCCTCCAGACCCCTGTGTGCCGCCGCCTCGTCCAGGGTCATCCCGCCGCCGAGCAGCCCCCCCGATGGGAGCCGTCCCAGGAGCAGGTTGGCGTCGGTGACCGTGACCCCCTCTCCCTCCGGCCCGGGCTCCCGCCGGCCGTAGGCCAGCGGTCCGGGGTCGGCGCCGGCGCTCTCCGGTCCCACCACCAGCGCCCCGCCGCGGTCCACCCGGGCCAGGCTGCCCCCGCCGGCACCCACCGTATGGAGGTCGACCTGGGGCACCTGGACCGGATAGCCCCCCACCACCCCCTCGGCGGTCTGCCGGATGGAACCGTCACAGAGGGCCACGTCGGTGCTCGTGCCCCCCATGTCGAAGGTGAGGACCCGTTCGAAGCCCGCCCGCCGTGCGGCGGCCAGGGCTCCCGCCACCCCGGCGGCGGGACCCGAGAGGAGGGTGTGGACCGGCTCGGCGGCGGCCCGTCCGGCGCTCAGGGTTCCGCCGCTGGAGGCGGTGATGAGCAGGCGGGCCGGGGCGGTCCCCGCTCCCAGCCGCTCCAGGTAGCGTCCCATGACCGGCTGCACCGCCGCGTTCACCGCCACCGTGCTGCTCCGCTCGTACTCCCGGAACACCGGGATGAGCCGGCTGGAGAGGGTGAGGGGGACCTCAGGGAAGGCCTTCCGCATCGCCGCGCCCACCGCCTCCTCGTGGGCCGGCTCCGCATAGCTGTGGAGCAGGCAGACCGCGATCGCCTCCGGGGGCGGGTCGAGGGCCCGGAGCCGCTCCACCAGCTCCTCCAGCGCTCCGCTCCCCTCCTCCACGGCCCGCTCCCGCTCCCCTTCCGGGCCGACCCGTTCGACCAGGCCCAGCCGGCGGCCCGCGGGGATCGGGGGGCGGGGGCGTTCCACCTCCAGGTCGTAGAGCCGGGGGCGGTCCTGCCGTCCGATGGCGAGCACGTCCTCGAAGCCCTCGGTGGTGATCAGCAC
>JAWOFN010000129.1:0-6210 GCA_046497505.1 bacterium | reverse complement strand
CCGCCGGATACGGAACCGTATGTCCGGTGGTGTGGGAGGGCGGTGGCGTGCCGGGCCCATGGCCGACCCTAAACGGGCACGAAGCCGGAAAGGGCGGATACAGCCAAGGGTCATGCCTACCGGTGCGACGCGCCACGCCCTACCCGATATCATGCTCCAGGGGAGAGCCTGGTTCGGGCCCCATGCACGCCTCCGGGACTCAGGAGACCGCGGCCTCCTTACTGTACGTCGCTCCGGGAGACCATCCATTCCGCGTACTCCTTGATGGCCTGCCACTGTCCTTCGGGGTGCAGCTCCGCCTCTTCCAGGACCTTGTGGGCCTTGCCGCTCCCCAGGTAGTGCCCCTTGCGGAAGGCGTGCACGGTGCGCCGGCGCCCTTCACGGCTGTTCACCCACCGGTACATGGTGGGGAGGGTGAGGCCGGTCATGCCCATGGCCTCGTCCGCCAGGCGGGAGGGATAGATCTCCTCCTGCCGTTCCTCGGGGAGGAGATCGAAGAGTTCGGCGCTCGAGACGTAGAACACGTTCATGTTCAGCCCCTCCTCGTCCAGGCGGGGCAGGACGCTGTGCACGAAGGTGTTCGTCATGCCGCTCCCCTGCAGGACCAGGGTGCCGTGGTGGACGTCCGCCCCCGGGTCGGCCCGGCGCATGGCGTACACCCCCTCCACCGCAGCGGAAGCCGGAGGGAGTCCCAGGGCCTCGCGGTCGGCGATCTTCTCGGACGGCCGGGTCACGAAGGGCACCAGGAGGGCGGGGCGCTTCTTCAGCGCGGCCACCAGCATCGGGTAGACCTCGTCCGCCGACCAGGGGGTGAGGGTGATGGAGACCCCCTTCGGGAAGTTCTCCTGGACGAGCTGCAGCGCCTGGGGGTCGGCATGGGTGGGGCCGTCCTCACCGGTCTTCAGACCGGCGTGGGCGGCGACCATGATGAAGGTGTTGTACGGCGCTCCCAGGTACATCTTCCTCGTCTGCTGACCGATCCCGTGGAGCCGTGCCGCCACGTGCTCGAGGGCCACGATGAAGGCGGCGTAGGATGAGGCGGCGCCGATGTGGCTTCCGTAGGAGGAGACCCCGGTCATGAAGGCGCCCATGTTGTCCTCGCAGATCCCGCCGGCGGCGATGAGACGGGAACCGGAATTGGTCACCGCGTTGTAGAAGCCCTCGGGGAAGTCTGCGTTGAGGTCGGAGATGCTGGTCGATCCCAGCAGGTCGGCCGCAGCGCCCAGGAAGGCGCCGCCGGTCTTCTTGTTCAGATGACCGAGGGCGGAACCGAGGGCCCCACGGAGGGTCTGGCTGCTGCCAGGCTCGTAGGTGAGCTCGGCGGGCACGTCCTCGGCCGAGATCTCGCCGGAGTAGAGGACCTCCAGCTCAAGGCCGTCGCTGCGGCGCTTGCGGCCCTTCTCCTCCAGGCGCTCCTCGGAGTCCTTCAGCTGCCTGGTGAAGAAGGAGGCCAGCTCCTCGTTCTCCTCCACGATGCGGCGCACCACCATGAGGGTGTCGAAGAAGGCCTGCTCCACCGCCACCGGCTCGTCGTCCGGTTCCAGGCGGGGGAAGGTCACGCCGAACCGCTCTTCCACCGGTTCGAGGGTCTGGTAAAAGTCCTCGCTGAGGTAGCCGTGGCCGGCACCGTGGGACTTGCGTCCCTCGATGCCGTACTGCCAGCCCTTCACCGTGCGGTAGACCACCGCAGTGGGCTGGTCGTTGATCTTCTCTTTCGCTGCGCGCTGGCCGGCGAGCACCTGCTGGTAGTCGAAACCGTCCGGCACCCAGATCACGTTCCAGTCGTGGACGAAGCAGAACTCCCTGGGGTCCCACTGCACGTAGTCGCCGGGCATCTCGCCCTCGCGGCACACCTTGTCCGAGTCGATGGAGGACTGGTTCCAGTCCAGGTGCAGCTTGATGTTCCAGAGATTGGCCGAGGCCGCCGTGGCCAGGGCCTCCGAGACCCGGCCGGCGGTCATGCCGCCCTCGCCCTCGAGGACGTGGACCAGGGGCGGGTCGTCCGGGTAGCTGTCCATGGCCCCGAAGCCCAGGCCGAAGCTGGAGGGTACCCCCACACCGGAGGCACCGGTGGAGAGCTTGATGAAGGGGGTCAGGGGGGCCGGGTGGCCGTCCAGGGCCTTGGCGCGGTATTCCGCGAAGAGGGGGGTCTCCTGGGTGGGGTTGCGCCGGAAGCCCAGCATGTCCTCCAGGCGGAGCTGCATCTTCTCATCGTCGGGGAGCATGTCGGGGGAAGCGGCGCGCACGACTTCGTTGCGCAGGGCCCACATCGCGTAGAGGCCCATGGCCTTATGGCCGGCGGCGTAGCTGATGAGGTCCGCTTCGGGGGCCTCGGGGTCCTTGAAGCGGTAGTCGAGCGTGTTGAAGAGAAGACTGGAGACGATCCGCCCGCTGGAGACGCTGCCGCCGGGATGGCCCGATTTCGGTACGAAGTTGTAGAGGATGCCGCAGAGCGTCCGGTAGATCAGATCGTAATCCTCCCAGAGCTGGATCTGTTCATCCGGCACCGGGAACTCCCCGAGGGCGTCGGTGATGTCGAGGTAGACGCTGCGCCGGGGGTCCAGCTCCAGCTTCCCGAAAGGTAGTGCGGCCATGGGAGTAGCCTCCTGGTTCACTTCATTGATGCTGCCGTCACCGGCATCTGTCCGGGCGATGTGCCGCGACCGGCCAAAGAGCCGTTCCTGCCAGGCCCCGCACGGTCCGGACCATCCCCGGAGAGGATTCAAGAGTAGTGGACCTCAGTATATGAAAAGATGAGGGCGGCTCACCTCCGAAATCGGGATGAACCGCCCTGCGGGTGCACTGCCGGCACGAGCGTCCCTCCATCGGGCGGGGTTCGGAAGACAGCCGACACGAGACCGCGTGCCTGAGCGTAACCGGCTCCCGGTCCCCCCGGCCGGCCTCAGAAGTCCAGCACGTGCAGGAACTCGGGGACGGTGTTGATACCGCTCACCACGATCTCGACCTGGGCGTTGTCGTGGGTGATGCCCGTCACCCCCAGCGGGACCCGGCAGACCTGAGCGGTCTCCGTGTCCGACCAGTAGAGCATGCCGTCGGAAGGACTCACGCTCACCCCGAAGTAGCGGTGCCCGGTGCCCCCGGTGACGACCACCTCGAACCCGCTCCCATCCAGGTTGCAGCGCACGACCCGCGCGTCGACGCCATGCGAGACGTAGATCTTCCCCGCGTCCAGGTCCAGGTCGATGCCGTACGGGCTGTCGATCCCCTCGCCCGGGTTGTCCAGCAGGGTCTCCTGGAGCGTGCCGTTCAGATCCGCGCGCTTGACCGTGTCATCGCCCCAGTCGGTCCAGTACAGCTTCTCCCCTTCCGGGTCCAGGGCCAGCCCGAAAGGCCCCCCGGTCAGACCGGTGACGACGGCCTCGGATCCCGAGTCGTTCAGCCAGGACCGCCGGATCGAGTCCAGGCCCTGGTCGACCCAGTAGATCAGGCCCCGCCCGGAGTCGATGGCCAGACCAAGGGGGGTGTCCATCCCGTCCGTGCTGTCCAGGAAGAGTTCCAGGTAGCTGCCGTCGGGGTTCGAGCGGTAGATCTGACTGGAACCATATCGGGCCCAGTACAGCTTCCCGGTGACGGGGTTGATGTCGAGATCGCTGGCCCCATAGGCAGCCAGGTCATCGTAGGAGATCACGGTCTCCACCTTATCGCCGTCCAGATCGGCCCGCATCATCCGTTCGAACGTGGAGTCCGACCAGTACACATACGGCTGGAAGGTCTCCACCTCCATCATCTGGTAGGCGGTCCTGTTCCCCGCCTCGTCCTGCACGAGCACGTTGAACCAGTAGGTGGTGCCCATGGTCAGGCCGCCGGCCGTCCAGCTCGTGTAGTCCTTCGACCAGTCCTGGACCAGCGTGCCGTTGGCCTGGGCGTCGGCCACGGTGCCGATGTCCGAGGAACTCGAGCGCACCAGCTTGTAGCTCAGGTCCCCGGAGGCGGTGGCGTTGTCGGTCGCCGGCACCCACTCCAGTACCACGTCGGTCTTGTGTACCTGGACGGGCAGGATGGTCCCCGAGCTGCCGGCGGTGGGCGGCAGGGTGTCCTGCACCTGGACCGGCCGCTCGGTCATGACGTAGGCGGACATGTTCCCGTCGTGGTCACGCACCGCCACGTTGAAGTAGTACGTGCTGTCCGCGGCCAGTCCACTCACCGGGACGCTCGTGGTGTCCTCGGTCCAGTCCAACAGGGGGGAGGAGGCACCGGCCACGGCCCCGGCCGTGCCGATGTCGTCGCGGGTGGAATGCACGGCCCGGTACTCCAGCCGGTCCTGGGCGGTCTGCTCATCGATGGCGGCGCCCCAGCTCAGGACCAGCGCGCTCTCCTGCACATCGCTGAGCACGAGGGTCCCGGAGTTGCCGGGGTCGGGGTAGATGGAATCGTCGTAATCGGTCGGTTCCGAGCACGCCGCACTGAGCAGCAGCACACCTGCCGCCAGCGCGCATAGTCCACGTATTGACATAGACAACCAGCCTCCCATTCAGGGGCACAGTACGGGCCGGGAAGGGCCAAGGCGAGAGCGGAGCAGAGCATACCATAGCTTCCCCGTGCAGGCCATACGGCTTCCGGCAGCCCGGGGCAGGGCAGCCCGCCCGACCCGTCGCGTAAGATCCGCAGCGGACGGGAGCGGGAGGATCGTATCACCTGAAAGGTCTGCGATGTGGCGGCACGGCTCCCGGCCGGATATGTTGAGACTGCTGCCGGCACGGGCGGAAGAGCCGCCGCCCCCGGGGTCCAGGGAGCCGCTGTCACCGGGAGCGCGGCGGCCGCTGCCGCGGCACGACCGTGCCCGCCGCCGGGCCGGCAGGATCGGACGTTCCCACAACACGAGCGCAGGAGGGGGACCGCTATGTCGGATACGAAGGGGACCATCGGCATCCTCACGGGCGGAGGCGACGTGCCGGGTCTCAACCCCGCCATCCGCGCGGTCACGGTGAGAGCGCTGCGCGAGGGCTACCGGGTGATCGGGATCCGCCGGGGCTGGGCGGGCCTGGTGGACCTGGTGCCCGAGGAGGGAGCGGACAACAGCCACGCCTTCCAGGAACTGAGCGAGGACGTGGTCAACCGGGCGGGACGCACCGGGGGGACCTTCATCCACACCTCCCGCACCCGGCCGAGCCACCTGCCCATGGCCGTCACGCCTCCCCACCTCCAGGACCGCTACGAGGACGAGATCAACGACGTGACCCCCAGCGTGCTGGAGCACATCGACTTCCTGGGTCTGGACTACCTGATCCCCATCGGCGGGGACGATACCCTCAGCTACGCCGCCCGGCTCCACCGGGAGGGGGTCAAGGTGGTCGCCATCCCCAAGACCATGGACAACGACGTCCCGGGTACCGACTACTGCATCGGCTTTTCGACCTGCGTGACCCGCACCATCGAGCTCACCCACAAGCTGCGGACCACCGCCGGTTCCCACGAACGCTTCCTGGTGATCGAGGTCTTCGGCCGCTACGCGGGTTTCACCGCCCTGATGCCCGCCATGGCGGGCGCGGCGGACCGCTGCGTGATCCCCGAGCACCCCTTCGACCTCGACCAGCTCACCGAACTGCTCATCTACGACCGGGACCGCCACCCCAGCAACTACGCCGTCGTGCTCGTCTCCGAGGGGGCCACCCTGAAGGAGGAGGGGGAGATGTCCTTCGAGAGCCAGGAGACCGACCAGTACGGGCACAAGAAGCTGGGCGGGATCGGCGATCGCCTTTCCGATCTGCTGAAGGATCGGAGCATGAAGTACAACGAGGGCCGACAGGTGAACGTGGTGAACCAGCGCCTGGGTTACCTGGTGCGCTGCGGGGACCCGGACGCCCTGGACTCGATCGTGCCCATGGCCTACGGCAACCTGGCCCTGGACCTGATCCTGAACGGGGAGTCGGGCCGTCTGGTGAGCCTGCGTAACGGGGTCTACGACCATGTGCCCCTGGAGGTGATCAGCGGCACCAAGAAGATGGTGGACGTCGAGCGCTACTACAACACCGCCCGGCTGCGTCCCTCCTACACCACCTTCCTGAAGCAGCCGCTGTTCACCATGGCCAGCGAGATGCGCGGGGAGTAGGTCCCCGGACAGGGAGCGCAGACAGGGCTACTCCGCCCGCAGCGCTTCCACCGGATCTGCGGAAAGTCGCCGCGGGTCGGTCAGAGGAAGCAGACGGTGGGTCGGGTAAGGTGGGGCAGGGCGAGGCGAGCCAATGAAAA
>JAWOFN010000118.1:0-17635 GCA_046497505.1 bacterium | reverse complement strand
ACGATATCGGCCGCCCTTCCACCTATGCCCAGATCATCAGCGTGCTGCTCGACCGCAAGTACGTGGAACGAGAGCGGAAGAGCCTGTTCCCCACCGACCTGGGCAGGCAGGTGAGCGAGCTGCTGGTGGACCTCTTCCCCGACATCTTCCAGGTGGAGTTCACCGCCGGCATGGAGGAGGAACTCGACAAGATCGAGTCGGGGCAGGACGACTACCGGTCGGTCATGAGCGACTTCTACGAGCCCTTCAAGAAGGACCTGGAAGAAGCGCAGGCGAAGGTGAAGGAGATCAAGAAGGACCTCCAGGAGGAGACCGAGGAGGTGTGCGAGGAGTGCGGACGCCCCATGGTCATCAAGTGGGGGCGCCGGGGCCGGTTCATGGCGTGCAGCGGATTCCCCGAGTGCAAGAACACACGCCCCCTCCCCGAAGACGAGCCGGAGCAGGTGGAGGTGGACGCCAAGTGCCCCGACTGCGGCGCGGACATGGTGGTCAAGAGCGGACGCTACGGCCGGTTCCTGGCGTGTACCCGCTACCCGGAGTGCAAGGGGACCCGCCCCTTCCTCATCGGGGTGGCCTGTCCGGAGTGCGGGGAACCGATGGCGGAGAAGCGCTCCCGGAAGGGGAAGACCTTCTTCGGCTGTACCGGGTACCCCGACTGCAAGTTCGCCACCTGGGACCCGCCGGTGGACAGGAGGTGTCCCACGTGCGACTATCCCCTCCTGGTGGAGAAGACCACCAGCAAGGACGGCCGCCACTGGTTCTGCCCCGAGTGCAAGAGCGTGCTGGAACCGGAGGCGGATGCAGAATCGGAGACCGCCTGAGGACCCCGACGGATCCGTCCGCGGCATGAGACCATCGTGGGGTGCGGTGCGATGAGCACCACCATCCGGGAGCATATCGACCGATACGCCCGCCATCTCAGCCGGGTGCGGGACCTCTCCCCCCACACCGTCACCGCCTACACCAAGGACGTGCGCCAGTTCGCCGCCTGGGCCCGCTCCCGCCTCGGTTCCGACCCCGAGCCCGGCCAGGTTGATCACATCCTGTTGAGGGCCTTCCTGGGGATGCTGCGGGAGCGGGGCTACGCCTCCGGGACCGTGGCCCGCAAGCTGGCCGGTCTCCGCTCCTTCTTCGGCTGGCTCCTCAAGGAGGGGCTGGTGGAGGAGGACCCCACCGGGATCCTGCGCTCCCCGAAGACCCCGAAGCGGCTGCCCTCCTATCTTACCCGGAAGGAGGTCTTCGACGCCCTGGAGCTGCCCGAGCCGGGGGGGTTCCGGGGGCTGCGGGACCGGGCGATCCTCGAGATGCTCTACAGCACCGGGATCCGGCTCTCCGAGCTCATCGGCCTGGACAAGGGGGAGGTGGATCGCCGGGAGGGTACGGTGCGGGTGAGGGGGAAGGGGCGGAAGGAGCGGATCGTCCCCGTGGGCGGACCGGCGCTGGATGCGCTGGAGCGCTACCTGCCCGCCCGAAACGAGGTGCTCCGGGAGGCGGGCGAGGAGGGGACCGACCCCGGAGCCCTCTGGCTCAATCGGCGGGGCGGCCGCCTCACCGGGCGGAGCGTGCAGCGCATGGTCCGGAGGATCATGGGGGCCTCCTCAGGACGAGCGAAGGTGAGTCCCCACACCCTCCGGCACACCTTCGCCACCCATATGCTGGAGCGGGGGGCGGACCTGCGGGCGGTCCAGGAACTGCTGGGGCACGAGAGCCTCTCCACCACCCAGCTCTACACCCACCTGACCACCGACCGCCTCAAGAAGGTCTACCGCCAGGCCCACCCGCGGGCCGGCGAGGAGTACAGGCCGCCCGAGGATTGAACCCGCCGCCGGCCAGAGCCGTATTGCGCCGGCCGTCCTGTTCCCCATCTTGCACAGGAGCAGCATCACGCCCAGCCCAGAGGGAGTCCCCTCCATGAGTGAGGCCCCACCCATCGTCCGCTCCACCACCATCCTGGGGATGGTCCGTGAGGGACGTGCCGCCATGGGCGGCGACGGTCAGGTGACCTTCGACGACACGATCATGAAGCACGGCAGCAGCAAGATCCGGGTGCTCCACGAGGGGATGGTGCTGGCCGGCTTCGCCGGCGCCGCCGCCGACGCCTTCACCCTCTTCGAGCGCTTCGAGGAGAAGCTGGAGGAGTTCAAGGGGAACCTGCAGCGGGCGGTGGTGGAACTGGCCAAGGACTGGCGCACCGACCGGTTCCTCAGGCGCCTGGAGGCGCTGCTGGCCTGCGTGGACACCGAGCACGCCTTCATCGTGAGCGGGAACGGCGACATCATCGAACCGGACGACGGCATCGTGGCCATCGGGTCGGGAGGGGCATACGCCCTGGCCGCCGCGCGGGCCACCCTCGAGGCCTCCCCGGAGACCCGGCTCGACCTGCTGGTGGAGCGCTCCCTCCGTATCGCCTCGGAGATCTGCGTGTACACGAACGACCGCATCTCGGTCCTCGGCCTGCCCGCCCCCGACGAGGGGGAGGAGGGGGAGGGGACATGATCATGCGACGGCAGGAGGAGACCGAACTCACCCCGCGGCAGATCGTCGAGGAACTGGACCGCTACGTCATCAGCCAGGGGGAGGCCAAGCGGGCGGTGGCCATCGCCCTGCGCAACCGCTGGCGGCGTCTGCACGCACCCGAGGAGATCCGGGACGAGATCCTCCCGAACAACATCATCCTCATCGGTCCCACCGGGGTGGGGAAGACCGAGATCAGCCGCCGGCTGGCGGCCCTGGCCCGGGCCCCCTTCGTGAAGATCGAGGCCAGCAAGTTCACCGAGGTGGGGTACGTGGGGCGGGATGTGGAGACGGTCATCCGCGACCTCGCCGACCTGGCCGTGGACATGGTCAAGAGCGAGTACATCGAGCGGGTGCAGGAACCCGCCGAGCAGGCGGCGGAGGAACGTCTCCTGGACCGGCTGCTCCCCGAGCCCCCGAGGCGCCGGCCGGGCTACACCGGCGGCGAGGAGGAGCCCCCGCAGCATCGGGACGAGGAACGGGACTCCTGGGAACGGACCCGTGAGAAGATCCGCAGTCAGCTCCGGGCGGGGACGCTGGACGAGAGGGAGATCGAGGTGGAGGTGACGCCGGACCAGAACCCGATGGCGAGCATCCTCGGTCCGGTGGGCCTGGAGGAGATGGGGGTGAACCTCTCCGAGCTCTTCGGGAACATGATGCCCCAGAAGAGCAAGCGCCGGAGGATGCGGGTGAAGGAGGCCCGGAAGATCCTCCAGCAGGAGGAGGCGCAGAAGCTCATCGACATGGACAAGGTCACCGGCGAGGCTTTGGAGCGGGTGCAGCAGAGCGGCATCGTCTTCCTGGACGAGCTGGACAAGGTGGCCGCCGCCGACCGCGGCGGGGGGGAGTACGGCGGGCCGGACGTGAGCCGGGAGGGGGTGCAGCGCGACCTGCTCCCCATCGTGGAGGGGAGCACGGTGACCACCAAGTACGGCATGGTGAAGACCGAACACATCCTCTTCATCGCAGCCGGCGCCTTCCACGTGGTCAAGCCCTCCGACCTGATCCCGGAACTCCAGGGACGCTTCCCCATCCGGGTGGAGATGGACAGCCTGACCACCGAGGATTTCTTCCGGATACTCACCGAGCCGAAGAACGCGTTGATCAGGCAGTACCGTGCCCTCATGGAGACCGAGGGGGTGAGCCTGCAGTTCACCGAGGACGCGGTGGCTGAGATCGCACGGGCCGCCGGCCTGGCCAACGAGTCGGCCGAGGACATCGGGGCCCGGCGCCTGCACACCATCCTCACCCTGCTCCTCGAGGACATCCTCTTCGAGGTCCCCGAGAGCGGGCAGGACACCTACACCATCACCGCGGACGATGTCCGGGAACGGCTGGAGGACATCATCGCCGACGAGGACCTGAGCCGCTACATACTCTGAACCGCAAGCAGCCTGGGAAAGGAACCGCCGTATGCCGCAGCCCAAGCACTTCCTGGAGATCCCCCAGCTCTCCCGCGAGGAGATCCTGGAGACCATCCAGCTGGCCGTAACCATCAAGAACGACTGGAAGGCGGGCACGACGGAGTACAAGCCCTTCAGGGACAAGACCCTCGCGATGGTCTTCCAGAAGCCCTCGGCCCGGACCCGGGTCTCCTTCGAGACCGGGTTCTTCCAGCTGGGAGGTCATGCCCTCTACCTCTCGCCCAGCGACATCGGCCTGGGCAAGCGGGAGTCGGTGGCGGACATCGCCCGGGTGCTCGCCCGGTACAACGACGGGATCATGGCCCGGGTCTTCGGCCACCGGGACATCCTGGGACTGGCCGAGTACAGCTCGGTGCCGGTGATCAACGGTCTCACCGACCTGCTGCACCCCTGCCAGGTCATGAGCGACCTCCTCACCATCCAGGAGCACAAGGGACGGGTGGAAGACCTCAAGGTGGCCTTCGTGGGGGACGGCAACAACCTGGCCAACTCCTGGCTGAACGCCGCCAGCAGGCTCGAGTTCGAGCTCGCCCTGAGTATCCCGGAGGGGTATGAGCCGGACCGGGAGATCTTCAAGAAGGCCAAGGAGGCCAACCCGGACGTGAGCATCGTGGAGGTGCCGGAACAGGCCGTGACCGACGCCGACGTGATCTACACCGACACCTGGACCAGCATGGGCCAGGAGGAGGAGGCGGAGAAACGCCGCCGCGACTTCCAGGGGTACACGGTGGACGACGAACTGGTGGTCCAGGCGAAGGAGGACGTGATCGTCATGCACTGCCTGCCGGCCCACCGGGGCGAGGAGATCACCGACGAGGTGATGGACGGCCCGAAGAGCGTGGTCTTCGACGAGGCGGAGAACCGGATGCACATGCAGAAGGCCATCATGGTGCAGCTCATCGCGCCGGAGACCGTGCCCGCCGTCTGAGGCGCCGAGCCGGTCGGATGGGAAGCAGGGGGGCGGTCGCCGGGAGGGGCGGCCGCCCTCATGCGTTCAAGGGTGGGCGGCGCTAATCCAGGAAACCGAAGCGCACACCCAGGAGGATGTCCACGCCGGACCAATCCGCCTCCAGTTCCCTGCCGTAGGCATCGACGATAGGCGTCCCATCCTCCTGATCGGCCCCTCCGAGTTTGCCCAGGCGGAGGTTGATGCCTCCCACGATGCCGATGCCGTCAGTGAGGTGCCAGGTCCCCCCCCAGCGGAAGAGGGCGCCCACCCCGGCGGCGGTCCCCTCCTGGTCGAGCGAGACCAGGCCCCCCAGCGAGCCCTCCACGTCCAGGGTGGTGCGGGGGAAGTAGACGGCGGCGGCGCTCACCTCGTATGAGAAGCTGGTGGTGAAGGTGAAGCCGTAGGCGGCCCCGAGGTAGATCGGCCACCCCTGGACCCGGTAGGACAAAAAACTCTGCTGGGGCCCCGAGCCGGGATCGTAGAGGAAATCGCGCCGGCTGGAATCGGCCAGCCGCATCACCCCGCCCACCAGCGACCAGCGGTCGTCCAGGCGCAGCCGGGCCTCCACGGCCAGGGCGATGCCGTCGTTCAGGCTCTCCAGTCCTTTTCCCAGGCCGGCACCGTTGCTGTCCACCGGGGCGGTGAGGAGGAGGTTGTCCCGTCGGATCGTGCTGTTGATGCTGGTCTGGGACCAGGAGCCCCATCCCCCGAGGAGTGATACGGAGACCGTACCCGGGACCGGTCGTGGGAGCAGTTCCTCGGGCACCTCCTGTGCATCGAGTCGGCCGGTACCCGTCGCTGTCAGGACAAGGGCCAGCAGGAGGGGGAGGCTCTGTGGGCGGCGGCAGCGTGACACGTCAGATGACTCCGGGCGGCGGGTGGTGCCGGGACCCGGCTGCTCCGGGCCCCGCTGGGTCTCAGGCATCGCTCTCAGTCGCGTATCTTCTCCAGGAGTTCTTCAGCCTCCTGCTTCCACTCCTCATCGTCCGTCCGGGTGGCCGGAAGCTCCAGAACCTTCCGAAAGGAGGCTGCGGCCTCCTCCTCCCGGTCCATCTCCAGGTAGGTCTTACCCAGTTCCAGGCGGTGGGCGATGTTGTCCGGCTGCAGCCGGATCGCTTCCATGAAGAGTTCCACCGACTGCTCGTTGCTGGCGGGGGGGAGCCCGCCGTAGATGATCTTCGCGGCGGTCTTGAGGAACCAGGAGAGGTTGGTCACCTCCCGGTGCCAGCGGGCCAGCCCGTGGAGGGCCAGGGGGTGGTCCGGCTCGATCGCCAGCGCCTCCTCGAAGGCCTCCTTCACCTCCTTGGACATGTTGACCTTCGTCTTGCCCCCCCGGAAGAGGGCCAGCCGTCCCACCGCTTTCCCCAGGTGGAACCATCCCTCGGCGTCGGTGGAGTCCTGTGCCACCGCCTGCCGGGCGAAGGCCACCGCCTCCTCGTACCGCTGCTCCTGCAGGTCCTCGTCCTGGCGGGTGATGCGTCCCCAGTTGGCCAGCACCTCGGAGGCGCGCCAGAGGAGGGCGTAGTCGTCCGGGTCCCGCTGCAGGGCGGGAAGGAGCAGGTCCATGGCCTGCTGGTAGGACCCTTCGTCGTTGAGGCTGTCCACCCGGGCGGTGAGGGGGCCTCCCTGCTCCGCCCCGGCCGGCGGGACGGCGGAGAGGAGGGCCGCCGCGGCCAGGGGAGGGAGGAGGAGGCGGATTCTCCGCAAACGATGGGCTCGCACAGGCGTCTCCTTGATACGGCGGGGAAGGAACGTCGTATGTCCGTCCGATGGTAGGGAACCGGTGGGACGGCGGCAAGCTCCCGATGCATCCCGAGGGCGATGCGGGGAGACCTCCGGGCGACTTGAGGGCCCGGGAATGCCGTCTTGACACCCCCATGGCGCGTTCATACCATGCTCATGCCTTGGAGCCGGAGGCGGCCTCACTGCTGAGACCTTCCGACCCGATGCAGAATCGTCACATCACGGAGTACGGGCCCCCTGGCCGACCAGGCGGCTCAAGAAGGAGACACACATGCTGCAGCTTTTCTACGACGGCGGACCTTTCATGTACCCGCTGCTCGGCGCGCTCCTCCTGGGGCTCGCGATCGCGTTCGAGCGGCTGTGGGCGCTGACCAGGGCCAGCATCAACACCCGTAAGTTCCTCCAGCAGATCAAGATCGCCCTCCGGGAAGAGGGGATCACCGCTGCTCAGGAACTGTGCGCCAACACGCGGGGCCCGGTGGCTGCCATCTTCCACGCCGGCCTGATGCGGGTGGACCGCGGGCTCGAGCACGTGGAGAAGGCGATCGAGAATGCCGGGACCATCGAGATGTCCTTCCTGGAGAAGGGTCTCGTCTGGCTGGCGACCATCGCGAACATCGCCCCCATGCTGGGATTCCTCGGTACGGTGTCCGGCATGATCGGCGCGTTCACGGCCATCGCGGAGGCGGGGGACATCGAGCCCTCCATCGTCGCCAGCGGCATCTCGGAGGCGCTGATCACCACCGCCTCGGGGCTGGCCATCGCCATCCCGATCCAGGCCTTCCACAACTATTTCGTCTCCCGGATCGACCGCCTCATCATCGACATGGAAGAGAGCGCGAACGACCTGATCGACTTCCTGGTCGAGATGGAGATGGAGAAGACGGCTTAGTCAGGAGGCTGACCGATGGCTGCGACCCGCAGGAACAAGACGGAGGCTAGGATACCTAGCGACTCCATGGCGGACATAGCCTTCCTGCTCATCATCTTCTTCCTGGTGACGACCAACTTCAACCAGGAGATGGGGCTGAGCATGACGCTCCCGCCCATCTCGGATGCCCAGGAGGTCAAGGTCCGGCAGTCGAACATCCTGAACATCTGGGTGAACGCCGCCGGCGAGATCCTCATGGGGGACGAGATCGTCAACCTCCAGCAGGTGGAACCGGAGGTGAAGCAGCGGCTGGCCGAGAACCCGCTGCTCATCATCTCGCTGAAGGCCGACCGGAACACGGACTATGACGCCTTCATCCAGGTGCTGGATGAGATCAAGAAGTCCGGAGCCAAGAAGATATCACTCGCAGAACCCGACTGATCCGAGATGCCGAAGATAGAACGAAGCCAGAAGACAGAAGCCGTCGTGCCGACGGCATCCATGGCGGACATCGCGTTCCTCCTCCTGATCTTCTTCATGGTGACCACGGTGTTCGTGGTCTACCGGGGGATCAGGGTGGAACGGCCGCGTGCGGAGCAGGTCGAGCGCATCGAGAAGAAGAAGCTGCTCACCTACATGTGGATCGCCGAGGACGGGCAGATGATGATCAACGACCACCGCGTGGAGATGGACGGCATCCAGAGTGTCATCTATCCCATCCGGGTGGACGAGCCGAACATGATCGTCTCGATCATCGCCGATGTGCGGGCCCCGTATGGAACCGTGTCCGATGCCATGCGTCAATTACGTGAGGTGGACGCGCTCAAGGTGAACTTCGCCGCCATGCAGCAGCGCTGAAAGACGGAGGTGACCAGCCATGGCAGCTGGTTGGCGTAACCCCAGATTCGACCTGAAGGAACAGAGCAAGGTCGTGTTCGAGCAGGCCCTGGCCCTGAGCCTGGCCCTGGCCTGCATGATCCTGCTCACCTATCAGGAATTCCAGATCCAGGCCTACGAGGGGGGCGGGGACACCCAGACCATCGAGGTGGAGGAGATCCCCGAGACGCAGCAGCTGAAGAAGCCGCCGCCGCCCCAGCGTCCCCAGATCCCCATCGCCACCGCGGATGAGGACATCCCGGACGATGTGACGATCATGGACACCGAGCTGGACATGGATGCGCCGCCGCCGCCTCCTCCGCCGCCCCCGGGCGCCGAGAAGAAGGAGGAGTCTCCCATCTTCATGGCGTACGAGGAGGCCCCGGTGCTCCAGAAGATGGTCCAGCCGAAGTACCCGGAGATCGCCCGCAAGGCGGGCGTCGAGGGTAAGGTCGTGCTGAGCATCGTCGTGGACGAGGAGGGCAACGTCATCGACGCGGAGGTCATCGTGGCGCAGCCCCCGGGTATCTTCGAGGAAGCGGCCAAAGAGGCCATCATGCAGTGGAAGTACAAGCCGGCCAAGCAGCGGGACAAGGCGGTCAAGGTCCAGGTGGGCCAGACCGTGGAGTTCACGCTGAACCAGAAGCCCCCGCTGGACTGAGGCGGAGACCGGCAGCATCATCATGGGCGTCGGGGTACCCACCCCGGCGCCCTTTTTTTCTTTTGAATGTCGGACCTCCCCGCCGCGTATCTGCTAGAGGGGCAGGGGGGTGGGACCCACCTGACAGGAGCGTGCAGATGAGCGACTTCGAGGACCGTCCTGCGGCGTCCCCCGACGCGGGGGAGCCCTTCATGGAGCGGCTGGTCTACATCTTCACCGAGCCGGAGAGGGTCTTCCGGGCCGTTCGTCGGCGTCCCGCCTGGCTCCCCGCCTTCTTCCTGGTCCTGCTCTTCGCAGTCCTCAGTATCCAGGCGACGTATCCGCTCGTCGCCGAGACGCAGCGTGAGGCGATCCTCTCCCGCAGCGACCTCACCGCCGAAGAGGCGCAGCGGGCGGTGGAGAGCATAGAGATGTTCGAGGGCCCCGCCGGACGGCTGATCATGACCCTCACCGTCGTGATCTCGACCACGGTCTCCTTCCTGGTGATAGCGGGCGCGCTCCTCTTCGGGGGCAACTTCCTGCTGGGGGGCGAAACCGGGTTCAAGACGGTCATGGGCCTGACGGCGTACGCGTGGATCCCCTACAGCATCGGGAAGGCGGTGGTCCAGGTGCCGCTCGTGCTGGCGAAAGGCAGCCTGGCGGTCTCCACGAGCCTGAACGTACTGCTCCCCCCCGATCGATGGAGCAGTCCCCTGGGGATCGTCCTGGGGTCGGTCGACATCTTCGCGATATGGATGATCGTCCTGGTGACCATCGGTATGAGCACGGTCTACGGTTTCTCGAGGCGCAGATCGGCGGGGCTCGTCGTCGGCCTGTACGCCGCATCGGTCCTGCTCTTCGCGGGACTCTCGGCACTCACCTCCGGGATCATGAGCTGAAGGGAGAGGATCCATCATGAGACGACACGCTCGGAATCCCATCCTGCTCGCGGCCGCCCTCCTGGCGACCCTGGCCGGGGCCGGGACGGCCCGGGGACAGGAGCCCCTCGACCTGGAGACGTGCATCGAGCGGGCCCTGGCCCAGAACCCCCGGGTGGACCGGGTCGAGCGGAACGTGGAGCGCAGCGAGATCCAGACCCGGCAGGCCGCGGGGGCCCTGCTCCCGGTCCTCTCCTTCACCGGCGCCTTCTCCCGCTACACCAGCGTCTCCCCCCAGAGGCTCCTGAACCCCGCCACCCAGCAGATCGTGGAGGGGAGCGCCACCGCCCTCACCAGTGTCACCTACTATACCGGGCTCAGCCTCTCGCAGCCCCTCTACGACCGGAGCGTCACCTCCGTGTACACCCAGGCCCTGGCCGGCGAGCAGTCCGCCCGGGCCGCGGCGGAACTCGAGCGGCAGCAGCTGGTGCTCCAGGTCCACCAGGCGTACTACGGGCTCCTGAGGGCGGAACGGAACCTGGAGGTGGCCGCGGCGGACGTGGCCTACAACGAGGGGCTGCTGGAGCTGGTACGGACCCTCAGGGAGCTGGGCAGCAGGAGCGAGGTGGACCTGCTCAGGCAGGAGAACGCCCTGGCCCAGGCCCGGCAGCGGGTGATATCCGCCCGGAACGGGGCGGCCTCGGCCCGGGCGGAACTCAACTATCTCATGGGGGAGGCCCCGACCGGCCCCCTGGCCCTGGTGGACGACCTGGAGGTCACCGAACGTACCGAGGAGCAGGGAGCGCTGCTGGAGGAGGCCCGACAGGCCCACCCGGCCATGCTCCAGTCCCGTCTGGGGGTGGCGGCGGCAAGGGCGGGGGTGGATGCGGCCCGCGCCTCCCGCTACCCTTCGGTGAACCTGAGCGGCAGCTACTCCTGGCGGGGTGATTCCTACCTGGAGTTCGGGGACGCCTTCGACAGGGACTACACCTGGAGCGTGGGTGTGAACATGAGGGTGCCGATCTTCGACGGCCTGCGGACCCGCTACTCGGTGGACCGGGCGGACCTCGAGCTCCAGGGCGCCCGGAGGGAACGGCAGGCCGCCCGGCGGGATGTGGACCGGGAGGTGCATCGTGCCCTCCTCGACCTCGAGAACGCGACACAGAGCCTGGCGGCGAGCCGCCGATCGGTCCGGTTCGCCGAGGAGACGCTGCGGCTGGCCAGGGAGCAGTACCGCCTGGGGGTCGGTTCCCTGCTGGAGGTGAACGCCAGCCAGCTCGACCTGGTGAACGCCCGCTACCAGGAGGTCCAGGCCCTCTTCAGCCTCAAGATCGCCCAGGCGTCCCTGGAATTCGCGACCGGGTCGCTGCATGCGGCCTCCTCGGGAGAGAGACCATGAAGAAGAGCATGCTCATCGGGGGCGGTGTCCTGATCCTGGCCGCCGTCGTCGCCGCCAACCTGGCCACGGGCCGGGGAGGGGTGGATGTGACGGCGGAGGAGGTCCGGCGAGGCCCCATCACCAGCAGGGTCTCGGCCTCCGGGAAGGTCTACCCCATCACCGAGGTGAAGATCAACAGTCAGGTGAGCGCGCGGGTCGAAAGGCTGCGCGTGGCGGAGGGGCAGCGGGTCGAGAAGGGCCAGGTCCTCCTGGAACTGGATCCCACGCTCTACCGTGCCCGTGTGAACGCCGCGGAGGCCACCCTCCGGAGCCAGCGGGCCAACGCCGAGGCGGCCCGGGCCCAGCTGCGCCAGGCGGAGGACGCCCTCCGGACGCAGGAACAGCTGGCCGAGCGGGAGCTGGGCCGCGAGCAGGAACTGCGTGACGCCCGCAACAGCCGCGATGCGGCGGCGGCCCGTCTGAGGTCGGCCGAGGCGCAGGTGAACCAGGCGGAGGCGAACCTCGAACAGGCCCGGGACGACCTGGCCCGTACGGTCCTGCGGGCCCCCATGGACGGTGTGGTCACCGCCCTGGCGGTGGAGGAGGGGGAGATGGTGCTGGGCACCCAGATGGCCATGGGGACCCAGCTCATGGCGGTCTCCGACCTCTCCGCCATGGAGGTCCAGGCAGAGGTGGACGAGACCGACGTCGTGACGGTGGAGGTCGGACAGCGGGCCGAGGTGGAGGTGGATGCCCTGCCTGACCGTGTCCTCGAGGGCGAGGTCACCGAGATCGCGAACGCCGGGGTGACCGCCGGCCGGGGCACCCAGATGGAGGTGACCAACTTCGAGGTGAAGGTGGTGCTCACCGAGGCCGACCCGAGACTCCGCCCCGGCATGTCGGCTGCGGTGGATATCGTCACCGCCACCCGGGACTCCGCCCTCTATGTGCCCATACAGGCGGTGACCGCCCGCGAAAGGAACCAGGCGGCGGCGGCGTCGAACAGTCGAGAGGGGCCGGGAGTGCCGGAGTACGAGGAGGTGGTCTTCGTGGTCACCGACGAGCGCAGGGTGGAACGTCGGAAGGTGCGAACCGGCATCTCCGGAACCGCGTACATCGAGATAGTGGAGGGCCTCTCGGAAGGGGAGCGTGTGGTCACCGGTCCCTTCCGCGTCCTCAGCCGGACGCTCACCGACGGCGATCCGGTCACGGTAAAGGAATCCCTGCTGGAGACCGCTCCCGGCGTCTGACCGGGGTCACGGTGCGCAGGGTGGGAGAGGGAGAGCAGATGCAGCAGGACACGCCCGTCATCCAGCTCGATGGTATCACCAAGGAGTATGTCATGGGGACCCAGATCGTCCGGGCCCTCCGGGGGGTGGACCTGGCCATCCATCCCAACGAGTACGTGGCCATCATGGGCCCCTCCGGTTCGGGGAAGTCGACCCTGATGAACCTGGTGGGATGCCTGGACACCCCCACCGACGGGAAGTACCTCTTCGCCGGTGAACCCGTGGAGAAGATGACCGACGACGAGCTGGCGGAGATCCGGAACCAGAAGATCGGCTTCGTCTTCCAGACCTTCAACCTGCTCCCCCGGGCCGACGCCCTCCACAACGTGGAACTCCCTCTCATCTACAGCGGCGCCCCCTCCTCGGAGCGCAAGCGCCGGGCCTTCGAGGCCCTGGAGGCGGTGGGCCTCGCGGACCGGGCCGATCATCGCCCCAACGAACTCTCCGGAGGGCAGCGCCAGCGGGTCGCCATCGCCCGCGCCCTCATCAACGACCCCGCCATCATCCTCGCCGACGAGCCCACCGGGAACCTCGACACCACCACCGGCAAGGAGATCATGGCCATCTTCGAGCGGCTCTACGAGGCAGGGAACACCATCATCATGGTCACCCACGAGGAGTACATCGCCGAACACGCCCACCGGGTCGTCCGCATCCTGGACGGCGTCATCGGTTCCGACAGCAGGGTGGCGGAGCGTAAGAAGGCGAACCACGCGGACGTGGGCCGGGACATGTTCGACGGGCCATGATCGCTGCCCTCCCCGCTGTGACCGCATGGACCTGAGACACACGGGCTCCGGACTCTTCGAGGCGACGTCGTCCGCCTTCACCGCTCTGAGGGCACACATCCTCCGGTCGATACTCACCACCCTGGGTATCATCGTGGGGGTCACGGCGGTCATCACCATCGTGAGTCTCATCCAGGGCCTGGACCGGGCCGTCTCGAGCTCCCTCTCCGGCCTGGGGTCCAACGTGGTCTATGCCACCAAGTATCCCTGGGTGATCACGATGGATTTCTGGAAGTATCGGAACCGGAAGGACATCACGGTCGAGCAGGCGGAGCGGTTCGCCGGGCTGGCCGCGATCCCCGAGGCGGTCTCCTACAGCTCCAGCTCCAGCCGGCCGGTGAAGTGGAGGGAACGTACCGCCCCTTCGGTGTCGATCGACGGTCAGAGCCCGATGGGCCGGGTGGTGAACGGCCTCGACCCGCTGGTCGGCCGCTTCTTCAGCGAGGTGGAGGCCGCCGACCGCCGCCAGGTGGCGGTCATCGGATACGGCATCTGGGAGGACCTCTTCGCCGGACGCGACCCGATGGGAGAGCGGATCCGCATCGGGGGCCATCCCTTCCGTGTCATCGGGGTGCTCCCCGAGAAGGGGAGCATCCTGGGGCAGGACCAGGACCGGCAGGTGATCATCCCCCTCGCCACCCTCATGAAGCTCTTCGGGAGCCGCCGTTCGGTCCAGATCGCCATGCTGGCCCCCGACCCCGAAGCGATCCCCGTCATGGAGGACGAGGCCCGGGGCCTCCTCCGCAGGATCCGGAAGGTCCCGCCGGGCGAGGCGGACGATTTCGCCCTCAACCGCCAGGAGATGCTGGTGGAGGTCTTCCGCAGCCTCACCGCCGGTCTCTTCGCCGTCCTGGTGGGGGTGGCGAGTCTCTCCCTGCTGGTGGGGGGGATCGGCATCATGAACATCATGCTCGTCTCGGTCACCGAGCGGACGCGGGAGATCGGGATCCGCAAGAGCGTGGGCGCCAAGCGCCGCAACATCCTCTGGCAGTTCCTCATCGAATCGATGGTCGTGGCGGGGGTGGGAGGGGTCATCGGCCTGGCCGTGGGACTCGGTCTGGCGTGGCTCATCGCCGCCCTCTCCCCCCTGCCGGCGGCGGCCCCCCTCTGGGCGGTGCTGCTGGGGATCGGGTTCAGTGCCGGCGTGGGACTCTTCTTCGGCATCTATCCCGCCGCCAAGGCTGCCGGGCTCGATCCGATCGTCGCCCTGAGGTACGAGTAGGATGCGGCTCGAACTCCGCGAGACCGGCCGCGTCGCCCTGGAGGCCATACTGGCCTCCCCCCTGCGCAGCCTGCTCACCAGCCTGGGCATCATCATCGGTATCGTGGCCGTCGTGGGCATGTCCAGTCTCATCGAGGGCCTCCGATCCTACGTGCAGGAGCAGTTCAGCGGGGTGGGGAGCGACACCTTCTACGTGCAGGCGCGCCCCGGCATGGAAGTGCACGTGGGGGGGGCGAGCAGCACCCGGGACTGGCCCGACCTGGAACTGGAGGACAAGGAGTGGGTCGCCGGGAACGCCCCTTCGGCCCTTTTCGTCTCCGCCTACAGTACCCATTTCGGGGCACAGGTGCGCTACGGGGGGGAGAAGACGAACCCGAACGTGCTCCTCTACGGTGCGGACGAACACCTCCCGGCCATCCAGGGGATGGACCTGGAGAGGGGCCGGTTCCTCACCGCCCTGGACGAGCAGCGCCGCCGCCCGGTCGCCATCATCGGGGCGGACCTGGTGGAGAAGTTCTTCACCGCCATCGACCCGCTGGGGCAGGAGGTCCGTATCGACGGGCACCGTTTCCGGGTGGTCGGGGTACTGGAGAAGCAGGGGGCCTTCCTGGGCTTCAGCCAGGACAATCTGGCCATCATCCCCGTCTCCACCTTCCGGAAGCACTGGGGTCGCCAAAGCGAGGTGGCCTTCGCGGTCCGGGCCCGGCCGGGACAGATGAACGAGGCCATCAACGAGACCACCGCGCTCCTTCGGCGGAGGAGGGGCCTGGCACCCACCGAACCAAACAACTTCGAGCTGGTCACCGCGGAGACCATGCAGGCGAGTGTGGACCAGATCATCCTGGCCATCAGCGTGGTGATGATCGGTGTCGCGAGCATAAGCCTGCTGGTGGGCGGGATCGGGATCATGAATATTATGCTCGTGTCGGTCACGGAGCGGACCCGGGAGATCGGGATCCGGAAAGCCGTGGGCGCCCGGCGCAGCGACATCGTCCTGCAGTTCCTGCTGGAGGCGGTGGCCCTCAGCGCCGTGGGCGGGATCATCGGTGCGGCCATCGGGGTCGGTCTGGGTCTGCTCGTGGGTGCGGTCACCCCCCTGCCGGCGGCGGTCCCCCTCTGGGCCCTGGTCCTGGCCCTCGCGGTGTGCGGGGTCATCGGTGTCGGCTTCGGTGTCTATCCTGCCACCCGGGCGGCGGCCCTCGATCCCGTGGACGCGCTCCGATACGAATGACATCCCGGTCGTGACCGCCCCGCGGCGGCAGACCCAGAACCCATCAAGGGGAAGAACAGCACCATGGCGAACCCGTCGGTACTGGAAGGCGCGATGAAGCAGTTCGACGAGGCGGTGGAGCGTCTGCGTCTCGACCCCTCGTTCATCGAGGTCATCAAGCGTCCCCGCCGCAGCATCATCATGAGCCTGCCCATCAAGATGGACGACGGGCGGATCCGTGTCTTCGAGGGATACCGGGTCCAGCATTCCTTCCAGCGCGGTCCGGGGAAGGGGGGGCTGCGCTTCCATCCCTCGGTGAACCTGGAGGAGACCAGCGCCCTGGCCTTCTGGATGACCTGGAAGTGTGCGGTGGCCAACATCCCCTTCGGTGGGGCCAAGGGGGGCATCAAGTGCGACCCGAGCCAGCTCTCCCCCGGCGAGCTGGAACGTCTCACGCGGCGGTATACGGCGGACCTGGGTGACCTGCTGGGGCCCGAGACCGATGTGCCGGCCCCGGACGTGAACACCAACGAGCAGACCATGGCCTGGATCATGGACACCTACAGCATGCACGCCAGGCACACGGTCACCGGCGTGGTGACGGGGAAGCCCCTGGAGCTGGGCGGCTCGCTGGGACGCCGGGAGGCCACCGGCCGCGGGGTGCTCATCGCCATCCGTGAGGCCGCGAACCTGCTGGCCATGCCCCTGGAGGGGGCGCGGGTCTCCATCCAGGGCTTCGGGAACGTGGGGAGCGTGGCCGCGCATCTGCTCCACGGGGCGGGGGCGAAGGTCATCGCGGCCAGCGACGTGAACGGCGGGCTCTTCGACCCGGACGGCCTCGACGTCCCCGGGATGATCCGGTACGCCGCCGAACAGCGGACCATCGCCGGATTCGATGGGGGGGAGGAGATCGAGCCGGACGCGGTGCTGGAAGCGGAGTGCGACATCCTGGTGCCGGCCGCCCTGGACGACGTCATCACCGAGGAGAACGTGGACCGCGTGCAGGCCCGGCTCATCGCGGAGGGTGCGAACGGCCCCATCAGCCTGGGGGCCGACCACGCTCTGAACCGGAGGGGCGTGACCATCATACCCGACATCCTCTGCAACGCCGGGGGGGTGACGGTGAGCTACTTCGAATGGGTCCAGGACCGCATGGGCTGGTTCTGGAACGAGGAGGAAGTGAACGAACGGCTGGAACGCATCATGGTGAAGGCATTCGGGGACGTGCACGAGATGGCGGCGGAGCACGGTGTGAGTCTCCGCGTGGCGGCCTACATGCTCTCCATCAAGCGGGTCCTGGACGTCTATCGGATGCGGGGGTTGTACGCATAGCCTCCTGACCGCATCTTATAGGGCGGTATGCACGCCCGCTCTTCCTCATCCGCGTCCCCCCGGGACACCGAGCTCATGCGCCGCGCCCTCCAACTGGCAGGGCGGGGGCGATGGACCGCCCCGCCGAACCCGGCGGTGGGTGCGGTGGTGTCCCGGGATGGTGAGGTGGTGGGGGAAGGGTTCCACGAACGTCCGGGCACGGCTCACGCCGAGGTCGTGGCCCTCCGCAAGGCGGGGGAGCGCGCCCGGGGCGGTGAGCTCCATGTGACCCTCGAGCCCTGCGACCATCACGGCAGGACCCCTCCCTGTACCCAGGCCATCATCGAAGCGGGCATCACCCGGGTGGTCGGTGCCATGACCGACCCCCACCCGGGGGTGGACGGCAGGGGGTTCGCGCGGCTCAAGGAAGCGGGTGTCACGGTGGTGACGGGGGTGCTGGAGGAGGATGCGGAGGGAATGAACCGCCGGTATGTCCATGCCCGGCGGACGGGCCGCCCGGTGGTGGTGGCCAAGGCGGCCCG
>JAWOFN010000108.1:0-22820 GCA_046497505.1 bacterium | reverse complement strand
TTTCAATATCCCAGACCAAGCTGCTGCGGGTCATCGAGACGGGGGAGTTCCACCGGGTGGGAGGCACCACCAGCGTACGGGTGGATGTGCGGCTGCTGGCGGCCACGAACAAGGACCTCTCAAAGGAGATCGAGGAGGGGAGCTTCCGGGAGGACCTCTACTACCGGATCAACGTGGTGAGCCTGGAGATGCCCCCGCTGAAAGAACGTCCCGAGGACATCCCCGTCCTGGCGAAGGCCTTCCTGGAGCGGTTCGCGGAGAAGTTCGAGAAGCCGGTGAAGGGGATCCGTGAGGAGGTCATGGAACGCTTCATGGCCTATGAGTGGCCGGGGAACGTCCGGGAACTGCAGAACGTCATGCAGCGTGCCGTGGTACTGGAGCACTCAGGCCAGATCGGTCTGGGTGCCGTCCCTGATGAGATCGCCGGGGCCTCCGGAGAGCCGGCCGTGAACCTGGACATGCTGGACGGAGAGGGTCTCTCCAAGGCGCTCAAACGCATCAAGGCCCGGTACGAGAAGACCCTCATCCAGCAGGCGCTGGACCGTGCCGAGGGCAACAAGACGCGGGCGGCGGAGCTGCTCCAGATCAGCAGGGTGAACCTCCACCAGAAGGTGAACCAGTACGAACTCGAATGAGGACAGGGAGGGCGGTACGTTAAGGTATCTTAACGGATCGGGCCGGAGTGTTAACATGATTTAACATATCGGAGGCCTCGCCGGCGGAACGCGGCAGCATGCCCTGGCGGACCTGTTCGGACCTAACATGAAGCGGTATAAGGAGTTATGTGAAAAGCAGGCGGCATTCGGAACGGATTGGCATGAGGTTTGCGCTTAATACACGGTGCCTGTGCCATGGCTAAGCATTACGAGTACAAGGTCATCACCTCGGACGGTTCGCTGGTCACGGGGGAGTCACAGGCGGACAGCGTGAAGACGGTCTACGACCAGCTGGTCTCCCGCGGCTACTCCGTGGTGAGTGTGGAGCCGAAGCGGCGCTCCCTCCTCCAGGTGGATCTGAACGTCCTCGACCGGCTCTTCCAGAAGCCGATCAAAGAGGATGAGATCGCGACCTTCACCACGCTCTTTGCCACAATGCTCAGGGCCGGGGTCCCCCTCACCGAGGGCCTGGACGTGATCATCACCCAGACGGGGAATGAGCGCTTCCAGGACATCCTGAGGGAGATCAAGCGGGCCGTGCAGAGCGGAGAGCAGCTCTCCGACGCTTTCGGGCGCTATCCGAAGGTGTTCGGTCCCCTCTTCCTCTCCCTGGTCAAGGTCGGGGAGCTGGGAGGCGGGCTCCCGGAGAACCTGCTCTACCTCGCCGGTATCCTGGAGAGCCAGAAGGAGCTGAACCAGCGGGTCAAGAACGCGGTGACCTACCCCGCCATCATGGCCACGGTGGCGGTGGTGATCGTGACCTTCCTGCTGACGTTCATCATCCCCTCCTTCGTGGAGATCTTCGAACAGGCGGGGGTCGAACTCCCGGGACTGACCCGGGCGCTGCTGGCCACGAGTGCCTTCGTGAGCCGGTGGTGGTTCGTGCTGCTCCCCGGGCTGGTCCTCCTGGTGGTCGGCCTCAGGCTGGCCGTGAAGACGGACGCCGGAGAGCGTCTCTGGCACCGTGCCCTGCTCAACGCCCCCGTCGTGGGGGACCTGGTGCGCAAGCTCAGCATCGCCCGCTTCGCCCGTACCTACGGCTCGCTGCTGAGCCGGGGGGTGCCGCTGGTGGAGACGCTCGACGTCACCGCGACGGTGGTCTCGAACCGGATCATCCGGGACGTGATCTACCGGGTGCAGCGCCAGGTCAAGCAGGGGAGGAACTTCTCCGAGCCCCTGGCGGAGAGCGAAGAGATACCGCCCATGGTGGTCCAGATGTTCAGCGTGGGCGAGGAGAGCGGCAGCCTCGACGAGATGGCCATCGAGGTGGCCGACTTCTACGACAGCGAGGTGGGTCACGAAGTGAACCGCCTCACCACGGTACTCGAGCCGCTGCTCATCATCGTGGTGGGGCTCATCGTGAGCGTCATGATCCTGGCCTGCCTGCTGCCGATGTTCGACATGATGGCCGTGGCCCGCGGCTGATGATACGCCGGTCCGGTCCGGAGAAGACGCACGATCACCCGAGGAGATCACACGAAGGAGTGAACGAGATGCTGCAGAGGATACGCAGACAGAGAGAGGAAGAGGGGTTCACCCTCATCGAACTCCTCATCGTCATGGCCCTGCTGGGGGTGCTGGTGGCCGTGCTGCTCCCCAAGTATCAGGACCTCACCCCGGAGGCGAAGATCGCCGCCACCCAGCAGAACCTGGAGTCGATCCGGAGCGCGGTGCTGATCTATGCCTCCAAGAACCAGGGTGCCACACCTTATCCCGACCATCTGGACAGCCTGGTGGCTCAGGGCTACCTGCGCCGGATGCCGGTGGAGAAGATCTCGGGGAGCACGGAGGTGGATCTCCAGTCTGCTGGCAATGACAACACACTGTCCCCGAACGATGATGGTGGTTGGCTGTACAATCCTACGACCGGTGGGGTCTATGTAGACGTGGTAGACATACAACAGTTCATCACGAACTACAGTGGGGATGCTCAGCCATTCTATGACTGGTGATTCTGGCCCCCGATGAGCGTGTGATCTCCTGAAGCAGCGGGCCGGCCGAGCGAGGCCCGGCCCGCACATAGCGGCAACAACGAAGCCCCGAACGGTCGAACCGCTCGGGGCTTCGTTCATCCATCCGGGTCCGGGGCCCGGCAGGCTGCTGCGGGGCTACTGCCGGCCGCCGGGCCAGTACTCCAGACGGGGGGTGTTGATGAAGTTGGCCTGCACGTAGCCGGGCGGGTAGTCCTGCTGGCTGGCACGTCCCGGGAAGATGGCGTTCAGGTACCAGTTCGATCTATAGAGGTGCACGGTGAAGTCCACCTTCAGCCGGTCGTAGCGCCACTCCTCCACGTTGAACCCGACCTGGAAGATATCACTGGGATCGCCGTAGCGGATGTAGAGCTCGCCCCGAGCATCCCAGGGGGCGTAGTCGTTATCCGGGGTCACCCACTCCTTCACGTCGTAGCGGCTCCGGGCCCCCTGCCACGGCTCGCTGAAGTTCTCCCGGGCGTACTCGACGCGCCGACGGAACTCCTCTTCCAGCTCGTTCCGGTCCGTCTCGGGGAGGGGATCGCCCTGGCGCCGGAAGAACTCGTTGTAGAGGCGCTGTTTCTCGGCTTCACTCCCCTGGACGTACCGCACGAACATCTCCCGGGGCATGACGGCCAGCAGACCGTGGGTGATGAGTTCCTCCAGGGTCCACTCCTCCCCCTGCCGCTTGATGGTCTCCATCAGCAGCTTCTTGTCCCGGGCCAGTATCTCCTCCATACGGGCCCTGTCCTCCCGGCCGGTCTCCATGGAGCGAGCCAGCCGTTCGGCCTGCCGCTGGACCGCCATGTCGGCGGCGGAGGGAGCCGCGGCCCGCGAGACCTCCTTGATCAGTTCGTTCGTCACCGGATCCGGGTAGTTGGAACAGCGTTCGAGGGCCATGAGCTTCATATCCGCCGAACCCTCCCGAAGGATCTCCCGCAGTCCCTCCAGCGCGCGCTGGTCCCCGAAACGGGCCAGGCTCAGGGCGGCCTCGCGCCGGACCTCGGCACGCTCGCTCTCGAGGTGTCGTGCGAGGAAGTCGCGGTAGGAGGGGTCCTCGTCGCCCAGCGTGCCGGCCAGCGGGATCATGCGGAGGAGCGCGCGGCGGGCCATCTCCGTATCGGGGTGTGCCATCCGGACTTCGCGGTAGGCACGGAAGGCCTCCTGTGAGCGTCCCGACATGTTCTCCAGGCAGAAGCCCACGTAGAACGCCGCGTCGGCCGCACGGGGGGAGTCCCCATCGGCGAGGGCACGGAAGATATACAGCGCCTCTTCCCAGTCCTGACGCATGGTCAGGTCACGGGCATCCTGGTACGCCTGCTCGGGCGAGGGCTGCTGGGGCATGAGGGCCCCGGCGGGCTGGAGCGGTGCCGACAGGACGCCCGTGAGGAGTGCCCCGAGGAGGATACCGGCCGCTCTGCGGCATGCGGAGACGTCTCGTCTGTCCTGCATCGTAGCCACCTGCACTACTCCACTCCCACTTTCATGCGCTGGAGGGTGGGCAAGAGTCCCTGTTCTTCGATCACTTCCGCCACATGACGGGCGCCGGCGAGGTCACCCTCCCGGTTGAGCCGTTCGATCTCCATGAGCACCGACTCGACCTGGGAGCAGAGCCGTCCGAGATGCTCTTCGCCCCGCGAACGGCTGTCCGCTTTGAGGTTCGCCGTCACCGAGAGGAGGTCCCGATAGGTCCCGGCGTTGGCCGGGGCGATCCGCCCGGAAGAGGCATCGTCCACGAAGTGCATGAGGGCCGTCTCGAGCCGGGTGAGGTAGGTGGAGAGGAGAGCTGCCTCGAGCTCCTGGAGGCGGTCCTGGAGCTCGGCTTCGCGGTCGGCCATCATCTGGGAGGCCGTCTCCATCGAGGGGGCCTTCAGTCCGGCCGGGGCGTTCATCATGCCCGGTCCCGCTCCGCCGCGGACCAGCCAGCCCAGCCCCGCGCCCAGCAGCACGAGTGCCGCCGCCCTGATGGCGGGCTTGAGCCATCCCGGGGGGAAAGAGAGGGGCAGGAGACCCCGTCGTCCCCTCTCCCTCCGTTCCAGGCGATCCGGCAGGCTCAGGAGGCGTTCCTCCAGGGACTCCAGGATCTCGGGAGAGTGCTGAAAGCGGGCGGAGGCGGTCAGGTCCTCCAGGGTCCGGAGCCACTCCATGTGCTCCCGGCAGCGCCGGCAGGAGGCCAGGTGACGCTCCACTTCCGATGCCTTCTCCGGGGGGAGTCCGCCTCGCAGGTACTCGTCGATGTAGGTCTCTACATGCATGTTCGGTCAGGACGTTCCGTCGTCCCGCTCCTCTTCGTCGTTCGGGGGGAGGAACCGGTCGGCGAGGTCCGCCAGCTCGTCCCTCAGTTTGTGGGAGGCCCGGAAGAGATGCTGTCGTACCGTGCTCTCCTTGCAGCCCATGATGGCCGCAATCGCCTCGATGTCCATCTCCTGGTAGTACCTGAGCACGAAGGCCTGTTTCTGGTTCTCGCTCAGCACCTCGAGAGCCTCGTCCAGGCGCTCCCTGAGGGCCCGCTGTTCCATGGACAGGCCCGGGCGCATCTTCGTGGAGCCGGAATGCTGCTCCGTCTCGTAGATGTCACGGTAGGTGCCCTCGGAGTCGGAGAGCTTGCCCCGGCTCTTCGCTTTCCGGAGGTGGTCGATGGCCAAGTTCACGGTGATCCGGTAGATCCAGGAGAAGACACTGGCCTGGGCCTGGAACTCGTCCCCCTTCTTCCAGATCCGGATGAACACCTCCTGGGCGACGTCCTGGGCGGCGTCGTAGTCCTTGACGTAGTCGTACGCCACCGCCATGACGCGCTTCCCGTACTCCCGCACGATCTCCTCGTACGAGGCCGGGAGGGCACCGCCGCTATGTTCGTTGTTATCCGCCATAGGTGCCCTCTAGCTGGGCGGTCATTAGGATAACGGACACCGGGGTCGGCCTGTCTACATCCCTGAGGTCCCGGATCGGGATCGCGCCTCCTCGAGGATCTCGAGGAACCGGGGCGCCTTCATGAACCCGGTGACCGTGAGGTCGTCCATCTTCTCGCCGGCAGGTGTGAGGAAGGTCACGCTGGGCAGTCCGTAGATCTCGTACTCCCGCTGGTACTCCCTGTTCTTCGGTGAGGTATCGTCGGTCATGTCGACCCGGACCAGGATGAAGTCGCGGAAGGCCTCCACCACGCGGGGGTCGCTGAAGGTGAAGTGGTCCAGTTCCTTGCAGGCCACACACCAGTCGGCAGTGAAGTCGACGACCACCGGCTTCTCCTCCCTCTCGGCCGTCTGGAGAGCGGCCTCCAGGTCCTCGCCCCATTCCGCCCCGGCGGCCTGGCTGCGCTCCCCAAGGCCCGGGGAGAGGGCAGATGGACCGGCGGTCGTCCCCACGGTACCGCTCAGGGCGGGGAGGAATACGCCGCGGGTCATGAGTCCGCCCACGAAAAAGTAGAGACCCGCTGCCACCATGAGGATGCCCAGGGCCTTCCGGGACTTCAGCTCCCACCCCGCACCCTCCGGGGGTACGGTGTGGAAGGCACCGCTGAAGACCCCGCCGCTCACCAGCGCGGTACCCAGGACCACCGCGAAGGTGAAGGGGTCCACGAGGATGTGGAGATAATAGAAGGCCACACCGAGCATCAGGGCCCCCAGAGCGTACTCGATGGCGCTCATCCACGGGCCGGAGGGGAGCCGCTGGATCTCCCCGCTGAAGGTCCCCACCACGAGGAAGAGGATCCCCATCCCCATGGCGAAGGTGAAGAGGAGGGTGAACCCGAACATCACGCTGCCGGTGGTGGCGATGAAGGCCAGCACACCTACCAGCACCGGACCCACGCAGGGGGAGGCCACCAGCCCGGCGATGAGTCCCATGAAGAAGACGCCGCCGAAGCCCTTCCCCTGCTTGGCCATGAGCCGGTTCCGAACGGGGGCGGGCAGCTGCAGTTCGTACGCCCCGAACAGCCCGAAGGCCAGGAGGGTGAAGAGGGCGATGGCGAAGACCAGGAACCAGGTGCTCTGGAAGAGACTGCCGAAGAGGGCGCCGGTGCTGGCCGCCACCACGCCCAGGATGGAGTAGGTGAGGGCGATGCCCAGAACGTAGATCAGGCTGAGTCCGAAGCTCTTCGCCCTGCTCTCCGCCCCCCGGGCCCCGATGACCGTGATGGTCAGGGGGATGATGGGGAGCACACAGGGCGTGAGGCTGGTCAGGATGCCGCCGATGAACGCGGCCAGGTACATCCAGAGCGAACCGCGCCGGCTGGCCAGGTCGAAGTCGAGCAGCCCCTCTTCCGTGGAGGCGCCGCTCCTCGGCCCGCTGAAGTCCTGCAGGCCCTCTCCGGGGGCCGGCCGGGGATCCGATCCCGACTCCGCGGCCCCGCTTCCCGGTGCGGGGACATCTCCCAGAGACAGCCGGAAGGTCTCCTCGGCGGGGAAGAAGCAGACGCTGTCGTCGCATCCCTGCCAGGCGGCCGTCACCTCGACCGTACCCGATCCCTCTCCGCTCAGGGGGACGGTGACATGGAAGTCCTCGGGAAAGATCTCCTTCTCCTTGCCCGAGAATTGATCGAACTCCATCTGACCCGGGGGGAAGAGGACCTCCCCCGCCTCCACGCCGTCGGGGGTACGGACCTCGACGCTGCTCATGTCCCGGTAGATGAAGTGCCCGTCGGGTACGCGGTAGGTCACCCGGACAGCCGTCTTCCCGTCCTGCTGGACGAGTTCGGCGGATACCTCGAAGGGCTGGCTTCCCTGGGCCGCGGCAGCTGCGGGCAGGAGCAGCAGCCACAGTGTCAGGGCGAATCGTCTCAGACTCATGATCGTGCGTACTCCCCGCAGTGTGCCTGTGAAAAGGAACCGGTGCCAGGATGAGACGTATGCTATCCTAAAGATAATCCAAGGTACTCGCCTCCCAGCGTCTCGTCGAGGACACGGTTCGATGCCCGAAGAGGGAACACCCCCCGGCTTCCGCAGCCGCGTCGCCGAGTGGTCGCGTCTGATCATCGCTGCGGTGGCCCTCAGCTTCCTCCTGAGGGTCTCGGTGGTGGAGGCCTATGTGATACCCAGCGGTTCGATGGAGGAGACGATCCTGACCGGCGACACCCTCCTCGGGAACAAGTTCATCTACGGTGCCAGGATCCCCCTGGTGGGGATCCGGCTCCCGGCCCTGCGGGAGCCCCGTCCGGGGGACGTGGTGGTGTTCAACCACCCGGTGGAGGAGGGACGTCTGGTCAAGCGGGTGGTGGCGACGGCGGGGCAGCGGGTGGAGATCCGGGACAAGCAGGTCTACGTGGACGGCCGGATGGCCCCTCTCCCCGAGGCGGGGCTCCACCTGGATCCCAGGACCCTGCCCCCCGGGGTCAGCCGGCGAGACAACGCGGGCCCCTTCACCGTCCCCGAGGGGCACCTCTTCGTCATGGGGGACAACCGGGACGATTCGCTGGACAGCCGGAGCTGGGGCTTCCTCGACCGTGAGGAGGTCCTGGCCCGGGCCATGTTCGTACTCTACTCCTACGAGCACGATCCCACCGAGCCCTTCTGGCAGCGGATCCGCTGGGGACGCATCTTCCACGACATCGACTAGCGCCGCCGATCGCAATTGCGATTGCATTCGAGCGCCGCATCATCCCGCCCGCGGGCGGGTCGTCCCCAGAGACAGGGCTGGAGCGTATGCTGATCAGTGAGGACCTCATGTCGGCTTTCAACAGACAGATCGGCAGTGAACTGGGAGCTTCGGACCAGTACCTGAAGGAACTGGGCGATCCGCACGGCGGGGAGTAGGGAGATCCCCGGGTGGTGGGGGAGCGGGGGCGGGGATGTTTGACATCCCCCGGTCCCGGGACCATATTCCACTGCCTGGACGTTCGGGGATATAGCTCAATTGGGAGAGCGCCGGCTTCGCATGCCGGAGGTTACGGGTTCGAGCCCCGTTATCTCCACCAGCTCGCCCCCGGTCCGCACGGACCGGGGGTTTCATTATCTGTGCTCTCCCCCTGCATGAGGGGATGTCGGGGGTTCGGAGCAGGAAAAAAGCCCCCGACCGGGGCCGGAGGCTCTTCACTGCCGATATCGGGAAGGAGTCAGCCCTTGTAGGTACCCAGGGGGACCGACCGGTAGCGGGACCAGGAGAAGGGCTTGATGATGAACCCCCGCCCGTCGATGACCCCGATGCCGGTGCCCTCGGTCTTCTCCCTCGCGGCGTTCATGACCGTGGCCTTGGGAGGGATCGCGATCATGCGTCGGACGCCCTTCTTCGCCTTGAGGGCCTGGAGCCGTCCGACCAGTTCCTCGGTGACCTCTTCGGGTTCCATGGCGATGACCAGGGCGTAACCGTCTCCCTGGAGATCCGCCTCGGGACCCTCCCGGACACCCAGCTTCTCCTTGAGATTGGCGATGAGCTCTTCACGCGTCATACTGGTCATTCGGCCCGGCCTCGCTGCTGAGGTACAGGTTGGATCGGTATCAGCATGCCGATAAGGTATCCCCCGGTCTGACGTTCCGCAACCGCTGCAAGGAGGGAGCCCCCTTGGGCAGGATGTCGTACGCACGATTCATCCCGGGATGGGCCGAGCGCCTCTGGTTGAGGAGGGCCCTCCGGGGGTCCATGCCCGGTGACCTTGAGCTGCCCGACGAGGTCTACGAGAACTTCCTCGCGGCGCCGCGGGATATCGCCCCCGATTTCGACGGTCCGGAGCACCTCTGGAAGGGGAGGGGGGGCGACCATCCGCGATACGGCCGCTTCTGCTACGCCCTGGCTCGGGCCATCCGGCCCGGCCTTGTGGTGGAGGTGGGGAGCTTCGCCGGGGGGACCGCGGTGGGATGGGCGAGGGCCCTGGCGGAGAATGGTGAGGGCCGTCTCATCTGCATCGACAACGACTCCTATGCGGTTGGGACCTATCCTGAGAAGACGCGGGGGAACGTGGCCCGCACCGGGCTGCCGGAAGAGCGCGTCGAGTTCCGGAACGGGGATGCCCGGGAGGTCCTGCCCCGGATCGTCGAGGAGTACCCCCGTGGAGCGGACGTCTACCTGGTGGACGCCGACCACACCTACGAGGGGGCCCGGGCCGACCTGGAGATGGCCGGGAGGCTGGTCCGGAGGGGTGGTCTGGTCCTGGTCCACGACGTGGACCCGGGATGGGAGATGATAGAAGCCACCCCGGAGCATCCTCACCCGGTCCTGGAGGCCTTCCGGGAGAAGGCGGGGAGGGAGGGGTGGTCGTGGACGGTCCTCACCTTCATCCGGAAGCATCTGGGTGTGCTGGAGGTGGGTCCCGGAGAGCCGTAGCTCCTCTCAGTCCCCTCCCTGACGGACACCCGCGATCCACTCCCGGAGGTTGGTGCCCAGGGCGGCCTGGAGGACGAAGGGAGCGGCCACCGAGTCGGCGGTGATCCAGACCAGCATGTTGGAGTCGCGGTAGAAGTAGTTCCGCTGCCCCCTCCCCACCACCTGGGTGATGGAGGTGGAGCCGCGGACCAGCTGGCTCTGGGCCCGCCATCGGTCGCTCTGCTCCGGGTCGGTGGCTTCCAGCAGGAGGCTGTAGTCCTCCGCCGCGTTCTCCTGGAGGGGGGAGACACCCACCCAGAGCTCAGCGGGATGCTGGAGGAAGAGGTACCTCGCCACCACTCCGTCGATGAGGGAGAGCCGGTCTCCCGCGTCCGGGAACCTGCGCCGGATGTCCTGCACGGCCGTCTCCCCTTCCAGCGCGAAGAGGTAGTCCGCCTCCTCCAGCGAGGTGATCTCCCGGAGCTGCTCGCTCTCGGTCACCCCGTCACCGCTGAACATGAAGTAGAGCAGGGTGCCCACCGCCACGACGACGACGGCCGCCGCGACCCGCATCTGCCTCCGGGCCAGGGACTTCCGCTCCTTCTCCTCCTCCGGGTCCTCGGCATCGGGCCGGCGGTATTTCCCGTATCCCTCCTCGATGACCTCCAGGCCGCCCTCATCATCCAGGTCGTACCCTCCGAGGGAACGCCAGTCCTCCCGTTCATCGGCCATCCCTATCACCTCCCGGTGCGATGTGTGCGGCGCGCAGGCGCACGAAGCGGTCTCGCCCGGAACCGCACGCGGGACAGAAGAAGCCGGACGGCAGGTCGTGGAAGGACGTGCCCGGACTCACGCCGGCCGCGGGGACCCCGTCGGCCGGCTGATAGACATACCCGCAGGAGAGACACTCGTACATGACGTCACCAGCCTAGTCGGGGTCGCGGCGGGCTTCAATTGATTCTTGAGGGTCCGGGGCCCCTGGCATACCCTGCGACTATGGATACCGAAGCCTCCAGGCCGGACACCCTCTGCTCGCATCCAGGGTGCCCCTTCATCCCACTCAGCGGTGCCGACACCTGCTTCGAACATCTCGAGGACCCGGAGGGGTTCCTGGATGAGATCCGTCGTGCCGCATCGGAGGGGGAGGTGCTGCAGGCACCCCGTCTCCCCAAGATCCATGCCGACGGCGTCTTCTGGAAGGGATTGAGGGCACCAGGAGCGGACCTCCGGGGGGCCTGGCTCGAGGGTGCGGACCTGCGGGGAGCGGACCTCCGGGAAGCCGGTATGGAGGGGTCCCTCCTGGAGGGTGCCCGGCTGGGAGGGGCGGACCTTCGGGGGGCGGACCTGAGCGGCCTGAGGGGGAGGGGTGCCGATCTCACCGGGGCCGACCTCTCAGGGAGCAGGGGAGACCACGCGGACCTCTGCGGGGCGAACCTGACCGGTGCCCGGCTCGAGGAGGCCCGCTGGCCCGGGGCGCGCCTCCGGGGAGCAGTACTGGAGGGGGCCTCGGGCAGGGGGTGGTACCTGCCCTGGTGTGACCTTGAGGAGGTGCGGCTGAAGGAGGGGGACTTCTCCTTCGCGGTCTTCGGCGGCGGCTGTCTCGTCGGTGCCGATCTCACACGATGCGGCCTCGAACAGGCTTCCCTGGTGGGTGTGGACGCCTCGGTAGCGATATTCGAGGAGGCGAAGATGTATTACAGCCGGTCCGGGGCGGGCCGGTTCCAGGGAGCCAGCTTCCGGGACGCCGACCTCACCCGCGCCATCTTCCGGGAAGCGGACCTTCGGGGGGCGGTCATGGAAGGTGCGCGGACCGAGCACGCCGTCTTCCAGCGGGCCAGGAGGGAGGAGTGATGGCCCTCCGTGTCCTCCATCTCCCCTTCCCCGATGCCAACGAGATGAACGCCTATCTCGCCTGGTGCCCGCGGGAGGGCACGGGCGTGCTCGTGGACCCCGGGGCCTGGGACCGGAAGGCGACCGACCGGGTCCGGGCAACGGGGGCGGAGGTATCGACCATCCTCCTCACCCACAGCCACTGGGACCACACCGGGGGTCTTATGGAGGCCCAGGAGACCTTCGAAGCACCCGTGGCCGCTTCGAGGGCCGCTCTGGCCACCGTCCGGGGAGAACATCCCGGTCTGGTGGAGGGGAGGGAACTCTCCGAGGGGGACGTGCTGGAGGTGGGAGGACACCTGGGGAGGGTATACGAGGTGCCGGGCCACATCGACGACCAGGTGGTGGTCCATGTGGAGGGACACCTGCTCGCCGGGGACACGCTCTTCGCGGCGGCGCTGGGGGGGACGGCGGACGAGGAGGCCTTCCACCAGCAGGTCTTCCGGCTGCGGAGGGTCCTCGCCCACCTGCCGGACGATGCCGTGGTGCACCCCGGGCATGGGCCGGTGACCCAGGCGGGGCTGGAACGCATATTCAACCCTTTCCTAAAAGGTACGGAACCCCGCTGGAAGCGGGCCCTCGGGGGATGGTAAGCTCCGAAGGACCTTCCCGGGACCTGGTCGAGATCTACGTCGCTGAGAGTGTGCTGGAGGCCTCCATGATCAGGAGCCGGCTGGCCGAGGAGGGGATCGAGTGCCTGATCCCCGGAGAGGACCTGGAGAGCTTCGAAGGGGGGCCGCTGAAGGAGAACGCCATCCTGGTGCCCGAGGGACAGCGAGACGAAGCGCTGCGGCTCTTGGAAGAAGTATGGACATTCTTCGAATCAACCGCGGAGGACGCGGAGGGGGGGGATGAGGGAGCGGATGCCTGAGAAGATCAACAAGGACCTTAGGCAGCTCAATCTCATAGCCTACCTGCTGAACCATCGTTTCCCGGTGACCTGGGACGAGATCCGGCACAAGGTGCCCGGCTACCAGCCGGTGGGAGCCGTGGACGAGAAGTCGATCCTCAGGAAGTTCGAGCGGGACAAGGAGGAACTCCGGGCCCACGGCATCCCCATCGACACGGTCCCCATCGACAGCGAGGTGCTCATGGGGTACCGGCTGGACCGCTCACGTTTCTACCTCCCCCGGCTCGCCTTCGGTGAGGAGGAGATCCGGGCCCTGGTGGTGGCCGTGCGGAGGGTAGCGGAGATGCAGAGCTTCCCCCTGGCCAGGGAGGCCCGTTCGGTCCTGCGAAAACTGGTCTTCGATTCCTCTCCCCGTTCCGACGCCGAGGGGCGGGTGGTCTTCTACTACTCCGGCGGTGCGGACCCCGGCGTGCTGGAGACCATCAGCGAGGCACTGCAGACCCGCAAGACCCTCTCCATGACCTACTACAGTCTCCATCGCGACGCGGAGACGGAACGGGACGTGCATCCCTACGGCCTGGTCCACCGGAAGGGGGGCTGGTACCTGGTCGGCTGGTGCTGCCTCCGGGAGGACCTGCGCCAGTTCCGTCTGGAGCGGATCCGGTCGGTACAGATGAACCGCGAGAAGATGGGAGAACCGGACTACGAGATACCGAAGGACTTCAGTCTGAAGCAGTATATGGGCCAGGAACCGTGGGACTTCTCCAGCCGGCGCCCCTCCCAGGTGAAGGTGCGGCTCACCGGTCCGCTCTATCAGCAGCTCAAGGTCCGCTGGTCAGGGAGGGAGGACATCCTCTTCCCGGAGGATCAGGATCGGGTCATGCAGCTGGAGGTGCGGGACGACAGGGCGTTCTGCAGATGGGTCCTCGGGCAGCAGGGTGAGGTGGAGATCCTCTCCCCCCGCCGTCTCCGCAGGGAGCTGCGGAGGATGATCAGGGGCATCATGGAGTCCTACCCCGAGCCGGTGGCGGAGGAGGTCTGATGGCGAGCGCGGAACGTCTCAATCGGATCCTCGGCATGATCCCCTATCTGCTCCAGAACCAGGGGGTGGACCTCAAGGAACTGGCGGAGGAGTTCCAGGTACGTCCCTCCGACCTGGTCCGCGACCTGGAGGCCCTCTCCAACTGCAGTTATGGGCCCTTCGGGTCGGCGGAGATCATGGACGCCTATATCGACGGGGATCAGGTCCATATCTGGGCCGGTGAGCACTTCAAACGGCCCCTCTCCTTCACGCCCGGCGAACTCATGGCTCTCCGGACCGCCGTCTCCCTCATGCTGGAACAGGTGGACGGCAAGGAGACCCGGGCCCTGGCCCGGGCCTACAAGCGGATCACCGAGGAACTGGAGGTCCCCGCACCGCAGCCGGCGGGCCTGAAGGGGAAGATCGGCATGGAATCCCCGCCGGCCCTGGAGGCCGAGGTGTTCAGCCGGGTGGAGCGGGGGGTGCACGAGGGGCGCAAGCTGGCGATCAGCTACTACACGGAACATCGGGGTTCGGTCTCCGAACGGACCGTGCGGCCCTATCGTATGGTGTGCAGTGACGGGGCCTGGTACCTGGTGGGGTGGTGCGAGCGGGCCGGGGGGGTCCGGACCTTCCGGATGGACCACGTCCGCAGTGCCCGGGTCCTGGGGGAACACTTCGAGGTGCCGGGGGACTTCAAGCTGGAGGACCATTTCACCGTCGGGGTATACGTCGAGACGGAGGAGGACCAGCAGGTCGTGGTACGTTACCGTCCCCCGGCGGCCCGCTGGGTCATGGAGGAGGAGGGGCGCGGGAAGCCGGAGAGGGAAGGCACCCTCACCCTCACCTACCGTACCTCCAGCCCCCGGTGGCTCCTGCAGCGGGTGCTCTCCTACGGCGAGATGGCCGAGATCCTCGAGCCGGAGCAGCTCCGCCGCCAGGTGGCGGCAAGGCTGGCTGAGATGGCGGACCGCTTCAGCGGCTGAGACGACCCGGTGCGGGAGGGGGTAAACATGGACGGCCTGCCCTGCGTCGCAGGGTCGAAGGCCGGAAGACCGCCGCGTCATGTTCACCGTGCTCGCGATCTCTCCCCCACTCCCTTGCGGATTCCGGTCATCGTGGAGGCGCCGGGAGGCATCAGCCCTCCGGCGCCTTCGTCTCGTTGCCGCCCCCGGCCGGTGAGCGTACCATGAGGAGCATGACCTCCAGGACCCTGCATGTCCTCCCCCTGCTCACGCTCCTGGCTCTGCAGCCCCGGGGTGCGGAAGGTCGGCAGGAGCTGAGGACGACCGGACCCCCCTCCGCCGTCCGCTACGAGGTAGACCTCTCCGACACAGACGGTCACCGGCTGGAGGTGACCATCCACCTGGACGCGGTGACGAGTCCCGTCCTCACCCTCAGCCTGCCGCCCTGGGGGCCGGGGCCCCGTCCCGACCGCTCGGCAGCCGATATCTCCTCGCTCACAGCGTATGGGGAACGGAGCGGGATCCTCGATGTACGGAGGGGGGGGGAGGTGCGGGAACTGAACCTCTCCCCCGCCTCCCGAAGGGTCCCGGTCTGGCGGGTGGTGCCGATACCGGACCCCACCCCGGGGCAGCAGGCCGTGGCGGTCTCCATCCTCGACCCCGGACACTGAGACCGGGTCATCCACGTCTACTTTGGACCCCGACCTATCCTGCCTATATTGGTGCTCATGGAATACCGCTACGTATTCGGCCCCGTGCACAGCCGCCGCATGGGATACAGCCTGGGGATCGACCCCGTCCCCCGGAAGCTCTGCAGCATGGACTGCGTCTACTGCGAGGTGGGGAAGACGGACCGCTGGACGATGGAACGGCGGGAATGGGTGCCGCCCGGGGAGATCCTGGAAGAGGTCCGGAGCAAGCTGGGGGAGGAGGGCAGGGTGGACTGCATCACCTTCAGCGGGAGCGGCGAGCCGGTCCTCCACAGCCGTCTGGGGGAGATGATCGACGCCATCCACGAGATGAGCGAGCTGCCGGTGTATCTGCTGACCAACGGCAGCTGGATGCACGACGAGGAGGTGCGGAAGGAGATCCGCAAGGCGGATGCGGTAGCTCCGAGTCTCGATGCGGTCACGCCCGAGGTGTTCGAGGCGGTGTGCAAGCCCCATCCGGAGCTTCGTGTAGAGGACGTGGTGGAGGGTCTCGTCGCCCTGCGGTCGGAGTACGAGGGACCCATCTGGCTCGAGATGCTCTTCGTCAGCGGACTCAACGACACCGAGGAGGAGGTCCGAGCCCTGGCGGAGGCGGCGTACCGCATCGACCCCGACCGGATCGACATCAACACCGTGGCCCGCCCGCCGGCCTACGAGAACACCGACGCCGTATCGTATGCCCGGCTGAAGGAGATCGAAGAGATGCTCGGCCCGAAGGCGGGGATCGTCAAGATCGCCCCTTCGGAGGCGCACGCAGTCTGCCGGGGAGATGCTGCGGCCGCCATACAGGCCACCGCCATGCGCCGTCCCCTGAGCAGGAGCGAGCTCTCCGACATCCTGGGGATGGACCAGGAAGAACTGGAACTGCCCGTTCGCTCGCTGGTGCAGACCGGACGTCTGCGGGAACGCGTCCATGAGGGGGTCGTCTACCTCGAGGCCCCGGAGACCGCACACCCGCGCAGACCGCCCAGACTGCGCCGAGGAAGTACCCGCCCACCAGACGAGGACTGATGCACACGGTCCCCGGACCGGGGACCCCGGCCTCATCGGCGGGATCCTCCCGGGTCGGGCGGCGGCCCGGCGTGCGTCAGCACCGCCCGCGGGGACTTGAAGGGGGCCGCACCGGTGGGCTAGTCTGTCCTGTGTCACCCGGACCGCCCGCGGACGACCGCACGGCTCTCTTCGGCCCCGGCGGCGCCCCATCACTCTCGGCAGAGGTACGATCATGAACATGCGCTGTACCCGACACACATCGGCCCGAGTACTCCTCTCCCTGGTCATCATGCTGCTCATGCCCCTTACGGGATGGGCCCAGGGAACGGACAAGCGGCCTCTGACCCACGATGATTATGACGGCTGGAAGAGCATCCGGGGGGATCAGATCTCTCCCGACGGTCGCTGGGCCTCCTATCAGGTCGAGCCTCAGGAGGGGGACGGAGAGCTGGTGGTCCGTTCCCTGAGGGACGGGAGCGAGTATCGTCATCCCCGGGGCCAGCGGGCGGCTTTCACCGAGGACGGACGCTTCCTGCTCTTCCTGGTGGCACCCCCCGAGGACAGCCTGGAGGCTGCCCGTGAGGCGAAGAAGAAGGGTCCGGACCTCCCCCAGGACCAGCTCGCCATCATGACCCTCGCCGACGGCAGCGTGACCACCGTCGAGCGGGTCCAGAACTTCCGCCTCCCCGAGGAAGCGGGCGGATGGGTCGCCTACCTGAAGGAGGAGCCAACCTCCGAGGCGAAGAAGGCGGAGGCGGGCGAGGAACCGGAGCAGGAGGAGGGCGAAGAAGAAAAGGAAGAGGAGAAGGAGAAGGAGAAGGAGAAGGAATACGGCACCGAACTGGTCCTCCGGCGGCTGGATGACGGCACCGAGACGACCTTCGCCTCGGTACTGGAGTATCGATTCACCGAGGAGGGGGGCTACCTCCTCTACATCGTCTCGAGCGAGGAGGACCCGGACTCAGACGGCGTATACGCCCACCGTCCGGAAGGGACGGACCCGCAGCCGCTGCTCACCGGCGAGGGGAACTACCGACGCTGGACCCTCAACGAGGAGGAGTCGCTCCTGGCGTTCGTCACCGACCGGGACGACTACGACGCCGAGGAGCCCACCTTCAACCTGTACGGGTGGCGCGTCGGCGAACCGGCCGCCTCTCTCTGGGTCTCTCACACGTCCACCCCGGGCTTCACATCCGGTTTCGCGGTGAGCGAGCACTCCGGTCTCTCCTTCACCGAGGAGGCGGAGATCGTCAAGTTCGGCATCAAGGAGATCCCGGAACCCGACGAGGAGGACGAGGAGGAGGAGGACGACGAGAAGGAGGAAGCCGGGTTCGAGCTCTGGTCATGGAACGACCCGTATCCCTACCCCCAGCAGAAGCAGATGGAGGACCGCTATCGCAACCGCACCTTCGACGCGGTCTACCACCTCGAAGGGGGACGGTTCGTGCAGCTCGGGGACGAAGAGATGTGGAGCGTACGGCTGAGCGAAGACGGCAGGGTGGGGTTCGGACAGACCGACATGCCCTACCGGGAGCGGATCAGCTACGACTCGGCCTACTATGACTTCTACCTCGTGGACCCCGCCACGGGGGAACGGACCCTCATCAAGGAGGAGTCGTATTTCCGCGGCAACCTCTCGCCGGAGGGCAGGTACGTCACCTGGTTCGGTACCGACCGGCACTGGCACGTCCACGACATCGCCTCCGGGACCACCCATAACGTCACCCGCCAGGTCCCGGTCCAGGTATGGAACCGCCTGGCGGACCGCCCCCAGCCCCGCGGTTCCTACGGGACCGCCGGTTGGACCGATGGCGACGCTTCCTTCCTGATCTACGACGAGTTCGACGTGTGGGAGGTCGCACCCGACGGTTCGGAGGTACGGAACATCACCGAGGGATACGGACGCAGCAACAGCATCAGCTTCCGATTCTGGCAGACCGATCCCGACGCGGACAGTATCGACCGTTCCGAGACCATGTACTTCCGGATCACCGACGAGGAGACCATGGCCGAGGGTGTGGCGACCGACCGTGTACGGGGGGACCGTGAGCCCCGGGTCCTCCACCTGGGCGACTACTCCTACGGCTATCCCCGAAAGGCGGAGGACTCGGACCGGGTGCTCATCACACGGCAGACCTTCTACGAGTTCCCCGACCTGTGGGTCACCGACATGCGGTTCCGGGACTTCACGAAGATCAGCGATGTGGGCAGTCAGCGGGAGGAGTTCATCTGGGGCAGGGCCGAACTGATGGACTACATCGCCGCCGACGGGATGGAGTACCGGGGGATCCTCATCAAGCCGGAGGATTTCGACCCCTCCGGGAAGTACCCCATGATGGTCTACATCTACGAGAAGCTCACCAGCGGACTGCACCGGTTCCGCAACCCCGGACCCGGGACCTCCATCAACCCTTCCTACTACGTCAGCAACGGCTACCTGATCTGGATGCCGGACATCCATTACGGCACCGGACACCCCGGCAGGGACGCGCTGGACTGCGTGGTGCCCAGCGTCAAGCGGGTCATCGAGGAGGGGTATGTGGACCCGGAACGGGTGGGGCTGCAGGGTCATTCCTGGGGCGGATACCAGGGGGCCTACATGATCACCCAGACCGATATCTTCGCCGCCATCGAATCGGGGGCCCCGGTCTCGAACATGACCAGCGCCTACGGCGGGATCCGGTGGGGCAGCGGGATGGTCCGCCAGTTCCAATACGAGCGTACACAGAGCCGGCTGGGCCGCAACCTCTGGGACGGGGGAAGGAACCGGTACGTGGAGAACTCCCCCCTCTTCTACACCGACCGGATCAGCACCCCGGTCCTGATCCTCCACAACGACGAGGACGGGGCGGTCCCATGGTACCAGGGTATCGAGTGGATCATGGCGCTGCGGCGTCTGGAGAAGCCCGCCTGGATGTTCAACTACAACGGGGAGGACCACGGTCTGCGGCGGCGGGTCAACCAGGAGGACTATACGGTCCGGATGCAGCAGTTCTTCGACCACTACCTCAAGGGTGCTCCCATGCCCGATTGGATGGAGCACGGCATCCAGGCCTGGAAGAAGGAGAAGTAGACGACGGTTCTCTCCCCGGGAGGGCGCGCCCCTCTTCATACTGCTTCACGGCAGGGGTTCGGACGAGACCGACCTGCTCGGACTCGCACCCCGTCCTCCCGGCGGCGTCCTCGTCGTCACACCCCGGGCCCCGCCTTCCGGGGGACCGTGGGGATACGGCACCCGGGACCCGGCCGTCTCCTTCCACGGGGCCGAGGAGGGCCAGCGCCTGCTGAAGGAGGCGGGGGCGGACCTGACCGCACGCGACTATCCCATCGGCCGCACGATCGTGCGGAAGGAACGGGATGATCTGAGATCGTGGATGCTGGTCACTCTGCCCGGCTGACCCGGTTCCGACCGCCCCGTTTCGCCCGGTACAGGGCGGCATCCGACGCTTTGAGCACCTCCCCGGGGTCGTCGGTCCCGGCATCTCCCCGGGCGGCCCCGATGCTCACCGTGACGCGGACCCGCTCCCGACCGGAGGGGACCGATGAGGGGTCCTCCGGCTTCTCCTCCGGCCGGTCCTCGTCGCGCAGATAGAAGCCCGCCTCCTCGATACTCCCCCGAAGCATCTCCAGGCGAGGCATCACCTCGTCCAGCTCCCGCCCCGGATAGAGGAGGGCGAACTCCTCTCCGCCGTATCGGAAGGCCCTGCATCCGCCGCCCGCCCTCCCCAGCTCGGAGGCCACCATCCGGAGCACCTGGTCCCCTACATCGTGCCCGTAGGTGTCGTTGAACTCCTTGAACCGGTCCACGTCCACCATGGCGGCGGCGTAGGTCCCGGTGAGGCCCTCGAGGAAGGACTCCAGGGCCCTCCGCCCGGGCAGGCCGGTCAGCTCATCGTAGAAGGCCATGACGTGGCTGCTCTCGGCCTCGCTGATGATGAGGGCCACCACCCCTGCGGAGAGGAGCAGGCTGGCTCCCGGCCCGATGGAGCCCAGTGCCAGGGCTCCCCACGCCGCAGCCAGGGCCCATACGTACCCGCCGCGGGAGGGACCGGGTTCGGCGGCATAGCGGCCCAGGAGCAGGACCCCGCACACCAGGGAGGCCAGCAGGGCGGGCTGAGGCAGCCCCAGGGCGTTGATCCACGCGGCATCCACGAGGGTGGCTTCCAAGAGCCGCTGCAGGTCCCAGGAGGGCTTCAGGGCCGCCGCAGCGGTGAGCACCGCCTCCCCGGCCACCACGAGGGCGATCCGCAGGTTGCGGGGATGCAGTACCTCCCGTTCGGTGATGGCGGCCGCCAGGGCCAGGTTGACGGGGATCAGGAGGGCGGCGGCGTTGAAGACCGTACGGGCGGCACCGGCGTCCGCCCCGGTCCCCCACGCGGAATAGAAGAGGGCGCGTTCGGCCAGGACCAGGATCAACGAGGCCCAGACGACCCTGCTGCGTCCGAAACGCAGCCCGAGGAAGAGTCCCATGGCGAGTACCGCCCACGGGACCACCCGGGCCAGTGCTTCGTAAGAGGGTGCCAGCACCCCGCTCACCAGGACCAGGGCGGTCCCCGCCACCACCGCCCCCCCGGGCATGAACAGGTCGACCAGCGCTCTGAGGAACCGTTCCCGCATGTCCTCATGCTCATGCCGGGTCCCGACAGGCCGCGATTGGAGGAGTGCGCAGAGGGTTCGGCGGTTATCCTGAGGGGAGACCACAGGCTGTACGACGATCGGAACAGGGAGGGACGACGTGCGGATCGCGCTGGTCCAGCAGCGGGCGGGCAGGGAGAAGGAGGCGAACGTTAGGAAGGGACTGGCCAACCTGGAGCGGGCTGCGGCGGGAGGAGCGGACCTGGTCTGCTACGCCGAGCTGGCCTTCGAGCCCTTCTATCCCCAGGAACGCGCCGGCACCGACTTCCGCGATCTGGCCGAGCCGGTGCCGGGCCCGATCACACGGGCCTTCATGGAGAAAGCGTCGGAGCTGGGTGTGGTGGTGGTGCTCAACCTCTACGAGCGGGACGGTGAGGAGTGCTACGACTCCTCACCGGTCATCGACGCGGACGGCCGTCTGCTCGGGCGGACGCATATGGTCCACATCACCCAGTACGCCTGCTTCTGCGAGCAGGACTACTATACGCCGGGAGGGACCGGCGCGCCGGTGTATGAGACGGCGGTCGGCCGGGTGGGCGTGGCCATCTGCTATGACCGGCACTTCCCGGAGTACATGCGGGCCCTGGCCCTGGGGGGAGCGGAGCTGGTGGTGGTACCCCAGGCGGGGGCGGTCGGGGAGTGGCCCGAGGGGCTGTACGAGGCGGAGATGCGGGTGGCGGCCTTCCAGAACGGCTACTTCACCGCCCTCTGCAACCGGGTGGGGGAGGAGGAACATCTCACCTTCGCGGGGGAGTCCTTCGCCTGCGCCCCCGACGGACGGGTCCTCACCCGGGCCGGGACCCTCACCGAGGAGATCCTCTACACCGACGTCGACCTCTCCGAGACCGGGGAGAGCCACGCCCGAACCCTCTTCCTGCCCGACCGGCGGCCCGGACTCTACGGCTCCTGGCTCGGCGACTGATCGGACCCGCGGGCCAAGTAAGAGGAAGCCCGCCGCGGAATCGCTCCCGCGGCGGGCTCCGCCTTCTTCCTCCTCCTCATCGGCCCCCTCCTCCCCCTGGCCCGCTGCGCGGGACCGGGGAGGGCGGGGGACCGGTCCTCTGCCCGGTCAGAACCCCAGGCTCAGGAAGAACTGGTTGACGCTGCCCAGGTCGCCGTAGTCAGCCAGACCGTAGTCGAGCTGCAGCGCGTACCCCGAGACATCCGTCATCAGTCCCAGCCCGTAGCCCAGCGTGAACTGCTCGCGGTGCCGGCCCGAGAGCCGAGCGCCCAGCTGGTCGCTCAGCTTCCCGCGGATCCGGTACCCGAAACGCGCGAAGAGCATCTCGTTCCACGCGTACTCGAAGCTCACGCCCACTCGGGCCACCTGGTCGTTCGCGTCCTCGATGTCCACCAGCGCCGTCACCCGGTTCATGTCGTTCGCCATGAACGTCGAGATCCCGCCCAGCAGGTCGATCGACACACCCATCCGGAACATCAGCGGGATGTCGTAGTCGAGCGTGGTCAGACGCGCGTCGGGGTTCAGACCCGCGGTGATCTCACCCGGCTCGTCGTCGATCTGACGCGTGAACTCCAGGTCCGGTCCGTCCAGACGCATCTTCGGACCCATGTTGAGGATCGCCATCCCCAGACGCGTGCCCAGAAGACCCGTGTTGAACGTGGAACCCACGTCCAGCGCGATGCCGTTGGCCACCGCCCGCTGGATCTTCTCCTGGATCCACTTGCCCGTGATCCCGATGGTGAACCGGTCGGTGAGGATCTGCGAGACCGTCACGCCGATCGCCGTGTTGGTCACGCTGAAGAACTCCCCCGTCCCGTCCGGCTGCTCCACCGTCGTCACTTCCATCTCGCCCGAATCCAGTCCGATGTACGAGACACCGATCCGCGTGTTCAGGCCCATGGGCAGCACGAACCCGGTGAAGGTGTGCGAGATCCCCGC
>JAWOFN010000083.1:0-18801 GCA_046497505.1 bacterium | reverse complement strand
AGCAGGAGCAGCAGGGGGTGCCCGGAGAGGACCAGGAGCAGGGCGAAGAGCAGGGCCGCGACGAGGTAGACCGACATCCAGAACGCGGCCGGACCGGCATCTTCCCGCTTCCTCCGGCCGGAGAGGGCCCGCACCAGGATCATCATGGGGTGCCGGGCCAGGAACACGAAGAGGACGGCCAGGAAGGTCCAGAGCAGGGGCCAGGAGAGGCCGCCCGCCACCCCCCAACCGACCAGGAAGGGACCGAGCCAGAGGGCCCAGGCCCCGTGCTCGTGAGGTATGGCGAAGCGCCGCGCGCGCATGGCGACAACCTGCAGGGGGAGGGTACAGAGGGCAAGGGCTTTGGCGTTGAGAGGGCTCCCGGCGGACCGTAGACTACCTGCACCCATGCCGCTCCGCGTCAACATGGCCACCAGCCTGGATGGCCGCATCGCCCCCGCCTCCCGGGAGAAGGTGCGCCTGGGAACGGACGAGGACATCCGCCGGATGGATACGCTCCGGGCCTGGGCCGATGCCGTTGTGGTGGGGGCGGGTACCCTCCGTGCCGAGGACCCCCCCATGGGGCTCCGGGACGAGGAACTGCTGGCCCGGCGCAGGGAGACGGGAGGGCCGGAGCAGCCCGCCCTGGTGGTGGTCACCCGCAGCATGGAGGTCCCCGCCGACCGGGCGTTCCGTACCGGGGGCCGGGTGATCGTTGCCGCCCCGGCCTCCGCTCCGGAGCCTCCCGATGAGATCGCAGCGGCCGCCGAGGTGTGGCGGATCGGGGAGGCTGCGGTGGACCCCCTCCTGCTCACCGAGCGCCTGGAGGCCGAAGGACTCGAACGGGTGCTGCTCGAAGGGGGCGGGGCCCTGGCAGCCCACTTCTTCGACGCGGACCTGGTGGACGAGCTCTACGTGACGATCACCCCCTGGCTGCTCGGAGGGGAGGAGGCCCCCACCATGGCGGACCTGGGGCGCCCGATGGATCCCCCCGCCCGATTCGAACTGGTCGACATGGATGTCCGTGAGGACGAGGTGTTCCTCAGGTATGTCCGGACGGGGCAGCGGTGAGCCTGGCCCGCAGGCTCCTGGTGGGAGGGGCGGGTTTCGCCCTCTCGGCCGCTCCGGCGTACGCGGCCTTCTATCCCCCCCTGCGGGAGCAGATCGTGGGGGAGGGGACGCCCATCCTGCTGGCGACGGCGGCGGTGTGGGTACTGACGGGGGGCGGGATCACCCTGTACCATCTGCAGGAGGACCCCGGCGGTCCGGGTCGATGGACGCTGCGCTACCTTCTTCTGCTACTCTTCTTCGCGTCGGGGTTCTTTCTTATCAAGGTGAACTGGGCCGTTCCCACCGGGGGCCTCTTCGCCGGGATGACCGGTCTGGGTGACCTGGCCGGGTGGGGGCTCTGGTCTCTGCTGGGCGGGCCGGCGGGATGGATCCTTTGGGGTGCGCTCTCAGGGGCCGGACTCGGGCTGGGTCTGGCCCTGTCGCACCAGGTGATGGCCCGCTCGGAACCGAGGAACCGGCTCCAGGAGGAGCTGGAAGCACGCCGAAGGGAGGAGGAGGATGGTGGCAGCCGGTAAGTTGAAGAAGGTCTGCGTGTTCGGTGACGGCGCCATGGGTCGGAGCCTGCAGGCGGCGGCCCGATCCGCCGGGCTCCAGGTGAGTGCGGTCTTCACCGGGGACGACATCCGGTCGGGGCGCCCCCGGAAGAAGGGGGACCTCAAGGGTGCCGACGTCGGTATCGACTTCTCCGGATCGGGGGCGGTCCTCCAGAACGTACGTCGGGCCGTGGGATTGGGACTCCCGATGGTGGAGGGTACGACGGGATGGAGCAGCCATCTCCCCGATGTGGAAGCGGCGGTCCTGAACGGGGAGGGGGCACTGCTGTACGCACCCAACTTCTCCTTCGGGATGAACGTGCTGGTCCATATTGTGGAACAGGCGGCCGACCTCTTCGAGACCGCGCCCGAGTACGACCCCTTCGTCCTGGAACACCATCATCGCGGCAAGGCGGACAGCCCCAGCGGCACCGCCCTGCGCCTGTCGGAGATCCTCCTGGAGCGGATGAGCGGGAAGAACCTGGTCCAGACCAGCACCGGGGGGGAGATCGCCCCCAACCAGCTCAGCCTGGCCTCGGTCCGAGCGGGTTCCGAGCCGGGAAGGCACGAGGTGGGGTTCGACGGCCCCTACGAGTCGATCCGGTTCCGGCACGCCGCCCGGGAGAGGGCGGTGTTCGGCCACGGCGCCCTCCGGGCGGCCGACTGGCTGCTGGGGCGTGAAGGGGTCTACACGATGCGCGACGTCATGGGGGACCTGTTGGAAGAAGCACGCCTCGCCCGGGTATCGAAGGAGCGGGAGGAACAGCATGAAGGATAGGATCCGTGGGAGCATGACGGCCCTGATCACCCCGTTCGCGGGGGATGGGTCGGTGGACCTGGAGGCGCTGGACCGGCTGGTGGCCCACCAGCTGGCAGGGGGTACCGACGTGCTGGTCCCCCTGGGCTCCACGGGCGAGGCCATGACCCTGACCGACGGCGAGAAGCGCGAGGTGGTCCGCCGGGTGCGGGAGGCGGCAGGCGAGGTCCCCATCGCGGCCGGTGCCGGGAGCAACAGCACCGCCGCGGCGGTGGAACAGTGTGCCCTGGTGGCAGAGGAGGGGGCGGACTACGCCCTCGTGGTGGGGCCCTACTACAACAAGCCGCCCCAGGAGGGCTACCTGCGTCATTTCGAGGCGGTCGCTGAGGCCAGCCCGATCCCCCTCATCGTGTACAACGTGCCGGGCCGGACCGGTTCCAACATCCTGCCGGACACGGTGCTTGAGCTGGCCGGTCATCCGAACATCGCCGGTGTGAAGGAGGCCAGCGGCAGTCTGGCCCAGGCCGCGGCTATCCTGGCCGATCGCCCGGAGGGGTTCCGCGTGCTCTCGGGTGAGGACGACCTGATCCTCCCCATGATGGTCCTGGGCGGGGACGGCATCATCAGCGTGGCTGGGAACGCCGCCCCCGGGCTGCTGCACCGTCTCACCGAGGCGTGCCGGGCCGGGAGGTGGGAGGAGGCCCGGGAGATCCACTTCTCCCTCCGTCCCCTCTTCATCGCCCAGTTCACCGAGACCAACCCGATCCCCATCAAGGCGGCCGCCGAGATGCTGGGCCTCTGCGGTCCCGGGGTCCGGCTCCCCCTGGTCCCCGCCACACCGGATGCCCGTGAAGAGATCCGTCAGGCCCTGCACCATGCGGGCCTGATCGACGGGACAAGCTGACAGAACGGGACGTGATGAACGAACCGATGGACAGTTCAGACCTCCAGTGGATGCGTACGGCCCTGGAACGGGCCTTCGACCGCGGTCTGGAGGACGAGGAGTTGGATCCGGGCGAAGTGCGTGAGGCCTGCGTCTCGCTGCTGGAGGCCCTGGAGCGGGGAGACGTCCGGGCCGCAGAGCCCCAGGGGCACCGCTGGGTCACCCACGCCTGGGTGAAGAAGGGCATCCTCATGGCCTTCCGGCTGGGGGAGGTGGCCGACCTGGGGCCCTCCGGGAAGCCGGGTGAGGACCCGGTGCGCTTCACCGACAAGGACACGCTCCCCCTGCAGGATGCCGCGGGCTTCAGCGCCCGGAACGTACGGCTGGTCCCAGGGGGGTCCTCGGTCCGTGCCGGCGCCTACCTGGGGCCGGACGTGATCCTCATGCCCCCCTGCTACGTGAACGTGGGGGCGTGGGTCGGGGAGGGATCCCTGGTCGACTCGCATGCCCTGGTAGGCAGCTGTGCCCAGGTGGGCAAGCGGGTCCACCTCTCGGCGGCGGCCCAGCTCGGCGGGGTCCTGGAGCCCGCAGGAGCCCGCCCCGTCATCGTGGAGGACGACGTGGTGGTGGGGGGCGGCTGCGGGGTCTACGAGGGCACGGTGGTGCGCCGCCGTGCCGTCCTGGCCGCCGGGGTGGTCCTCACGGCCAGCACCCCGGTCTTCGACACCGTGAAGGGGGACGTGTTCCGGCCCACCCGGGACCAGCCCCTCGAGATCCCGGAGGGCGCCGTGGTGGTGCCCGGTACCCGGAAGATGGAGGGGGAGTGGGCGGCGGTCCACGGACTGGGCCTGCAGACCCCCATCATCGTGAAGTACCGGGACGCCGACACCGACGCCGCAACCAGTCTGGAGGAAGCGCTCCGCTAGCCCCCCGGGGCCCCGAGCCGCCATCATGCACATCAGCCGACGCCTCAGCGGACTCCCGCCCTATCTGGCCGCCGACATCGCCGCCCGTGTGGCCGCGCTCCGGAGGGAAGGAGCGGAGGTTATCGACCTGAGTGTGGGGTCCCCCGACCTGACCCCGGACGAGGCGGTCCTGGATGCGGCACGCAGGGCCCTCGACGACCCCGGGGCCCACGGATACGTCATAGGCAGGGGACATCCCGACCTCCGCCGCGCCGCCGCGGGGTACATGGGACGGCGCTTCGGTGTCCCGGTGGATCCGGACACCCAGGTACTGGCCCTGCTGGGGAGCAAGGAGGGGCTGGGCCACCTTCCCATCGCCCTCTGCGAGCCGGGGGACGTGGGGGTCCACCCCGATCCCGCCTATCCCGTCTATCGTCCCTCCCTCCTGCTTGCAGGTGCCCGACCGGTGGCGCTCCGTCTGAAGGCGGAGGAGGGCTGGAAGCCGGACTGGGAGGGGCTGGAGGAGGAGACCGGGGGGGATCCGGTCCGCCTGATCATCCTGAACTTCCCCCACAACCCCACCTCGGCCACCGCGGAGCTGGAGGATTTCGACGAGGCAGTGGACAGGGCACGGGAACGGGACGCGGTCCTGGTGAACGACAACGCCTACGCGGACATCGGCTTCGACGGTTACCGGCCGCCCAGCATCCTCCAGGCCGCACGGGCCCGCGGCGGGGAGGCGGGCTCCGGGGTGGTGGAATACCACAGCATGTCCAAGGCCTTCAGCATGGCGGGCTGGCGGTGCGGTTTCGCGGTGGGGGACCCGGAGGTGATCGGGGTGCTCGCCCGGCTGAAGAGCTTCTATGACACAGGTCTCTTCCAGGTCGTCCAGCAGGGGGCCGCTGCGGCACTGGACCGTTCCGATGCCATCGCCGCGTCGGTGAGCAGGACCTACCAGGGACGTCGGGACCGGCTGAAGGAGGCCCTGGCCCCCCTGGGTCTGGAAGCGCAGCTTCCCCGGGCCACCATCTATCTCTGGGCCCGCCTCCCGGAGGGGGCGGGGGAGGATGCAGACTGGTGCCGGCGCGTGCTGGAGGAGGCGCATGTGGCCCTGAGCCCCGGTTCCGGATACGGGCCGGCGGGGCGGGGATACGTGCGCCTCTCCCTGACCGAGCCGGAAGAGGTGCTGGACGAGGTCGTGGACCGCCTGCAGCGCTTCGCGGGCTCGCCGTGAGGGACGTGCTCCGCATCGAGGGGCTCCGTTTCCTGGGACGCCACGGTGCCCTGGAGGGGGAGCAGGAGCGGCCCCAGGCCTTCGTGGTGGACGTGGAAGCGGGGTTCGACGCCGCCGGGGCCACCGCCAGCGACGACCTGGAGCGGACAGTGGACGTCCGGGCGGTGCATCGGACCGTACAGGATGTCATCGGAGGGCCCTCCTGCCGGCTGGTGGAGACCCTGGCGGAGCGGATCGCCCGGGGTGTGCTGGCCCTGAAGGGTGTCCGGGAGGTACGGATCCGGGTCGCAAAACCGGACGCGGCCATGGAAGGTCTCCCGGGCGGCTACGAGGTGGAGGTCTCCCGGAAGGAGGCGGGACCGTGAGCACCGGGGACGCGGTGTCGGCCCATCTCGCCTTCGGTTCCAACCTGGGGAACCGGGTGGCGGCCATGCGCACCGGTATCGCCTCCCTGCGCAGGAGGGGGGTGGAGCCGGAGGTCTTCTCCAGTCTCTATCACAGCGCCCCCAAGTACGTGGGGGCGCAGCCCCCCTTCGTGAACCTGGTGGGACGCTTCCGTACCCGCCTGAGCCCCTCGGAACTCCTGGACGCCTGCAAGGAGGCGGAGCGAGCAGCGGGGAGGCGGCAGCGGGAGCGTTTCGGACCCCGGGAGCTGGACGTGGACATCGTGCTCTACGGGGAGCGGCAGGTCGAGGAGGAGGACCTGGTGGTCCCCCATCCCCGGATGGAGGAGCGGCTCTTCGTCCTGGTACCCCTTTCGGAGATCGACCCGGACCTGGAGATCCCCGGGAAGGGGAAGGTGTCCGAGCTGGTCCGGCGTGCCCTGGAGGACCTGCCCGGGGAGGAACGGGTGGTGAGCCTGGGTTCGTTCGAGCCGGAGAGGGGACGCCCCCTCGACGGGGGTCCGGTTTGAGCTTCCGCCGGCCGGTGCGGAGCGAACTGGCCAACCGAGGAGAGACCCGAGTCCTCACCTACGTGGTGGTCGAGGGCCCTCCGGGGTCGGGGAAGACCGACCTGGCGGGACGGATCGCCCGGCGCCTTGGGGGACGGCTGGTGCTGGACAGAGCCTCGGAGAACCCCTTCCTGGAGCAGTTCTACCGGGACCCGCAGCGATTCGCCTTCAAGACCCAGCTCTTCTTCACCCTGTCACGCTACATGCAGCAGCAGGAGATCGCCCAGCTGGATCTCTTCTCCGGTCCCGCGGTGAGCGACCTCCTCTTCGCCCGGGACCGCATCTACGCCTCCCTGGGACTGGATGACCGGGAACTGGCGCTCTACGAGAAGCTGGCCGGCCTCATGGCGGGTGAGGTGCCCCGCCCCGACCTGGTGGTCTACCTGCAGTGCGGGGTCCGGGACCTGGAGGAACGGCTCGGGGAGCGGGAGGGCGAGCTGCGGCGCCTGCTGGGCCGGGAATACCTGGTAGCGGTGCGGGACGCGTATGACTACTTTTTCCTGCATTACGAGGAGGCCCCCCTCCTGGTAGTAGGTACCCGGGATGCCGATCCCAGCAGGGACGACAGCGCGCTGGACACCCTGATGCGAGAGATGGAGCGCCCCCAGTCGGGCATGCGCTACCTCAACCTGCGGCCGTAGCATCCCCCCATATCACATCATGCCCCTGAGGGAGGCAGGCTATGGCCTGGAGCGAGCGCATCGACAACGTGGAGTGGACCCCCGCTGAAGAACGTGGCGGAGGGTGTCTCGATCACCAAGCTGCTGGGAATCGCCTTCGAGAAGGGATCCGCCGGTGGACACGAGCTTCGCTGGAGCGCGGCCGCCATCGAACCGGGGGGGGAGGTTCAGCTGGCACGAACATCCCCACCCCCAGTGCTTCTACTTCGTGAAGGGGGAGGGAGAGGTTCAGCTCAAAGATAAGGCGATAGCGGTAAGTGAAGGCAGCATGGTCACATTGGATGACCGAGAAGGGCACGAGATTCGGAACACGGGCCCCGGCGAGATGTTCCTGATGGAGGTCTCCCTCTTCCACGCCGAGGGGGCGGTGCCGAAGGTGGAGCCCCATCCGGGCATCGCTCCCGAGGAGGAGCGGGTGCCGGGCCGGGCACTCCAGCTCCACGGTGCGGTGAGGCGCGGGGTCCGGGAGGCGGCGGCCGATACCGATCGGCCCCGGAGTCCACGTCCCGGGCCCTGGCCTTCCGGCCCGGCGACATCGCGGCCGGCCTGCTGAGCGCGGCCCTGCTCTACGGGGTCTTCCTTGCCGGACGGGAGGCGGCGGTCCGGGTGCTCCCTTTCGCACAGGCGCAGATCGTGAGCGTCTACGACAACAGGGGGCTGCTGGAGTTCTGGCAGATCGGGCTTCTCATCGCCCTGGTCATCGGGCCGGCGGAGGAGCTCTTCTGGCGGGGGTTCCTCCAGCGCGAACTGGCGGCTCGCCTCGGGCCCTGGAGGGGGTATCTTATCGCGGTGGCCGCATATGCGGGGGTGCATATCGTGACCCGCAACGCTATGCTGGTCGTGGCGGCAGGTACGGCCGGACTGCTCTGGGCGTGGCTCTACATGCGCACCGGACGTCTCTGGCCCGGCATCGTCAGTCACGTGGTGTGGGACCTGACCGTCTTCCTCATTGTACCGCTGGCCTGAACACCGGGAGCGTCACGGCGTGAAGGAAGCCCGCTATATCGCCATCGAGGGCCCCATCGGGGTGGGGAAGACCTCTCTGGCCACCCTGCTGGGCCGCCGCCTGGGTGCTCGTCTGGTCCTGGAGCGTCCCGACGAGAACCCCTTCCTGGACGATTTCTACCGCGACCCCCGCCGCTTCGCCTTCAAGACCCAGCTCTTCTTCACCCTCTCCCGCTTCATGCAGCAGCAGGAGTTCGCCCAGCAGGACCTCTTCCACGACCTGGTCATCTCCGACTACATGTTCGCGAAGGACAAGATCTTCGCCTACCTGACCCTGGACGACAAGGAACTGGCCCTCTACGAGAAGCTGGTGGACCTCATCGAACCCCAGGTCCCGGTGCCCGACCTGATCATCTACCTCCAGGCCACCACCGACGTACTCATGGAGCGGATCGGGAGGAGGGGGAGGGACTACGAGCGGCGCCTGGACGAGGAGTACCTGCGGTCGGTGAACGAGGCGTACAACTACTATTTCTTCCACTACGACGAGAGCCCGCTGCTGGTGGTGAACACAAGCGAGATCGATTTCGTCCATCGCCAGGCCGACCTCGACGACCTGATCGAGGAGATCAGGCGTCCCCACGCCGGCACCACGTTCTACGGCCCGGGAGGAGCGTCCCGATGACCCCCGGCCCGAGAGGCGATGGGGAGCGTACCAGGCGGACCGTCCCGTCCCTGACCCGCATGAAGGAGCGGGGTCAGCGTATCGTCTGCCTCACCGCCTACGACGCCCTCACCGCCGGGCTGCTGGACCAGGCGGGGGTGGATGTGATCCTGGTGGGGGACTCGGGGGGGCAGGTCATGGCGGGTCGGCCCAACACGCTGGGTACCACCCTGGAGGAGATGCTCCATTTCACCCGCTGGGCCGCCCGGGGGGCCGAGTACGCGCTGCTGGTCGCGGATATGCCCTTCCTCACCTACCAGGTCAACCCGGACGAGGCGGTACGCAACGCCGGGCGCCTCATGGCCGAGGGGGGTGCGGAGGCGGTGAAGCTGGAGGGGGGGCGTCCCATGGCCGGCACGGTACGCCGCCTGGTGCAGACCGGGATCCCCGTGATGGGTCACCTGGGGCTCACCCCCCAGAGTGTGAACGTCTTCGGCGGCTACAGGCTTCAGGCGGCCGACGAGGAGACCGCCGACGCCCTGCTCCAGGATGCCCTGGCCCTCCAGGAGGCGGGCTGCTTCGCGCTGGTCCTTGAGAAGGTGCCGGCCGGGGTCGCCGCCCGGGTCACAGAGGCCCTCGGGATTCCCACGATCGGGATCGGCGCGGGACCGGACTGCGACGGGCAGGTCCTGGTCACCCAGGACATGCTGGGCATCTTCGAGGACTTCCGGCCCCGGTTCGTGCGCCGGTACGCGGGACTGGCGGACACGATCCGCGATGCGGTGCGCGCCTATGCGGAGGACGTACGTGAGGGGACCTTCCCCTCGGAGGAGGAGTCGTACGGGCCCGGGAGCGCCGACTGACCCCTCACCCGTGGGCCAAGAGTCTTTCGAGCCGGAGAGAGCAGCTGATGGAACGCCTCACATCTCCCGATGCGATGCGCGCGTGGACCCGGGCCCGGAGAGGGGATGGGGAGGAGGTGGCCTTCGTCCCCACCATGGGAGCCCTCCACGCGGGACACCTCTCCCTGGTGGACACCGGGAGGGAACGGGCGGACCGGGTGGCGGTGAGCATCTTCGTGAACCCCGCCCAGTTCGGACCGGAGGAGGACCTGGAGTCGTATCCCCTTGACATGGAAGGCGACCTTCGGGTGCTGGACGCGCGGGGTGCGGATGCGGTGTTCACCCCCGAGGTGGAGACGATGTATCCCCCCGGTGCCAGTACCTGGGTGGTGGAGACCGACCTCTCTGCCCGTCTGGAGGGGGCCGCCCGCCCGGGACACTTCCGGGGGGTGACCACCGTCGTCACCAAGCTGCTGGAGGCGGTCGGCCCCGACCTGCTGGTGATGGGACAGAAGGACGCCCAGCAGGCAGCGGTGGTCCGGCGGATGGTCCGGGACCTCCTGATGCCCGTGGAGGTGGTCACGAGCCCCATCGTGAGGGGGCCCGACGGTCTTGCCCTCTCAAGCCGCAACGCCTACCTTGCGCCTGCTGAACGCGCCCAGGCCGTGTGTCTCTATCAGGCCCTCCAGCACGCCCGTGAACGGGTCCGGGAGGGCGCGGGGGACCCCGAGGATGTGCTGACCGGGATGCGCCGGGTCATCGAGACCCGTCCGGACGCCCGGGTGGATTATGTGGCGGCCGTGGACCCGGACACCTTCCGGGAACGGTCCCGGTTGTCCGGGGAGACCCTCTTCCTGGTGGCCGCGTTCGTAGGGCGTACCCGACTCATAGACAACGAGCTGGTTCAGGAGGGATAGGTGCAGGTCACGGTCCTGAAATCCAAGATCATGCGGGCGAAGGTCACCGGTGCTGAACTCTATTACGAGGGGAGCCTGACCCTGGATCCCGAACTGATAAACCGGGCCGGGTTCGAGCTCCACGAGCAGGTCCAGGTCGTGAACCTCAACAACGGCGAACGATTCACCACGTACGTCATCGAAGGGGAGGAACCCGGCAGCGGGGAAGTGGTGCTCAACGGTCCCGCCGCCCGGCTGGGATACGTCGGGGACCAGGTTATCATCCTCACATACGCCGGGATGACCCCGGAAGAGGCCCGGACCCACGTCCCGATCGTGGTCCAGGTGGACGACCAGAACCAGCCCCTGGAGGACTAGCCCATCCATCCTTCCCGGCAGAAGCGTCCCGACGACAGCGGGCCGCGGCCCGTCCCCTCCTGTGCCGTGATCCTCGCGGCCGGGGAAGGGACGCGGATGAGGAGCCCCATCCCCAAAGTGCTCCACCGTGTCGGAGGACGGACCATGGTGGACCGGGTCGCCGGCGTGCTGACACGTGCCGGTGTCCCCGACCTCGTCGTGGTCGTGGGATTCTATCGGGATGGGGTGACCGGCGAGGTGGAGCGGTACCACCCGGATGCCCGCATCGCCGTCCAGGAGGAACAGCTGGGGACGGGACACGCCGTGAAGGCCGCCATGCACCGGGTCCCGGAGGGAGCGGAAACGGTAGGTGTGTTCAGCGGGGACACGCCCCTCCTCACCCCCCGGACGGTGTGGGCGCTCGCTTCCGGACACCGGGCCCGGGAAGCCGCGGCCACCCTCCTCACCGCCGAGCTGTCCGACCCCTCGGGATACGGCCGTATCGTCCGGGACGATGAGGGGCTGGTGGAGCGCATCGTGGAGGAGAAGGACGCCGAAGAGGATATCCTGGCCATCCGGGAGATCAACGCCGGAGCCTATCTCTTCGGCCGGTCCGCACTGGAGGATGCGCTGGGTGCCCTGGGTCGCGACAACGTGCAGGGGGAGTACTACCTGACCGACTCGGTGTCGTATCTCAGGGAGCGGGGACGCTCGGTGGCCGCCGTGAAAGCGCCGGGAGAGGTCTCGGATGTCCTGGGGGTGAACACCCCGGAACAGCTCCTCCATGCCGAGCAGATCCTCCGGGCCCGGGAGGAAGGGACGTGAGCCGCCGCCGGATCGTTCTCCCCGGACAGGGGGGGTCGGTGGGGAGCAGGATCCTGGCCTATGGCGGGATCGTGGCGGTGGTGACCCTCTTCGTGGTGGTGATCGTGCTGATGCTGGTGCGGGGGGAGCCGGCCCCCGACCCGGCGGCAGATGAGTTCCAGCTCCTCTCCCAGGGATCGGAGGAGACGGTACCCGACCGCAGGCCCCAGGTGGAGGTCCTCAACGGATGCGGGGTGGGGGGGATCGCGGCACGGGCCCATGCGTATCTCCGTGAGCGGGGGTTCGACGTGGTGAACGTGGAGAACGCAAAGGACTTCAGGTACCCGGAGACCCTGGTCATCGACCGGGGAGGGGATGAGTCGGTGGCCCGCTCCCTGGCCCGGACGCTGGGTACCGAGAACGTGATACGCCAGGTGCGGCCCGACCTGCTGCTCGAGGTCACCGTGATCCTGGGCGAGGACCACAGGCAGCTGAAACCCTATCGTGAGATCGACCCCTGATGACTGGATCCAGGACGGAGAGGCGCGGACACCGGAAGGGGAAGGATCCGCCCTCCCGGCGTCTGGCCCGGAGGCTGGCCGAGGCGGCCCGGGAGAAGAAGGCGGAGGAGCTGGTCATCCTCGACCTGCGCGACCTCACGAGTGTGACCGATTTCTTCGTCATCGGCACCGTATCCACCGACGTGCATGCCCGGGCCGTCTCAGAACACGTGGTGGAGTGGGCCGAAGAGGAACTGGACGAGCGTCCCTGGCACGTGGAGGGTGCGGACGGAGAACGTCCTGTCTGGATCCTCATGGACTATGTGGACGTGGTGGTCCATCTCTTCCACCCGGAGGCCCGGGACTACTACGGGCTGGAGCGCCTCTGGGGTGACGCCCCCTCCGAAGAACTGGGAGAGCCGGACTGATGCCTCTCATGCAGCGGACCGCACGCGCCCTCCAGGAGGCCCTGGCAGAGGCGGCAGGCCGGCACGACCTGCGGATCGGACCGGAGGAGGTCCCGGTGGCTCCCCCCCGGGACCCCTCCCACGGTCACCTGGCCTCCACCGTGGCCATGGCCCTCGCGGGGCGGGCCGGTACCGTCCCCCGGGATGTAGCGGCACGCTTGAAGGATGAGCTGGACCGGGAGCCTCCCGACAGCCTCCCCGCGCCCCTGGAGTCCGTGGAGATCGCGGGTCCCGGCTTCCTCAACTTCCGCTTCGCGCCCTCCTGGCTGGAGCATGCGGTCCGGGAGGTGCTCGAGGAGGGGGAGGATTACGGGCGAAGCGGCCGGATGGAGGGGGAGGAGGTCCTCTTCGAGTTCGTCTCGGCCAATCCCACGGGGCCCCTGAACGTGGTGAGCGCACGGGCCGCCGCGGTGGGAGACGTGCTCGCTTCCCTGGTGACCGCCGCAGGCGGTCGGGCGGGGCGGGAGTTCTATGTCAACGATGCCGGGCGGCAGGTGCGCCTGCTGGGTCAGAGTCTCCTTGCCCGGGTCCGGGAGGAGCGGGGGGAGGAGGCCGTGATCCCCGAAGGGGGCTACCACGGCGAGTACCTGGCGGAGATGGCCTCCGCACTGGTGGAGGAGGGGCTGCCGGAGGGGTGGGAAGACCTCGATGAGGAGGAGCGGGCCGGATGTCTCTCCCGTATCGCCGTGGACCGCATCCTGGAGGGACATCGGGAGACGCTGTGGCGCTTCAGGCTCTCCTTCGACGAATGGTTCCGGGAATCGAGCCTCCACGCCTCCGGGGCGGTGGATGAGACCCTGGCGGACCTGAGGGATCGGGGATGCGTCTACGAGGAAGAGGGGGCGGTCTGGTTCCGATCCACCGATTTCGGGGACGACAAGGACCGGGTCCTGGTCACCAGCGAGGGACGCCCGACCTACCTGCTGCCCGACATCGCCTACCACCGGGACAAGTATGCCCGGGGCTGGCGGAAGCTGGTGGACCTCTGGGGTCCGGACCACCACGGTTACATCGGCAGGATGCAGGCCGCTCTCAAGGCCCTGGGCCACCCGGAGGAGGACTTCCGGGTACTCATCGTCCAGCAGGTGAACCTGCTTCGGAGCGGCGAGGTGGTGAAGATGAGCAAGCGGAGCGGCCGGCTCATCGAGATGGCCGAACTCCTGGACGAGGTGGGGACCGATGCCGCCAGGTTCCTCTTCCTCACGCGAAGCACGAACACCCCCCTGGACTTCGACCTCGACCTCGCGGTGGCCCAGAACGAGGAGAACCCCGTCTACTACGTGCAGTACGCCCACGCCCGGATCCGCAGCCTGCTTCGGAAGGCCCGTGAGGAGGGGATCGATCCCGACCTGGAGGTCCCGGGAGCGGACCTCGGGCTGCTGACCGAGGAGGAGGAACGGGCACTCCTCCGGGTCCTGGCGGCCTACCCGGACGTCGTGGCCGACGCGGCCCGCTCGCTGGAGCCCCACCGCATCCCCGCCTGGCTCCGGGACCTGGCGGGCACCTTCCACCCCTTCTACCACAAGCACCCGGTCATCCAGGCGGAGCCGGGTCTGCGGGCCGCCCGGCTCGCCCTCTGCGAGGCGGTCCGGCAGACCCTGGCCAACGGTCTGGGGCTGCTGGGTGTCCGGGCCCCCGAACGGATGTGATCGCCGTGCGTGATCCCGCCGGTGCGGACGCCGACCTGCGGCCGATGCGGTGGGTCGAGGACCACCTGCTCCTCCTGGACCAGACCCTGCTCCCGGGCGAGGAGACCTGGCTCCAGATACGGAGCGTGGAGGTGCTGTGCGAGGCGATCCGGGGTCTCAGGGTCCGGGGCGCCCCGGCCATCGGTGTCTCGGCGGCCTACGGCATGTGCCTGGCCGTCCGGGAGGCGGAGCGGGAGGGGGCGGTGGGGGAGCGCTTCCGGGCCCGGCTGGAACGTGCCGGGGAGGACCTGGCCGCCACCCGCCCCACGGCGGTGAACCTCTTCTGGGCCCTGGAGAAGATGTGGGACGAGGTCCGCGGTGCCCTGGAGGAGGGGCTGCCCCCGGAGGACCTCTTCCAGCGTCTGCTGCTCAGGGCCCGTGCCCTCCACGAGGACGACCTGGAGCGGGGGCGGGCCATGGGGGAGCACGGCGCCTCCCTGATGGGCGAGGGGAGCACGGTGCTCACCCACTGCAACACCGGGGCCCTGGCCACCGGGGGATTCGGCACCGCCCTGGGCGTGATCCGCACCGCCCGCCGGCAGGGGAAGGTGGACTTCGTATATGCCACCGAGACCCGTCCCCTCTTGCAGGGAGCGCGTCTCACCACCTGGGAACTGGACCGGCTGGGGATCCCCCACGCCCTCATCGTGGATTCCGCTGCCGCGCATACCATGGCGGCCCGGGGTGTGGACACCGTCATCGTGGGAGCCGACCGGATCGCCGCCAGCGGCGACGCGGCCAACAAGATAGGCACCTATGCCCTGGCCCTGGCGGCCCGCCATCACGGCATCCCCTTCTACGTGGCAGCGCCCCTGAGCACGGTGGATCCCTCGGCGGCCGGAGGGGAGGGGATCCCCATCGAAGAGCGTCCGGCTGAAGAGATCCTCGGTTCATCGGTAGGGAGGGGTAAGGCCCCGGAAGGGACGGAGGTCTACACACCGGCCTTCGACGTCACCCCGGCGGACCTCATCACCGGGATCATCACTGAACGCGGGGTCGTCTCGCCCGTCAGTAGAGAGGGGATCGCGAGGCAGATACAGGAGATACCGGAGGCGTGAGACCTTGCCCCGTTTCGGACCTCTTCGTATCATTCTTACTGTTTGCTGAAGTCTCACCGCACCCGCCGTCATCCGCCGCCCGGCGGCAGGACAGATTGCAGGGGGCAATAAGGAGGCCCTGATCTGATGAAGAAGGCTGTACTACGAACCATGTTCGCGCTGGTGGCCGTGGCCGTGGTCGCGGTCGGGTGCGCCCCGCCGGAGATCACCTCGGCCAAGATCTACATCAACAACCAGGATTACGTGAATGCCCGGGCGTCGCTGGAGAAGGCGATCCAGACCTACCCGGACAACGCGGAAGCCTACAAGCTGCTGGGTGATGTCGACATCATCGAGCGGAAGTGGGAACTGGCGGCCCAGCATTACGGGAGTGCCGCCGAGCTGAGCCCCAGCTACCGCCAGCAGGTCGAACGCATCCTGCAGAGCCAGTGGGTGTCGAAATTCAACAACTCGGTGGCGCTCATGAACCGGGGAGACCTGGATCAGGCCTACTCCGAGCTGGAGATCTGTACCACCCTGATGCCCGAGCGGGTGCCCGGCTGGATGAACCGGGCGGCCATCCACGGCCAGAGGGGCGAGATCGACCAGGCGATGGAGATGTACGGGAAGGTTCTGGAGCTGGAGCCGGAGCACGAGGTCGCCCGCAAGAACATGGCGTTCCTCCACTTCAACCAGCAGCACTACCAGGAGACGATCGACTACCTGGAGCCGATGAGGCAGACGCTCCTGGAGACCGATCCCCGGGGGGTGAACACCCTGGCCGTCTCCTATCTCCAGACCGACCAGCGCCCCAAGGCCATCGAGCTGCTGGAGCAGGCCCTGGAGCACGACCCGGACAACGTGGAGAACGTCTGGAACATGGCCAGTCTCTACTACCAGGAGGGTCAGCCGGAGAAGGCGTTCCCCTACTGGATCCGGAGCACCGAGCTGAACCCGTTCAATGCTCAGGCATTCTCCCTCGTCGCCTTCCAGTACATCCAGCAGGAGGAGCTGGATAAGGCGCTCCCCTACCTGGAGAAGGCCGTGGAGCTCGACCCGAACGACGCGGACTCCTGGGAGCTCCTGGGTATCTACTGGGTGAGGAAGGGCGAACCGGAGAAGGGGCGCGCGTACATCGAGAGGGCGGAGCAGATCCGCGCGGCCCTGGGCGGAGAGGAGCCCCCCCCGACTGCCCGGTAGCACGCTGATCGGATCGCCGGTGCCGGCCCCCCGGGAGCGGACCGTCCGCAGCAGCCTTCGACGCGCCGAGACCCCTTCGGGAGCGGTCTCGGCGCGTCGGTGTTTCGGTCCTCCACGTGACGCGAGGGAGAGACGAGCGCTTTGAGTCCCGAGACCGCCATCGCAGGGCTGAGGGAGGAACTCCTCCAGCGGGGCAACCTGCCCGCCCACGTGGCCATCATCATGGACGGCAACGGGCGATGGGCACGCCAGCGCGGCCTGGACCGCGTGGCGGGTCACGAGGCGGGGGTCCGCGCGGTCCGCCGGGTGGTGGAGGCTTCCGCGGAAGTGGGCATCGAGGCCCTCACCCTCTACGTGTTCAGCCAGGAGAACTGGAAGCGTCCCCTGAGCGAGGTGCGCTCCCTGATGCAGCTCCTGGCCGAGACGGTAGAGCGTGAGGTGGACGACCTGGACCGGAACGATGTCCGGCTCCGGATCACCGGCGACCTGAGTGAGATCCTTCCCGAGCCGCGCAGGGGACTCCAGCGGGCCATGGACCGGACCTCATCGAACGCCGGCCTGGTGCTGAACCTCGCCCTCAACTACGGATCACGGAGGGAGATCCTCCGCGGGGTGGAGCGGCTGGTTGCCCAGCGGCTCGCCACCGGACGAACGGGCCCGGTGAGCCAGGAGGAGTTCGAATCGTACCTGCTCACCAGCGACCTCCCCGACCCCGACCTGCTCATCCGCACCAGCGGGGAGCAGCGGATCAGCAACTTCCTCCTCTGGCAGATCGCGTACGCCGAGATCTATTTCACCGAGACCCTCTGGCCCGACTTCGACGAGGAGGCGTTCTACCGCGCCCTGCTGGATTACACGGGCAGGGAACGCCGTTTCGGACGGACCAGCGAACAGGTGAACCGGTAGTGGGCATCGTACGGCGGGCCGGGTAGTGTCCGGAAGGGACCTGGGTCTGCGGATCGCGGTCGCCCTGGTGGGCGCGCCCCTCCTCACCGTCTCCATCTTCCTGGGGGGGGGCTGGTTCTTCGCGGTGGTGGCGGTCATCGCCCTCCGGGGCCAGTGGGAACTGAACCGCCTGCTGGCACCGGGCAGGGACGCCCTGGCGGTCCGGGTGCTGGGCATGGCGGTCGGGATCGCCCTCCTGACGGACGCCTGGCTCTTCGCCGGCTCCCACTGGGGTCTGGTACTGGTGGCCGGTACCGCCGCGGTCCTCCTCGACCTGGTCATTCACCCTGAGATGATGAGACCGGGCACCGCGGCCGGTTCCGTCACCCTCTCCTGGGTGTACGTGGCCGCTCCCCTCGCCCACCTCTTCTGGCTCCGGGGGGGAGAGGGCATCCTGGGCACGCCGCCAGGGGGCCCCTGGGTGGTCCTGGGCCTCTTCCTCATGGTCTGGGGGACCGACACGCTGGCCTACTTCGCCGGGATGCGGTGGGGGCGCCACAAACTGGTCCCCGCGGTCTCCCCCGGCAAGTCGGTGGAGGGGCTGGCGGCGGGGGTGGCGGGCGCGGGCACGGTTGGGGCGCTGCTGGCCCTGTGGGTGCCGGATCTTGCGTGGAGCCTCCCCGCGGGCGCGGGCCTGGGCCTGCTGATGGGCGCGGCTGCGGTGCTGGGGGACCTCATGGAATCCCGGCTGAAGCGGGGGGCGGGGGCGAAGGACGCGGGTGCCCTGCTGCCCGGGCACGGGGGCGTGCTGGACCGGTTCGACTCCACCCTCCTGTGCGCGCCCCTCCTATACTACGTACTGGTCCTCCTGGCGGCGGTCTGACGAGCGGGCCGGGAGGTCACATGAGACCCTGCAGGGACCGATCGTGACATGGGCGAGCTGAACATCACACTGCTGGGCTCCACGGGGAGCATAGGCAGGAGCACCCTGGACGTCCTGGAGGGCCTCCAGGTCCGCGGTGTGGAGGTACGCGTGGCCGCCCTCACCGCCCGCACCTCCGTGGTCCGGCTGGCGGAACAGGCACGGCGCTGGCAGCCGGAGCTGGCGGTCATCGCCGACCCCTCCCTCCGCGGGGAACTGGAAGGGGCCCTGGAGCGGGGGGCGTCCCGCACCCGGGTGGCCACCGGGATGGAGGGCCTGGTGGAGGCCGCCGTCCATCCCGAAGCGGACCAGGTCGTGAACGCCCTGGTCGGGGGTGTGGGCCTGGTCCCGACGGTGCGGGCCCTGGAGAGGAAGAAACGGGTGGCGCTGGCCAACAAGGAGACCCTGGTGGTGGGAGGGGGGCTGGTCACCCGCCTGGCCGGACGGGCGGTCCGGGACAGGGACTCCCTCCTGCTGCCGGTGGACAGCGAGCACAGCGCGCTGCTTCAGGCACTGGGTGAGCACCCGGACGAGGAGGTGGAACGGCTGGTCCTGACCGCCTCCGGGGGGCCCTTCCGGGACACACCGGTGGAAGCCTTC